>NZ_JBIVON010000002.1:563683-874164 GCF_044754145.1 Streptomyces sp. NPDC093149
CGCCGAGACGGTTGTCGAGGCCGAGGAACCGGTTGCCGAAACCGCCGAGGCCATCGAGGCCGTCGAGCCCGCCGCCGAGACCGTCGAGCCCACCGAGGCCGAGGGCACCGCGCCGCGTGGTCGTCAGCGCCGCCGGGCCACCGCGGCCGCCGGCCGGCCCGAGTTCACCGGCAAGGTCGAGGAGCCCGTACGCAAGAGCCGTCGCGCGACGCGCCCCGCCGTGGCCGTGTTCCAGGCGCCGGTCTTCGCCGAGCCGATGTTCCAGACGCCGGAGACCGCGGCCGCCGCCGCTGCCGCCTCGCGTCGCGAGGAGATCGAGGAAGAGCCCGAGACGGTCGAGGAGTCGACCGCCACGACCGAGGCCCCGGCCGCCGAGGCCGCGCCGCAGGCGGGTTCGCGTCGCCGCCGCCGTCGTCGCGGCGAGGCCGCCGAGCCCGAGCAGGCCGCCGCTCCCGCGGTGGAGGAGCACGTCGAGGACGAGCACGAGCACGAGGGCGAGGCCGAGCCCGAGGGCGAGCACGAGGAGACGGACGAGTACGGGGACCGGCCCTCGCGCCGTCGCCGTCGGGGTGGCCGTCGCCGCCGTCGTGGCGAGACCAGCGAGGGCGACGAGGGCGCCGAGCAGCACGGTGACGAGGCCGCCGCCGACCTTTCCGAGGACGACCAGGAGCGCGCTCAGGAGCCCGAGGAGGAGGACGAGGAGCACGAGGCGTCCGCCGCGGGATCCAGCAGCAGCCGACGTCGTCGCCGCCGTCGCCGTCGCAGCGGTGATGTCGTGGCCGACACCGAGAGCGGCGCGGACGACCCGGAGCGTACGGTCGTCAAGGTCCGCGAGCCCCGCCGCAAGGAGGAGCGGGAGCCCGGCACCGGCTTCGACGAGGTCCAGTCGATCAAGGGCTCGACCCGTATGGAGGCGAAGAAGCAGCGCCGCCGCGAGGGTCGTGAGCAGGGTCGCCGCCGAGTCCCGATCATCACCGAGGCCGAGTTCCTGGCCCGCCGCGAGGCCGTGGAGCGGGTCATGGTCGTCCGCCAGAACGGCGAGCGCACCCAGATCGGCGTCCTCGAGGACAACGTGCTCGTCGAGCACTACGTCAACAAGGAGCAGGCCACCAGCTACGTTGGCAACGTCTACCTGGGCAAGGTGCAGAACGTACTGCCGTCCATGGAGGCCGCCTTCGTCGACATCGGCAAGGGACGCAACGCGGTCCTGTATGCCGGCGAGGTGAACTTCGAGGCGCTCGGCATGGCCCACGGGCCGCGTCGTATCGAGACCGCGCTCAAGTCCGGCCAGTCCGTCCTCGTCCAGGTGACCAAGGACCCGATCGGCCACAAGGGCGCCCGCCTGACCAGCCAGGTCTCGCTGCCCGGCCGCTACCTGGTCTATGTGCCCGAGGGCTCGATGACCGGTATCAGCCGTAAGCTCCCCGACACCGAGCGGGCCCGGCTGAAGACCATCCTCAAGAAGATCGTTCCCGAGGACGCGGGCGTCATCGTCCGCACCGCGGCGGAGGGCGCGAGCGAGGACGAGCTGCGCCGCGACGTCGAGCGGCTGCAGCAGCAGTGGGAGGACATCCAGAAGAAGTCCAAGAGCACCGGCAGCTCCAACGCGCCGACGCTGCTCTACGGCGAGCCGGACATGACCGTCCGGGTCGTCCGCGACATCTTCAACGAGGACTTCTCCAAGGTCATCGTCAGCGGCGACGGCGCGTGGGAGACCATCCACGGCTACGTCTCGCACGTGGCGCCCGACCTGACGGACCGTCTGTCGCGATGGACCTCAGAGGTCGACATCTTCGCGACGTACCGGATCGACGAACAGCTGATGAAGGCGCTGGACCGGAAGGTCTATCTGCCGAGCGGCGGTTCGCTGGTGATCGACAAGACCGAGGCGATGGTCGTCGTCGACGTCAACACCGGCAAGTTCACCGGTCAGGGCGGCAACCTCGAAGAGACCGTCACCAAGAACAACCTGGAGGCGGCCGAGGAGATCGTGCGCCAGCTGCGGCTGCGCGACCTCGGCGGGATCGTCGTCGTCGACTTCATCGACATGGTGCTGGAGTCCAACCGGGACCTGGTGCTGCGCCGACTGCTGGAGTGCCTGGGACGCGACCGTACGAAGCACCAGGTCGCCGAGGTCACCTCGCTGGGCCTGGTCCAGATGACCCGCAAGCGGGTGGGCCAGGGTCTGCTGGAGTCCTTCTCCGAGACCTGTGTCCACTGCAACGGGCGCGGCGTGATCGTGCACATGGAGCAGCCGACCTCGGTCGGTGGCGGCGGCAACGGCAAGCGTGCCAAGAAGCGCGGCCGGGGCGGTGCGGGCCACGAGCACGAGCACGAGCAGATCGTCGAACTGGACCACGCGCACATCGCGGAGGGCGAGACCGAGGCCGAGTTGGCCGCGGAGGTGGCCGCCCCGGTGGCGCTGCCCGAGCCGGAGTTCGTCCCGGACGAGGAGCTGTACAGCAGCCCGGCCGAGGCCGAGGCAGCCGCTTCGCGTGGCCGTGGCAGGCGCCGTGCGACCCGTAAGGCATCGGCTCCGGCCGGTGCCCCGAAGGCCGCGGCTCCCGCCCCGGTCGTCGAGCCGGAGCCGGTGGTGGAGGCCGTGGAGCCGGAGCCGGTCGTGGAGCCGGTGGTGGAGCCCGAGGCGGTTGCCGAGGCCCCTCAGGGCCGTACGCGCCGTCGTGCGACCCGTAAGGCCACCGCCCCGGCGGGCTCGCCGGCCCCGGTCGAGCAGGTCGAGGAGCCGGTGCCGGCTGCGGCCCCGGTCGTCGAGGCCCCGCAGCCCGAGGCGGCACCCGAGGAGGTGGTCCCCGAGGCCGCCCCGCCGCGTGCCCGTCGCCGGGTGACCCGCAAGGTCACTGCCCCCGCCGGTTCGCCCGCAGGTGCGGACGGTGCGGAGGTCGTCGTGGTGACCGGCTCCACCGAGCCGAAGCCCGAGGCCGAGCCGGCCGGGACCGTCGAAGCCGGCGAAGCCCCGGAAGCTTCGAAGGTGGAGGCCCCGGCCAAGAAGGCGGCCCGCAAGACGGCCAAGAAGGCCACCGCCAAGAAGGCAGCCACCAAGAAGACGGTTGCCAAGAAGACGGCTGCCAAGAAGACCGTCGCGAAGAAGACGACGGCCAAGAAGGCGGCGGCGAAGAAGACGGTCGCCGCGGAGAAGCCGGCGCAGGCCGCCGTCTCGGCCGGTACCGAGGCGTAGGCGGCAGCGAGGTACGGCTGCGGAGGGACCTTCTCCGCAGCCGTACGACATGACACGACGGCCGGTGGGCCGCACCTCGACAAGGGGTGCGGCCCACCGGCCGTCGTGCGTGACCCCGGTGACTGCTCAGGACCCGTCCGTCGGCCCGAACCGGCCCGACCGGCCCAACGGCCCGGTGCACGGCCCTGCGGGCGCCCGAGGAGCCCTGCGGCGTCCCTGCCCCGCTGACGCCGGTCAGGAGGCCGTCAGCGGCGTCGGCGGGCCGTCCGCGGCCGGACAGGGGTGAGCCCATGGACCCGGGAAGGAACGAGCCGGAGAACGCGGGGTGGGAGACGGGGCCCGGTTTGACCCTCCGGTCGGTGGCCCGTAACCTTGCCCATCGGCGTGTTTCCGTATGCGCCTGTCCCTGAGCAACCCCCTCCCGTCATCGGTGAGAGGCCGCTCGTCCATTCGGATCACCTCGGGCCCCGGCCCGCGTGAGCGGCTGGCATCAGGGGCTCCGTTCCGAGCGAGAGAGAGATCCGCGTGTACGCCATCGTGCGCAGCGGTGGCCGCCAGCACAAGGTTGCTGTCGGTGACATCGTTGAGGTTGACAAGATTTCCACTGCCCAGGTTGGCGACACGGTCGAGCTCTCGACCCTGCTCGTGGTCGACGGCGACGCCGTGACCAGCGACCCGTGGGTGCTGGCCGGGATCAAGGTCCAGGCCGAGGTCGTGGACCACCACAAGGGCGCGAAGATCGACATCCTTCGCTACAAGAACAAGACCGGCTACCGCCGTCGCCAGGGTCACCGCCAGCAGTACACGGCGATCAAGGTCACCGGTATCCCCGCGGCTGCGAAGTAAGGGACTGAGGAGACATGGCACACAAGAAGGGCGCATCGTCCACCCGGAACGGGCGCGATTCCAATGCTCAGCGGCTCGGCGTGAAGCGCTTCGGCGGTCAGGCCGTCAACGCCGGTGAGATCCTGGTCCGCCAGCGCGGCACCCACTTCCACCCGGGCACGGGCGTCGGCCGTGGCGGCGACGACACGCTGTTCGCACTCGCCGCCGGTGCGGTCGAGTTCGGCACGCACCGTGGCCGCAAGGTCGTGAACATCGTTCCGATCGCCGGCTGATTTTCGGCGCTCGTCGAGCGGTTTCTGCGGAGGCGGACCTCACTTCCTGTACGGGAAGCGGGTCCGCCTTTCGCGTGTTTCTCCCATGAGAGACGGCTTTCTCCTATGCGGGACAGCGCGAGTGAGACATTTCTGCATGTATGTAACTGGAGGTTCCCACCATGACCACCTTCGTGGACCGCGTCGAGCTGCATGTCGCCGCGGGTAACGGAGGCCACGGCTGCGCCTCCGTACACCGTGAGAAGTTCAAACCGCTCGGCGGTCCGGACGGCGGCAACGGCGGCCGCGGCGGCGATGTGACCCTGGTCGTCGACCAGGACATCACCACGCTCCTCGACTACCACCACCACCCCCACCGCAAGGCCACCAACGGCCAGCCCGGCGCGGGCGACAACCGTTCCGGCAAGGACGGCCAGGATCTCGTCCTGCCGGTGCCCGACGGCACGGTCGTGCTCGACCGGAACGGCAACGTGCTGGCCGACCTGGTCGGCCAGGGCACCACGTTCGTCGCCGGCCAGGGCGGCCGCGGCGGCCTCGGCAACGCCGCGCTCGCCTCCGCCCGGCGCAAGGCCCCCGGCTTCGCGCTGCTCGGCGAGCCCGGCGAGGCCCGGGACATCGTCCTGGAGCTCAAGACCGTCGCCGACGTCGCCCTGGTGGGTTACCCGAGCGCCGGGAAGTCCTCACTGATCTCCGTCCTGTCCGCGGCCAGGCCGAAGATCGCCGACTACCCCTTCACGACCCTCGTCCCGAATCTCGGCGTGGTCACCGCGGGCAGCACCGTCTACACCATCGCCGACGTCCCGGGCCTGATCCCCGGCGCCAGCCAGGGCCGCGGTCTCGGTCTGGAGTTCCTGCGGCACGTGGAGCGCTGCTCGGTGCTCGTGCACGTGCTGGACACCGCGACGCTGGAGTCCGACCGCGACCCCGTCTCCGACCTCGACATGATCGAGGAGGAGCTGAAGCAGTACGGCGGACTGGAGGACCGGCCCCGCATCGTCGTCCTCAACAAGATCGACATCCCGGACGGCCAGGACCTGTCCGACATGATCCGCCCGGACCTGGAGGCGCGCGGCTATCAGGTCTTCGAGGTGTCCGCGGTCGCCCGTACCGGACTGAAGGAGCTCTCCTTCGCGCTCGCGGGGGTCGTCGCCGAGGCGCGTGCGGCCAAGCCCGTGGAAGTGGCGACCCGTATCGTGATCCGCCCCAAGGCCGTCGACGACGCGGGCTTCACCGTCACCAAGGAGGAGGACGGCCTCTACCGGGTGCGCGGCGAGAAGCCGGAACGCTGGGTCAGGCAGACCGACTTCAACAACGACGAGGCCGTCGGCTACCTGGCGGACCGGCTCAACCGTCTCGGTGTCGAGGACGAGTTGATGAAGACCGGTGCCCGTGCGGGCGACGGTGTGGCCATCGGTGCCGAGGACAACGCGGTCGTCTTCGACTGGGAGCCCACCTTGGCGGCGGGCGCGGAGATGCTCGGGCGACGCGGCGAGGACCACCGTCTCGAAGCGCCGCGCCCGGCGGCGCAGCGCCGCCGCGACCGTGAGGCCGAACGCGACGAGGCGCAGCGCGAGTTCGACGACTTCAATCCGTTCTAGTGCCGCAACAGGCAACGTTCGCCCTGTCACGACGCCCGGCACGCACTCTCGCCGCACCGGCCGGAAGCCCAAGTACGTCCAGTACGAGGGCTTCTGTCCGGCACGTCGGGAGCACGCACCGGACACCGCTCCTTCACGGGCAAACATTGCCTTCCGCGGCACTGGTGCCCCCGGGCGCGGCACCGGACCGTTCCGTCGCGGCAGTTGCTCTCCGGGCCGTCCGCCGTGGTCGACCCCGTCGGACGGGCCTGCTCCACCGGCCCGTCCGACGGTGCGGCATGCCCTCCGCGTCGCGCAAACGGGGGATCCGAACCCGCTCAAGGGTGATTCATGCCGCTCAACCGTGTGGTGTCGGTCACCCGGTCGGGACGGATCAATTCGGGTATTCGCCCTGATCGCAAGGCACCACAAGGTTTCGACAGGGCATGCGGCGGCCGACGTCCACCTTGCGAGACGGTAACGGAGAGTGCAACCATCGCTGTATCTCCCAGCCCTCGCAAGGTAGGTCGTCTGTGTCTGCTCAGCACATAGCCAAAGCCCGAACCACAGCAGTCGTGCTCGCCGGCGGTACCGGCCAGCGCGTGGGACTGTCCATCCCCAAGCAGCTGCTGAAGATCGCAGGCAAGGCTGTCATCGAGCACACGCTGTCGATCTTCCAGCAGGCCGACTCCATCGACGACGTCATCGTGCTGATGGCTCCGGGCTATGTGCCCGACGTGGAGAAGATCGTCGCGAAGGCCGGACTCACCAAGGTCACCAAGGTGATCGAGGGCGGCTCCACCCGTAACGAGACCACCGAGCGCGCCATCGCGGCCCTCGGTGAGGGCCTGGCCGAGGGGGAGGACCGCAACGTCCTGTTCCACGACGCCGTGCGCCCCCTGCTCTCGCAGCGGGTCATCAAGGACTGCGTCGACGCCCTCGACCGCTACCAGGCGGTCGACGTCGCCATCCCCTCCGCGGACACGATCATCGTGACCCGCACCCACGGCGGCGACGGCGAGTTCATCACCGACGTGCCCGACCGTTCCCGGCTGCGCCGGGGCCAGACGCCGCAGGCCTTCAAGCTCTCCACGATCCGCCGGGCCTACGAGGTCGCCGCGGGCGACCCGAACTTCCAGGCCACCGACGACTGCTCGGTCGTCCTGAAGTACCTCCCCGACGTGCCGATCTACGTCGTCGCGGGCGACGAGTACAACATGAAGGTCACTCAGCCGGTCGACGTCTTCATCGCGGACAAGCTCTTCCAGCTGGCGTCCACGGCCGTCCCGCAGCCGACGGACGACGCCGCCTACCGCGAGCTGCTGACGGGCAAGACCCTCGTCGTCTTCGGCGGCTCGTACGGCATCGGTGCGGACATCGCGACGCTCGCCGAGTCCTACGGCGCCACCGTCTACGCCCTGGGCCGCTCCACCACCGGTACCCACGTGGAGAACCCGGAGCACGTCGACGACGCGCTCTCCAAGGCGTACGCGGACACCGGCCGCATCGACTACGTGATCAACACCGCGGGCGTGCTCCGCATCGGCAAGCTGGCCGAGACGGACAACACGACCATCCAGGAAGCGCTGAACGTCAACTACCTGGCACCCGTGCAGATCGCCCGTGCTTCCTACAAGTACCTCGCCGAGACCAAGGGCCAGCTGCTCCTCTACACCTCCAGCAGCTACACCCGGGGCCGCGCGGAGTACAGCCTCTACTCGTCCACCAAGGCCGCCATGGTGAACCTCACCCAGGCGCTCTCGGACGAGTGGGCGGGCGACGGAGTGCGGGTGAACTGCGTGAACCCGGAGCGCACCGCCACCCCGATGCGCACCAAGGCGTTCGGCGACGAGCCCGCGGGCACGCTGCTCTCCTCCGAGGCGGTCGCCAGGACCTCCCTCGACGTCCTGCTCTCCGAGATGACCGGCCATGTCATCGACGTACGGCAGCAGGACCCGACCCGCGGCGCCTCCGAGGCGTCGGGCTTCGAGCAGGCGCTGGCCGCTGTCCTGGACCGACAGGCCGATGTGTAATACTTCTTGGTAATCGACTATTCGGACCCCTGCAGTTCGCCATGTGCGAACTGCAGGGGTCCGAATTCGTGAAGCTCTGGCTTCACATTTCCCTCGCAAGGTAATCAGTCGGCACCCTCGGAAGCGGTACTTCGTGATTTCGAAAGCCATGCGCTTGGCTCGGGTGGGCAGTGGTTCGGAACTGGCCGCCGCTCTCCTGGTGGCTGTGGGGTTCCCGTGCGTCATGCTCGCGGCGATAATCCCCAATCTCTGGTTCTTCGCCGCGGCGACCGCGGTCACCTATCTGGCGGACCGATATCTGCACCACTGCGGCAGCTATCTGATCAACCGGCTCGCCGCAGTCCGCGCCGGACTGTCGATCCGCTTCCTCGTCCGTCAGCTGCTGCTCATCCTGCTGCTCTCCCGCATGGGATACGGCGAGCAGACGCTCTTCTACGTGACGGTCGCCTGCCTGCTGGCCTTCTACGGACTCCAGGCGCCGCAGAGCGCGATGGTCACCCTCATCCGGCTGCGTCGCAAGCTTCCGGTCGTCACCCGCAACATCGACCTCAGGTCGGTGCGGATAGGGGACGCGCCGCCGCAGATCCTGATGAGCAGGCCCGCGGAGAAGATGCTGCACCTGGACATCTTCTCGATGGTGGGGGTGCTGCTCGCGGTCGAGACCGGCAAGTACGTCATCGCCTATGCAGGCCTGGGTCTCACGCTCGTCCTCGCGGTCGGCTATCTGGCGGCGCTCCTGCCGTACGTCCGGCCGAGCCGACTCGTACCGCCGGAGACCAAGGTCCTCAACGCGGTGGGCGACTGGCTCGCCGAGTACCGGCCGACCGTGATGCTGTACTTCTCCGGCTCCAAGGACTCGGCCTACCAGGTCAACATGTGGCTGGAGACGATGGCCCGGCTCGGCGGACGGCCGCTGATCTGTCTGCGTGAGCGCAACATCGTCCCGCAGCTTGCCGGCACATCGGTGCCCGTGCTCTGCGTGCCCGGTGGTGTGCACCTCATGAACCTGGACCTCTCGTCGGTACGCGTCGCGCTCTACGCGGCCAACGTCGGCAAGAACATCCATCTGCTCCGGGTGCCGACGATGAAGCACGTCTTCATCGGCCACGGCGACAGCGACAAGCTCGCCAGCGTCAACCCGTACAGCAAGGCCTACGACGAGGTCTGGACCGCGGGCCGGGCCGGCCGCGACCGTTACGCCCTGGCCGACGTCGGCGTGCGCGACGAGGACATCGTCGAGGTGGGCCGCCCGCAGCTGGCCGCCATCCAGCCGTGGTCCGGTGCGCCGGGGAACCCGATTCCGACCGTGCTGTATGCCCCCACCTGGGAGGGCTGGGACGACAACCCGGGCAACACCTCGCTGCTGCTGGCCGGCGAGAACATCGTCAAGCGGCTGCTGGACTCCGCACAGCCGATCCGCCTGCTCTACAAGCCGCACCCCTTCACCGGCACCCGCAGCGCCAAGGCCAAGGCCGTGCACCTGCGCATCACCGAGATGATCGAGCGGGCCGCCGCCGAGCGCGCCACCGACCCCCGCTGGGCGGCGGAATCGTCCGCTCTGCGGGGCGAGCAGGCCGAGGCACGGGCCGAGATGGCCCGTATCGAGGCGCGGCTGGCCGAGCTCTCCAGCGGCGGTCGCATCGCCCGGGACGAGGCGGAGCTGTCCCGGGACTCGCTGGCCGACCCGGCGCGCGAGGCCGAGACCGCACGGCTCAAGGACGAGTGGAACGCCGCGTCCTGGCGTGCTCAGGGCTGGTGGGAGCACCGGGTCATCACTGGTGCCCAGATGCGGCTGTACGACTGCTTCAACGAGTCGGACGCCATGGTCTCGGACATCTCCAGCGTGGTGTCGGACTTCATCGCGAGCGGCAAGCCGTACGCGGTCACGGACTCGGCGGAGCTGGGCGTGGAGGAGTTCCGACGGCAGAACACCGCGGTGCGCGCCGCAGTGATCCTCTCCAACTCGGCGGTCGAGCTGGACACCCTGCTCGCCGCGGTGAAGGACCCCGGTGCGGACACCCTCGCCGAGGACCGGCGCGAGCTCAAGCGGTACCTCCTCGGCCCGGACGAGCCCACGTCGCTCATGCAGTTCGACGCCGCTGTGAAGGCGCTCGCGGCCAAGTCGGAGGCGCGGAACGCCGGGGTGGCGAAGAGCCTGGGCGAGCCCGTCGGCGGCTGAGCGTCCGCCATCCGCATTACATGATCGAATAAGGCCCGGCACACCTCGCAAAAGGTTGTGCCGGGCCTTTGTGATGAGCGTCACCATTTGAATGCAGGGCAGTAGACAACCAATGCGGCGGTCAACCTGTCTTGTGTTTGTGTGAACGAGACGCAAATTCCTGATGTGACTGTGGTTGTCGGTGCGTATGAGGCGATGCCCTACCTCATTCGCTGTCTCGAATCCGTGGAGGCGCAGACCATAGGCGCCGAGCGGATCGAAATTGTCGCAGTCGACGACGGTTCCACCGACGGCACAGGCGAGTATCTGGAGGAGTTCGCAGCCCGGTCCAGGGTCCCGACCCGAGTGATCAGACAGAAGAACTCCGGCGGCCCCAGCGGACCGCGCAATGTGGGCCTCGGCCTGGCGCGCGGACGTTATGTGTTCTTCCTCGACGCGGACGACTACTTCGGCGAAGAGGCACTGGAGCGGATGGTGGCCATGGCCGACCGCGCGGGCACCGATGTGGTGCTGGGCAAGGTGGTCGGCGTGAACAGGGGCGCGCCGCAGTCGATGTGGGGGGCCACCAGGACGCGCGTCGACGTCTACAACTCCAAGGTCATATACACGCTGAGTGCACAGAAGCTCTTTCGGCGGGATTTACTGGAGCGTCTCTCCTTGAGGTTCGACGAGAATCTCAGGACCGGCGAGGACGCCCTCTTCACCATGGAGGCGTATCTGCGCGGTGCGGGAGTCTCCGTGATATCCAACTACGTCTGCTATTACCTGGTGGGCCGCGACGACGGGAAGCACGTCACGAAGAGCGGCACCTATGAATGGCGTTTCGAGTCGATGCGCGCCATGATGGCGCTCATTCACCGGCTCGAGCCGGCGGGGCCGAAGCGCGACTTCCTCATGGTCCGGCCTTTCACGGTCGGTATGCTGCAACAGTTCGGACCGGGCGTGCTGAAGAATTCCGAGGAAGTCCGGCGGCACAAGATGGAACTCGCGGCTCCGCTGATGGACGCCTATTGGGACGACGGAGTGGCCCGGTTGATCAAGGTGGGCGAGCGGCTGCGGCTCGCCTGCGTGGCACGGGGCCGCATGGACCTGCTGGTCGACGTACTGCGGTACCTCCGGGCGAAGAAGGTCCCGGATGTGGTCGCCTCGCGCTCCGGCGACAAGCTCTACCTCGCGTACCCGCACTTCCGTGAGAGGTCGGCCGGTCTGGCCGACTCCACCTACGAGGTCACCGTGCCCGACTGGCACGACGGCAAGCGCATCGAGCGGCCGCAGGTCGCGGCCCGCAGGGCCTCCCTGTCCAGGCGTGTGGCGCGCAGGATGCGCCGGGACGTACGCCGCTGGAAGGCGCGGCTGAGCATGGGATAGCCGACACTCCCGCACCGTGCGGGTACCCACGCCGGGCCCGCACGAGTGATTCACCGAAGAGCAAACCGAGAAACTCAGTAAAATTCGTCCGGACGTCGCGCTCCCGCGACAGGACCGACATCTCACCATGAGGACTGGTCACGTGAAGGCTCTCGTACTGTCCGGAGGGGCCGGCACCCGCCTGCGTCCCATCACCCACACCTCGGCCAAGCAACTGGTGCCCGTGGCGAACAAGCCCGTGCTGTTCTACGGCCTGGAAGCCATCGCCGAAGCGGGCATCACGGAGGTCGGCATCATCGTGGGCGACACCGCCCAGGAGATCCGCGAGGCGGTCGGCGACGGATCCCGGCTCGGTATCGAGGTCACGTACATCCCGCAGGACGAGCCGCTCGGCCTTGCCCACGCGGTGCTGATCGCCCGTGACTTCCTGGGGGACGACGACTTCGTCATGTACCTCGGTGACAACTTCATCGTCGGCGGGATCACCGGGCTGGTGGAGGAGTTCCGCACGGACAGGCCCGATGCGCAGATCCTGCTGACCCAGGTGCCGAACCCGACCTCCTTCGGGGTCGCGGAACTCGACGCCGACGGCCGGGTCGCGGCCCTGGAGGAGAAGCCGAAGGAGCCCAAGAGCGATCTGGCGCTCGTCGGCGTCTACCTCTTCACTCCCGCTGTCCACGAGGCCGTCCGCTCGATCGAGCCCTCCTGGCGCGGCGAGCTGGAGATCACGCACGCCATCCAGTGGCTGATCGACCAGAAGCGCGACGTCCGTTCCACCACGATCCGCGGTTACTGGAAGGACACCGGCAACGTCACCGACATGCTGGAGGTCAACCGGACCGTCCTGGAGACCATCGAGCCGTCCCACGAGGAGGCCGAGGTCGACGAGGAGAGCGAGATCATCGGCCGGGTCCGCATCGAGGCGGGGGCCAAGGTCAGCGGCAGCCGCATCGTCGGGCCGGCGATCATCGGCGCCCGGTCGGTGATCAGCGGCGCGTACGTCGGTCCGTTCACCTCGGTCTCCGAGGACTGCCGGATCGAGGACAGCGAGATCGAGTACTCCATCGTCCTGCGGGGCGCCTCCATCGCCGGCGTCCGCCGCGTGGAGGCCTCGCTCATCGGCCGTGACGTCGAAGTGACCCCCGCGCCCCGTTCCCCGTCCGCCCACCGACTCGTGCTCGGCGACCACAGCAAGGTGCAGATCTCTTCATGACCACCAACATCCTGGTGACCGGCGGCGCCGGCTTCATCGGCTCGCACTACGTCCGTACGGTGCTCGGCCCCGAGGGCCCCGGCGACATCGCCGTCACCGTTCTCGACAAGCTCACCTACGCGGGCAACCCGGCCAACCTCGACGAGGTGCGCGACCACCCCGGCTTCAGGTTCGTGCAGGGCGACATCTGCGACCCCGAGCTGGTCTCCAAGCTGATGGCCGAACACGACCAGGTGGTGCACTTCGCCGCCGAGTCCCATGTGGACCGCTCCATCGACGGCGGCGCCGAGTTCGTCCGTACGAACGTCGTGGGCACCCACACCCTGATCCACGCCGCGCACCTGGCCGGCATCAGGACCTTCGTGCACATCTCCACCGACGAGGTCTACGGCTCCATCGACGAGGGCTCCTGGCCCGAGACCGATCCGCTCGCGCCCAACTCGCCGTACTCCGCGGCCAAGGCGTCCAGCGACCTGATCGCGCTGTCGTACCACCGCACCCACGGCCTCGACGTGCGGGTGACCCGCTGCTCCAACAACTACGGGCACCACCACTTCCCCGAGAAGGTCATCCCGCTCTTCGTCACCAACCTGCTGGACGGCAAGACGGTCCCGCTGTACGGCGACGGCGCCAACGTCCGTGACTGGCTCCACATCGACGACCACGTCCAGGGCATCGAGCTGGTCCGCACGAAGGGCCGGGCGGGCGAGGTGTACAACATCGGCGGCGGCACCGAGCTGTCCAACAAGGAGCTCACCCGCCTGCTGCTGGACGCCTGCGGCGCCGACTGGGACACCAGCGTCACCTACGTCGAGGACCGCAAGGGTCACGACCGCCGCTACTCGGTCGACTGCACCAAGATCCGCGAGGAGCTCGGCTACGAGCCCCGCAAGGACTTCCGCACCGGCCTCGCCGAGACCGTGCAGTGGTACCGCGACAACCGCTCCTGGTGGGAGCCGCTGAAGGACCGGGCCGCGCTGTGAGCGCCGTCTGGCTCGTCACCGGAGCCGCCGGGATGCTGGGCCGGGACGTCCTGGCGCGGCTCGCCGGTGAGGACGTCACCGCGATCGCCGCGGACCGGGCGGCCATGGACATCGCGGACCCCGGGTCGGTGCGCGCCGGTTTCGAGAAGCACCGTCCCGCCGTCGTGGTGAACTGCGCCGCCTGGACCGCCGTCGACGACGCGGAGTCCCAGGAGGACGCCGCGCTGCGGGTCAACGGCACGGGGCCCGAGGTCCTCGCCGCGGCCTGCCGCGAACACGGGGCCGTCCTCCTCCAGGTCTCCACCGACTACGTCTTCGCCGGGGACGGCGAGAAGCCGTACGCCGAGGACGACCCCACCGGACCGCGCAGCGCCTACGGCCGCACCAAACTGGCCGGGGAACGGGCCGTGCTGGACACCCTTCCGGACACCGGTTACGTGGTCCGTACCGCCTGGCTGTACGGCGCGGGCGGAGGCAACTTCGTCCGTACGATGATCAAGCTGGAGGGTGTCAAGGACACCCTCGACGTGGTGGACGACCAGCGCGGACAGCCCACCTGGACCGTCGATCTGGCCGACCGGCTGGTCCGGCTCGGCCGGGCCGCCCTCGCGGGCAGTGCCCCCGCGGGCGTCTACCACGGCACCAGCGGCGGCGAGACGACCTGGTTCGGTTTCACCCGGGAGATCTTCCGGCTGCTCGGCGCCGACCCGGAGCGCGTCCGCCCCACGAACAGCGAGGCCTTCGTGCGGCCGGCCCCCCGGCCCGCGTTCAGCGTGCTGGGACACGACCGCTGGGCGACGGCCGGGATCGAACCGATCCGGGACTGGCGGGCGGCGCTGGAGGAGGCATTTCCGGCCCTCAGGGCCGCACAGCGATCATGATGGTCGAATGATCGTATTGAGGGTCGAATCCAATCGAATTCCAAAGAAGTGAACAGCGGAGGTTTACATACGGGGAAACGCTTACATCACAGTGCGGTCATGCGGTAACTTCGCCGGGGACCAGACCAGTTGGTTTTCTCCGAAGGGCTGCTCCACGTGAACCGCCATGACTTTCTGCGTCATTTGCACCGTGTCTACCGTCCTCGCAACTATTTGGAGATCGGGGTCAACGACGGCAGGAGCCTGGCCCTCTCGCGAGTGCCCTCCGTCGCCGTCGACCCCGCCTTCAAAGTGGTGACGGACATCAGTTGCGACGTTCACCTGGTCAAGGCGACGAGCGACGACTTCTTCGCCCGCAAGGACCCGCTGCTGCACCTGCGCAACGGCCGCAACCCGTTCCGCGCCCTGGCCCGTCGCGATCCGCTCAATGTGCTCGGCGGCGACCCGAAGCTGGAACTCGCCTTCATCGACGGCATGCACCTCTTCGAGTACGCCCTGCGCGACTTCATGAATGTCGAGAAGCACTCCCGCTGGTCGAGCGTGATCGTGCTGGACGACATGCTGCCGCGCGATGTCGACGAGGCGGCCCGCGACCGGCACACCAAGTACTGGACCGGTGACGTGTACAAGGTGGTGCAGGTGCTGCGCCGCTTCCGCCCCGATCTGGTCGTCGTCGAGGTGGACACGGCACCGACCGGAGTCGTCGTCGTGTTCGGCGCCGACCCGGAGAGCGACGTCCTGAAGAACGCGTACGACAAGATCATCGAGGAATATGTCGTTCCGGATCCGCAGGACGTTCCCGACGAGGTGCTGGTGCGCAAGAACGCCGTCCGGCCCGAGGCGCTGCTCGGCGCCGACTTCTGGCCGGCCCTGGCACGCGCACGCAATCTGCGCCGTCCCCGTTCGGCGTTCGCACCGCTGCGCGGACGCATCGAGGCCGTGACGGGCTGACCCGCCCGGACAGCCCGAAGCCCCCGTGATCCGTACGGAACCACGGGGGCTTCGGGCTGTCCGGGCTCAGCCGCGGGCGCGCAGCTCGGCGTAGTAGGCCTGGCAGTCCTCGTAGGACGGCAGCAGGCCCTGCGCCTCGGCCTCGGCCAGCGAGGGGGCCGCGGCGTCCTTCTCGGACAGGAGCGGAGTGATCCCCTGCGGCCACTCGATGCCGAGCTCGGGGTCGAGCGGATCGATGCCGTGCTCGCGACCGGGGGCGTAGCCCTCGGAGCAGAGATAGACGACCGTCGCGTCGTCCGTCAGGGCCATGAAGGCGTGGCCGAGCCCTTCGGAGAGATAGACGGCGTGATGGTCCACGTCGTCGAGGCGGACCGCCTCCCACTGCTTGTACGTGGGGGAGCCGACCCGGATGTCCACGATGACGTCGAGCACCGCGCCGCGTACGCACTTGACGTACTTCGCCTGGCTCGGCGGCACATCGGCGAAGTGGACACCGCGCAGTGTTCCCCGGCTGGAGACGGAGCAGTTGGCCTGCGCGAGCCGCAGCGTGTGTCCGGCCGCCTCGTCGAGCTCCGACGCCTTGAACCACTCGTGGAAGCTGCCGCGGCTGTCCGGGAAGACCTTGGGCTCGTGCACCCAGGCCCCTGCGATGGAGAGCTGCCGCATGCGATCACGTCCTTGTTCTGTTGCTCGTGGCCGAGGTTCTCGGCCGATGTCTGCTGATGGGTGCCGGCGCGTGCCGGTGTCCGCCGATGGGAAGCGTACGGCGGTACACGGACGGTTCAGCCGGTGAACCGGGCGGCGAGGCGACGCGCCCGCTTGCGGCCCTTGGCCGGCAGCCTGCGCACGATCGGACCGCCGACGGCACGCAGTGCCCGGCGGAGCCTGGCCTTCCTGCGCTTGGTGGTGATCCCGAGCATGATCGCGGGTTCGACCGCGGGCAGCTCGGAGGCGATGCCGATCCGGCCGTTCTTGCCGACGGTGACGTCACAGAGGTGAAACGGGGGGTTCTTGTCGCCGTCCAGCCGCACCGAGAGCTTCCAGGTGCCGGGCCGGACGCCGGGCGCTCGGTCGGGCACGGTGAGATGGGCCCGGCCCTCGGTGGGGCGCAGCACGGTGCGCAGCTGGTGCGAGGCCCCGTCCGCCCCGTCCGCCGGGCTCAGCACGAGCGTGGTCGTGAAGGGCTCGGTGGCGGGGGTCGTGAAGAGGTCCAGCCGGAGTTCGGTGCGGCCACCGGGGGTCCGCCGGACCGGACGGCCTTCGAGATGGTCGGCCAGCTTCTTGCTGCGCCGGGCGACATCGAGGGTGAGGTTGCCGTGCGGGTCGGTGAAGTACGGGATCACCGCGCGGGCCGGGGAGCCCAGCGAGGCCGGCACGCAGGCCGCGTCCACCTCCGGCGCCCGGTCGGCACCGAGCCGGGCCTTGCGGACCAGGCCGAGGCCGCGCAGCGGCACCCACACGTCCCAGAAGCCGCGCGATACGCGGCCGCGCCCCTTGACCGCCTCCGAGGAGATCTGGCCGCTGCCGTGCAGGACGACCTCGCAGACGTCGTCGCCGAGCTCCTCGACCCGGGCCGTGAAGGTCGCGGGGCAGGACCACTCCACGGCCGTCTCGCGGTTGCGCATCGCCAGTTCGGCGGAGAACCCGTCCATGTCGTCGGTGACGTCCAGGAGCTCATCGTCGGGCAGCAGGCCCTCGGTGATGTCGGGGTGCAGGAAGTAGCGCCCGTCGCGGCGCAGCAGGGTCAGCGGGGCCTGGTCGTCGCCGTGGACCAGTCGGCCGCTGATGGTGAGGGTGATCCTGCCGTTCGGCTGCCAGGCGAAGTCCTCCAGGCGGGCCGCGGCCTTGACGGACGCGGCGAACTGGGAGATCCGGACGAGGCCCTGGCGGTCGTTGTCGCGCAGCAGCGTGGAGCGCAGCCGGAGCACCGGGCCGAGTCCGTTGTGCACACCGTCGTCCATGAAGTCCGCGGCCAGGCCCTGGACGGCGTCGCACATCTCGTCGAGGTAGTCCGGCTCGTACTTGAGGACCGCGGGCTCGCTGAGGCGGCCGAGCATCTCGACGCGGTAGAAGCGGCGCAGCAGCCTGTCCCGGAACTCGCCGGGCTCGGTGTTGTCCACGACGACGTCGAGGACCTCACGGAGGTTGCCGTAGTAGCCGGACGGGACGATCTTCGCGGAGCCGGCGTTCTGGCCGTCGTCCCGCCGGGAGTAGTAGTAGCAGGTGTAGCTGCCGAGGATCGAGACGACCTTGGCGGGGAAGTACGCCTGCATCATGTAGAGCTGGTCCTCGAGCCGGCGCTTGCCCTCGGGGTAGGCGATGCCGTTCTCGCGGAGGAACTCCGTACGGAACATCTTGTGCGGGGTGAGGCTGTCGTACAGGGGCGCGTCGTGCAGGGTGCACTTCTCGCGGTCCGTCTTGAAGACGCCGTGCGGCACCCCGCGGAAGTTGCTGGCCACCTTGCCGATGACGATGTCCGACCCGTTGCGGTGGCCCATGTCGTACAGACGCTGCAGGGCGCCGGAGGCGAGGTAGTCGTCCTGGTCGACGAACTGGACGTACTCACCCTTCGCCTCGGCCACACCGATGTTGCGGGGCTTTCCGGGCCAGCCGGAATTCGGGATGGTGATGACACGGAAATGCGGGTGCTCCACGGCCAGCTTCTCAAGCCGTTCACGAGTGTCGTCCGTCGAGCCATCGTTGACGAAGAGAACTTCGAAATCCCCTGCAGGGAGGGTCTGCTTCAGAAGTGAGTCGATGCAGGGGTCGATGTACTTGCCCGGGTTGTATACAGGAATGACGACACTTACTTTGACTGGCATCGCTGCTGTCCCATGTCTGGTAGAGGTCCCTCTGACTGGCGGCGGGTGCGAGGGCCTGCGCTGCTGAGAATGGGCAGAGGAAGTCGCCCGCCGTGCACCCTATCGGCTATTAGATGACCGGGACGCCCGGATGGTTGCACGGCCGCGCGCACAGTGATTCTCCCGACAGTGCGCGGATGCCGTCCAAGGCTCTGAAGATTTATTCGATATTTACGTTCGATCGCTGAATGGAGGGGGCGGGCACCCGGATCCGGAAGCGCTACTTTCGGAATATGTGATTCCGGTGGCTTGGCCGTGCTGCCGGGATCCGGTGGCCGGGGAGGCCCGGATCCCAGGGCTCCGGCCCGGAGGTCCGGCCGCGGGGGCTCGGGTCCGGAGGTGCGGGTTCCCGGGCTTCGGCCGGGTGGCGCGGGCTCCGGGGCTCGGGTCGGGAGGCCTCGGTCCAGAGGGCGAAACGCACGGGCGCACCTTCCTCCGCTCGCGTAGATTGCGAGGGCTGGGCGAGGCCGAATCATTGGGGATGTACGTGTCAGGGGCAAGGCAGGGCGTCACAGAGGCCCGCAGGGTCGTGGTCAAGGTCGGATCCTCATCCCTCACGACCGCGTCGGGCGGCCTCGACGCGGACCGCGTCGACGCGCTCGTGGACGTACTGGCCAAGGTGCGCAGCGGTGGGGAGCGCGAGATCGTGCTCGTCTCCAGCGGCGCCATCGCGGCCGGACTCGCCCCGCTCGGCCTGCACCGCCGGCCCAAGGACCTGGCCAGACAGCAGGCCGCGGCCAGCGTCGGCCAGGGACTGCTCGTCGCCCGTTACACCGCCTCCTTCGCACGTTACGGCGTACGCGTCGGCCAGGTGCTGCTCACCAGCAACGACACCAGCCGCCGCGCCCACTACCGCAACGCCTGCCGCACGCTCGACCAGCTGCTGGACATGGGTGCGCTGCCGATCGTCAACGAGAACGACACCGTTGCCACGGACGAGATCCGGTTCGGCGACAACGACCGGCTCGCCGCGTTGGTCGCCCATCTGGTCCGCGCCGATCTGCTGGTCCTCCTCTCGGACGTGGACGGCCTGTACGACGGCGACCCCAGCAGGCCGGGCACGTCGCGGGTCGCCGAGGTGGCCGGTCCCGAGGACCTCGCGGGCGTCACCATCGGCAGCGCCGGGAAGGCGGGCGTCGGCACCGGCGGCATGGTGACCAAGGTCGAGGCCGCCCGGATCGCCACGGCCGCCGGAGTCCCGGTCGTCCTCACCTCGGCGAGCCGGGCCGCCGACGCCCTGGCCGGCCGCGACACCGGTACGTACTTCCACCGCACCGGACGCCGCTCGGCGGACCGGCTGCTCTGGCTCGCCCACGCCTCCACCCCGCAGGGCTCGCTGACCCTGGACGACGGGGCCGTCCAAGCGGTCGTCGAGCGGCACAGCTCGCTGCTGCCCGCCGGAATCGCGGCGGTCGAGGGCGAGTTCACCGCGGGCGACCCGGTGGAACTGCGCGATCTCGAAGGCCGCCCCGTGGCCCGCGGACTGGTCAACTTCGACGCCAAGGAGATCCCGCAGCTGCTCGGCCGCTCCACCCGTGATCTGGCGCGGGAACTCGGTCCGGCATATGAGCGCGAGGTCGTACACAGGGACGATCTCGTCCTCCTGCACCCCTGACAGACCCCCTGAAACGGCTGAAAGTCCAGCCTCAGGACGGAGACCTTCACCAAAACCGCCCCATTCTCGGCCGAGGACTGGTCAACTTTGTAACGGGGACACAGCGGGGTACAGCACAGTGAACGCATTCACAGGAGGCCGCCGGTGAGACGAGCGCGCCCGGGGGCGCCACCCCGAGGAACGGGTGGCCGGGCCCTGACCAGCGTCGGAGCAGGTGCCGGCTTCGACGGGAGCCGGTCCATGGACCGCAGGGACGACCGGACCACCGGACCGGAGCCGACGACGGCGGGGGAGCGACGTACCCCGTCGAGACTCTGGCACGTCACGCTCAGTGTCTCGGGCGCCGCGATCCCGCTGAAGGAGGTCAGACGCGGTCTCGAACAACTCGCGCATGACCACCCCTTCCTGCTGACCAGCCGGTACGCCGACGACCGCGCGGAGATCCGCTACTGGGAGGAGGCGCGCGATCTGCACGACGCGGCGGCCGTCGCGCTGCGGCTGTGGGGGGAGCACCGCTCCACCGCCGGGCTTCCGCCCTGGGAGATCGTCGGCCTGGAGGTCATCGACCGCGAGACGTACCACCAACGCGTCGCCGAGGGATACGGGCCGCCCCCGGCGACCCCGGTCGGCGTCCACCCGTACTGAGCACGGAGACGGTCCTGGGGGGACAGGCCCGGACAGTTGTCTCGCATCACGGGATACGTGACGGATGCCCGCAGTGTGCGCACTACTCTGCGGGCATGACCACGCTCTCGCCGTACGACAACATGTCCCCGGTCGCCCAGGCCGCCTACCGGGCACGCTCCGCCGCCGCCGACATCGCGCCGCTGCCGCGCGCGGCGAAGGACGACGCGCTGCTGGCGATCGCGGACGCGCTGGAGGTGCGGACGGACGAGATCGTCGCGGCCAACGCCGAGGACGTCGCCCGCGCCCGCGAGGCCGGGACCAGCGAGTCGATCGTCGACCGGCTCACCCTCACCCCGGAGCGGATCCGGGCCATCGCCGCCGACGTCCGGGACGTGGCGGCGCTGCCCGACCCGGTCGGCGAGATCGTCCGCGGCTCGACCCTGCCCAACGGCATCGACCTGCGGCAGGTCCGGGTGCCGCTCGGCGTCGTCGGGATCATCTACGAGGCCCGGCCCAACGTGACGGTCGACGCCGCGGCCCTCTGCCTGAAGTCGGGCAACGCCGTCCTGCTGCGCGGCTCGTCCTCGGCCTACGCCTCCAACGTCGCACTGGTCCGGGTGTTGCGCGACGCGGTCGGGGGATCCGGTCTCCCCGCCGACGCGGTGCAGCTGGTGCCGGGCGAGAGCCGCGATTCGGTGCGGGAACTGATGCGGGCCCGTGGCCTCGTCGACGTCCTCATCCCGCGCGGCGGCGCCTCGCTGATCCGCACGGTGGTCGAGGAATCAACCGTTCCGGTCATCGAGACGGGCACCGGCAACTGTCATGTGTACGTGGACGCGCAGACCGATCTCGACATGGCCGTCGACATTCTGATCAATTCCAAGGCGCAGCGCCCGAGCGTCTGCAACGCGGCCGAGACGCTCCTGGTCCACAAGGACGTCGCCGCGCAGTTCCTGCCCCGCGCCCTGGACGCGCTGGCCGAGGCCGGGGTGACCGTGCACGGCGACGAGCGGGTGCTCGAACACGCCGAGGGGTCCAAGGCCACCGTGGTGGCGGCCACGCCGGAGGACTGGGAGACCGAGTACCTCTCGTACGACATCGCCGCGGCCGTCGTCGAGTCGCTGGACGCGGCTGTCGCGCACATCCGGCTCTGGTCCTCCGGGCACACCGAGGCGATCGTGACCACCTCCCAGGCCGCGGCCCGCCGCTTCACCCAGTTGGTGGACTCCACCACGGTGGCCGTGAACGCTTCCACCCGCTTCACCGACGGCGGTCAGTTCGGCTTCGGCGCCGAGATCGGTATCTCCACGCAGAAGCTGCACGCCAGGGGCCCGATGGGGCTGCCGGAGCTGACCTCGACGAAGTACATCGTCACGGGCGACGGCCACGTGCGGTGACGGTCCGGGTGCGGTGAATGTTGCGAGCTCCCTGCCCAGAACGACCGGGCGGGGCTAGTCTGGAGCCGTGCCGGACGACGTGGGGGGCAGGCCGTTCCCGGACGGCTGGGAGCCCGACGACGACCGCGGGGGCGCGGACGAGGACTTCGCCTCCGTGGTGTTCGACGAGGACTTCGTACGGGCCGCCGAGTTCCATGAACCCACCGCGGTGGAGCGGCTGCTGGCGGCGGCGCAGGCGCGTGCCGAGGCAGAGGCGTCCCGTGCGCGGGCGGGCGGCGGCCCGCTGGACGACGAACTCCACGACGGGCCGGGCGGCCTGTACGGCCGCGGGAGCGCCTACGACGACCCGCTGGACCCTGACGACGACGCGTACGGCAGCGGCCCCTACGGGCGCCACGGCGGTGCTCTGCGCCCCTACCGGGGCGCGGCGCGCTGGCACCGGCCGGTGGCCTGGCTGCTCGCCGTGCTGATGGGCATCGGAATGGTCGCGCTGGCCTTCAGCGCCGTCTACCGCAACACCTCGGGCAGCAGCCGTCAGGACCCTGCCCCGCCGCCCGCCACCACGGGTGTGGACAGCGCCCCGGGGCCCGTCCCCAGCGCCATCCCGTCGACCTCGGTCGGACATCTCCGACCCACGGTCTCGGCGGTCCCCCGCACGGGCTGAGGCCGCGGGTCCCGTCGGCGGAGGTTCTGTCCGAGGCCGCGTCCCCCGCGGCGGCGATCCGGCGCACGCCGCGTCTCCCGTGCGCCCGTCGCGCACGCGCTCCCGGCATCCCGCGACGGCCCCCGGGGCCCACGACCGTTCGGGGACTGCCCGGAGACCGTCCGCGGGGCGGTTCCCCGGGCTCCGGGGCAACTCTCGGACGGTTCTCTTGCCGCCCGGCGTTTACCCAGGTCCCAATCGACCTACCCTGAAGGTGTGACCCCTCTCTCCGAGGGGGCTTCTCACTCGTCCGTATGCGTAGTCGTACGACGTCATGCGAGTTCATGGCGGGCGGGCCCTGTCCGAAGCCGTTCGGCCGAAGCAGAGCGAAGCGTTTCGGCCCCGGCCGGTGACGTGGAGTCGGGAGAAGTCATGGCAGACCGCGGAGAACCACCAGAAGGTCCGCCCGAGAACGCGCCGGGCGGCGGTGAGGACGAGTACAGGTCGCTCGTCTTCGACGAGTCGTTCGTGCGTGCTGCCCGCCTGAAGGAGCTCTCCGCCGAGGAGCGCATGGAGGACCATGCCCCCGCCGTGCGCAGTCTTCCGCCCCGGAGCCTGCGAGCGGGCTCCAGGGCCGTCATCGCCCTGGTGCTCCTCATCGCTCTGGCCTTCGGAACGGCCGTGTACATGGGCTTCCGAAACCCCTACACCGCACCCGTCGGCCGAAGGGCCGAGCCTCTGAGGTCGACCGTCGTGCCCTTGGCCCCCCGGGACGCCGTACCCGGTGGAACCGCCGCCGGCCTCCTCGCGCGGAGCCCCGCCGCACAGTTCGCAATGGGTGCCGCAGGCATCAATCTGCCGGCGATCCGGGGGACGGACCACTTCTCGGACAGTGAGGTGGCGGCGGCCCTGACCACGGTCAAGGACTACCTGGTGGCGTCCTCGCTCGACCCCGACGTCCTCACGGGACACGCCGTGCGACCGGTGGAGCTGCTGCTCGACCCGGACCAGACGGCCCAGTTCAACCGCAGCATGAGCCGACCCGACGACGACGGACAGCACGCCGCGACCGGCTGGCTGGTCCGGTTCGACCCGGCGAAAGTGGCGCTGGCCGGTCCGGACATACGGGTCCGGGGCACCCTGAGCTACACCGAGACGGGGTCGGACACCCTGGAGGTGGTGTCCGATCACACCTTCACCTACACGCTCCGCCCGGCCACCTCGGGGCCCCAACGCGCGGGCGGTGCCTCGCTCTTCACCGTACGGCGCGAGCTGCACTTCCGCTTCGACCGGGAGGACCTGCGGCTGCACCGGCTGGAGCTGCGCACCAGCTACGTACAGGCCGGACCGCAGGCGTGCCCGACGGACACCACCGGTGCGCTGCGGCCACTGCTCGCCGGGCAGCGGCCCCTTGCCCACGGCCCCGCGGGCACCGACCCGTATGCGACGGGCCGGCCCACGGCAGCGGTCTGCGGGACGCTGGCGGTCAGCTCTCCGCAGACCCCGGCTCGGGCCGATCAGGGTTCCGGGGCTCCTCCGGCCGCGCCGAGCCGCCCGTAGCGCCGCCCTTGCCGGTGGCACCGCCGCCCTGACCGGTGAATCTGTCGCGGAGCTTGCCGCCGAGGTCCCCGGCGCCGCCCGCTATGTCGCCGACCAGCTTCATCAGCGGATCCTTGCTGGTCCGCACAGAGTCCGCGTAGTGGGCCGCGGACTGGCGGAAGGAGTCCGTCACCGAGGTGTCCTTGTCCTCGTCGCGCCGCGGGTAGTGACCGTCCATGATCCGCTGGTGATCGCGGCTCTCGGACCACTTCTTCAGCTCGGCGGCGCGCACCGTGGTGAAGGGGTGCGAGCGGGGCAGCAGATTGAGGATCTTGAGCACGGAGTCGCGCAGATCGCCGCCCTTCTCGTACTCGTCGGCCTGGGCGAGGAAGGCGTCCACATTCATCTCGTGCAGATGATTGCCGCCCGCGATCTTCATCAGACCGCGCATCGACGCCTGCAGGTCCTGGCCGACGAGCAGCCCCGCCCGGTCGGCCGACAGCTCCGACTTGCGGAACCACTCGCGCAGCGCCGTCACGATCGCCATGATTGCGACATTGCCGAGCGGGATCCAGGCGACCTTCAGCGCGATACTGGTGAGGAACAGCAGGATCGTGCGGTACACGGCGTGGCCGGAGAGGGCGTGCCCCACCTCGTGGCCGATGACGGCCCGCATCTCCTCCTCGTCGAGCAGCTCCACCAGCCCCGTCGTCACCACGATGATCGGCTCGTCGAGACCGATGCACATGGCATTGGGCTGCGGGTCCTGGTTGACATACATCGGCGGGACCTTCTCCAGGTCCAGGATGTAACAGGCGTCTCGCAACATGTCGTTGAGATGGACGAACTGCGCGTCGCTCACACGGACGGAGTCGGAGAGGAAGAGCAGTCGCAGGCTGCGCTCCGGCAGCAGACCACTCAATGTCTTGAACACGGTGTCGAAACCGCTCAGCTTGCGCAGGGCCACCAGGGCCGAGCGGTCCGCCGGGTGTTCGTAGGCCCGGGACGAGATTCCGGCGAATCGCCTGCGCTGGCGGCTCGGCACGCCCTCGTGGCTCTCGTGGCTGCGTTCGGTCATGAATTGGGCCCCCTGTTCGTACGAGACGTCGCTCGCCCCCCTGACAAATCCCAGCGTAGGTGCTGGGGCTACGGTGTGCGGGGGGCTGTGGATAACTGAGGAGACGCCCGACATGCCGCACACCGTTGCTCTGCTCGCCGCCGCATCCGAGGACCAGGGGCCCGGCAACACGCTCCGTATCGTGCTGCTCGCCTCGCTCGTCGGAGCCGGCCTGCTCGCCTGGTTCCTGCTCCGCGGATACCGCAACGACGACCCCAACGACTGAGTCGGCGTGAGCGTGCCCGGGGCGCCCGCATACGATGTGCGCGACATCTCCCTTCCGACTCCCGATCGATAGGTCCTGCCGAAGATGAGCCTCACGAGCACCGCGCACCAGCTGGTCACTCTCGCCGCCGAGGGCGAGCACGGTGGCAACCACGAAAGCCTCAGCCCGTACATGACCGGGGGTGGTGCGTTCGTCGTGCTGCTGCTCCTGCTGTGGATCACCACCCGCTTCAACCGCGACCGCTGAGGCAAAGGCGTACAGCTGTGCCAGTAGGCTCTGCACGCATGGGAGAGCAGGAAATGCCTACCGGCCGGGGAAAGCGCCGAATCGGCGTGATGGGCGGGACGTTCGACCCGATTCATCATGGACACTTGGTGGCGGCCAGCGAAGTGGCCGCCCAGTTCCACCTCGACGAGGTGATCTTCGTTCCGACCGGGCAGCCGTGGCAGAAGAGCCACAAGCACGTCTCCCCGGCCGAGGACCGCTATCTGATGACGGTCATCGCGACGGCGTCCAACCCGCAGTTCTCGGTCAGCCGGAGCGACGTCGACCGCAGCGGGCCGACGTACACGATCGATACGCTGCGGGACCTGCGCGCGATCCACGGCGACGCGGACCTCTTCTTCATCACCGGCGCCGACGCGCTCTCCCAGATCCTCACCTGGCGGGACGCCGACGAACTGTTCTCGCTCGCCCACTTCATCGGTGTGACCCGACCGGGGCATGTGCTCGCGGACCCCGGGCTGCCGGAGGGCGGGGTCTCGCTCGTGGAGGTTCCCGCGCTCGCGATCTCGTCCACGGACTGCCGTGAGAGGGTCGCGCAGGGGGATCCGGTCTGGTACTTGGTGCCGGACGGCGTGGTCCGCTACATCGACAAGCGCCAGCTGTACCGCGGCGACTGAGCCACGCAGAGGGGCACCGGTGAACGACCGACAGAACCCGTACGACCCGTACTACCAGCAGCCGCAGATCATCGGCTACGACGAGTACGGGCAGCCGGTGTACCAGCAGCCCGGACAGCAGGCGTACGACCCGTATGCGCCTGCGCAGCCGCAGCAGCAGTCACATCAGGCCGATCAGGGGTACGGATACGACCCGTACGCGCAGCCTCAGCAGCCGCACCCCGGGCAGCCGCAGCAGCAGTACGACCCGTACGGCTCCCAGCAGCCCCAGCAACCGCAACAGCCCCAGCAGACGTATGGCGATTACGACGGCTACGGCTACGACACCGGCGGGCAGCCCGCCGCGGTCGACACCACCCAGCAGTGGAACGTCCCGCAGCAGGCCGCCGCGCAGCAGACCACGCCCGCACCGGCACCGGTCACGCCGGAGCCCCAGCCGGAGCCCGACGCTGAGACCGAGCCGGAACCGGCCGTTCCAGGACAGCGCCGTGCCGACTACCGCACCGAACAGTTCTCCTTCATCGAAGAGCCCGACGAGGACTCCGAAGACGTCATCGACTGGCTGAAGTTCACCGAGAGCCGCAGTGAGCGGCGCGAGGAGGCACGGCGTCGCGGCCGCAACCGCATGGTCGCACTGATAGTCGTGGTGGCCCTGGTGGTGGTCGGCGGTGTCGGCTACCTCTGGTCCGCCGGAAAGCTGCCGGGCCTCTCCGGCTCGGAGAAGGACAACACGGCCTCGACGGGCCCGCAGAAGCGGGACGTCATCGTGGTCCATCTGCACGACACCAAGAAGGGCGGCACCTCCACGGCGCTGCTCGTCGACAATGTGACGACCAAACAGGGAACCACCGTCCTGCTCCCCAACTCGCTCGCGGTCTCCGACGACGAAGGCGTCACGACCACGCTCGGCAAGTCCGTCGAGGACGACGGCGCCACCGGCACCCGCGGCTCCATCGACACCCTGCTCGGCACCAGGATCAGCGGTACGTGGCGGCTCGACACCCCCTATCTGGAGACCCTCGTCGATCTGGTCGGCAACATCGAGATCGACACCGACACCGAGGTGCCCGACACGAAGAAGGGTGCCTCGCCCCTGGTGAAGAAGGGCGAGGCGCAGACGCTGAGCGGTCGGATGGCCGTCGCGTACGCCACTTACCGGCCGCCCGGTGAGGCCGAGACGAAGCAGCTCATGCGGTTCGGAGAGGTTCTGCGGGGCGTCCTGCGGAAGATCTCGGACGACCCGAAGGCCGCCACGGTCACCGTGCAGACGCTGGCGCAGATCCTCGACCCGTCCCTCCCCGAGAAGGACCTCGGTGCCTCGCTGGCGAAGCTCGCGCAGCGCGCCAAGATCGGCGACTACAAGACGGCACTCCTGCCGGTGCAGGCCGACGGCACGCTCACCGACGCGGCCACCGAGAGCGTCGTCAAGGACGTCCTCGGCGGCACGGTGAAGGCCCCGGACGCCGACGCGGCGGTGCGGGTCGCAGTCAAGAACGCCACCGGTGACAAGGACGGCATGGAGTCCGCCCGGATCAAGCTGGTCAACGGCGGCTACACCTTCGTCGGCGGCGGAACGGCCGAGACCCTGGCACTGTCCGAGGTCGTCTACAAGACCGCGGCGGACAAGGACAAGGCGACACAGGCCGCGAAGACCCTGGGCCTGCCGACGAGCGCGGTGAAGCAGGGCAAGCCCGCCGCGAACGCCGATGTCTCCGTCGTGATCGGCCAGGACTACGTCATCAAATGACCGGGTCCGCACTGCCCGGATGACGTCGATTCGATCGTCGAACGTTCGCTGCGTGGGCTGTCGGCGGTCCGTGAGACCCTAGGGGTTGATCTGACCGCCGACGAAAGCCTGCTTGTGACCGCCACGGACCGCTCCATCGAGCTCATCAACGCCGCCGCCCAGGCGGCCGCCGACCGGCTCGCGCACGACATCATCGCGTACGACGTCAGCGACGTGCTGTCGATCACGGACGCCTTCCTGCTGGCCTCGGCCCCCAGTGACCGCCAGGTCAAGTCGATCGTCGACGAGATCGAGGAACGGCTCCAGAAGGAGCTGGGCGCCAAGCCGGTACGCCGTGAGGGCGACCGCGACGCGCGCTGGATCCTCCTCGACTACGTCGACATCGTCATCCACGTCCAGCACAGCGAGGAGCGGGTCTTCTACGCGCTGGAGCGCCTCTGGAAGGACTGCCCCGAGATCGCGCTCCCCGAGGACGCCGTCAAGACCCGCGGCAAGGCCGAGGAGCACGCCAGGCTCACCGGCAGCACGGAAGGTGAGCAGAGCTGAACGGCACCGGAAGCGGCAGGGGCCGCAGGATCGTTCTCTGGCGGCACGGCCAGACGGCATGGAATCTGGAGCGCCGGTTCCAGGGCTCCACGGACATCGCGCTCACCGAGACCGGTGTCGGACAGGCTCAGCGGGCCGCCCGGCTGCTCGCCTCGCTGAAGCCGGACGCGATCGTCGCCTCCGATCTTCAGCGGGCGACGGCCACGGCCGCCGAGCTCGCCGCGATCACCGGCCTCGAAGTCGCGCACGACGCGGGACTGCGCGAAACCTACGCGGGCGCCTGGCAGGGCCTCACGCACGAGGAGATCGTCGGGCAGTACGGCGAGCAGTACGCCGCGTGGAAGCGCGGCGAGCCCGTGCGCCGCGGCGGCGGTGAGCTGGAGACCGAGGTCGCCGACCGGGCCGCCCCGGTCGTGCTCGGACACGCCGACAAACTGCCCGACAGCGGCACGCTCGTCGTGGTCAGCCACGGCGGCACCATCCGCACCACCATCGGTCGGCTGCTGGGCCTGGAGTCGCACCACTGGGAAGGACTCGGCGGGCTCTCCAACTGCTGTTGGTCGGTGCTGGGCGAGGGGGCACGCGGCTGGCGCCTGTTGGAGCACAATGCCGGCACTCTGCCCCAGCCGGTGCTCGGCGACGACACCTGACCAAGAGCTGTCCCGTGATCCCTGGGCCCTTGGCTCTTGGCTCTTGGCTCTTGGCCAGGGTCTTTCGTTCGGATCACGCCGGGCTCGGAGTGCCGACGGAGTGTGGGCGGCGGCGTGGCGGGGAGAGCCGGGGCCTGTCATTTCGGTGTTCGGGGGCGGTGCTCGGAGGCCACCTCCGGGCGGCGTAGGCCGGATTTCACTTTCTGGCTGGTCACAGGCTAAAGTTCTTCTTGTTCGCAGCGCGGAAACGCAGAGAAAAACAGCGAGCAGCGGGGCTATAGCTCAGTTGGTAGAGCGCCTGCATGGCATGCAGGAGGTCAGGAGTTCAATTCTCCTTAGCTCCACAATCAAGATCCCGTCCCCGTCAGGGGGCGGGATTTTCGTTTCCCCTGACTCTCTCCGGTCGCATCTCCCGGTGCCACCGCGCCGTCATCTGCTGTCGGCTCCCCTCGTAGGCCGGGGCACGGACCACGATCCGGCGCTCCGGCAGCCCGTTGACGGTCAGTGGCATCGAAGTCGTCGGGCAGCCCGTCGGCGGCCGGTGGCACCGTGGCGATCCCCTCCGGCGGCCGCCGCTGGGCGATTCGTCGAGGCCGGCCGCACCAGGTCCCGCCCCCATGGGCGTGTTGGCGAGTGCGCGTTCTGAAGAGGCTGCCGACGTGGGCGGTGTCCGGGTGACCGTCACTCGGAGAGGCGGGCTGATCGGTGCCGCGGTGTTCGGCTCGCTCCCTCTCAACCGCCTTGATACGCCCGGGAGACAGAGGCCGGGCATGCGCGGTGGGGATGGGCTCCCGCGCTGTCGGGGCCGCGACGACAGGCGCGTGCGCGGGTCTCGTGCGGCGCCTGTGACCAGCCGGACATCCGGTGGGCTGACCCCCTTGCGGGGTCATGGCAGAATCGGACCGCCGGAGGGGGCGACGGACCGAACGGGAGGGAGCGCGCGATGCCTGCGAGCCGCCACGAGGTCCCGGACCTGCTCCTTGTCCCCCGATGTCGCGCCCGTACCGGCCGTCCTGCCGTTGGCCCGTCCCGTGCGGCCCGCGTGCCCGGCGGGAACGGCGGAGCCCTCTGCGTGTGCACTGCCCGCGGCCGAAGCCGGAGCTGACTCATGGGTGCACACAGGCGGAAATGCGACTGGTGCGGCAGCGGTACGCCCATCGTCAGGGACATGGATCCGATCAATCCGGACTACCAGTACTGGTGCGAGGAGTGCGCGCGGGCGCTGGTCATAAAAGGCGACCCGATCGAGACCTACCGCGAGCTGGAGGGGGAGCCGATCTACGGACGGCTGCTGGAGGAGCACTGCACCCTCAAGCGCTTCTACTCCTTCGCCACTGCCTGAGACCCTGCCTCAACGCATGGTCGCGGTGTTGTGAATCGGTCAAATCGGGCCAGGTGGGAATCGATTTGGTGGAGTGGCGGGGTCACCGGTAATGTTCTCGATGTCGCCAGGGGAAACCGGGCGGCACACGGCAAGGGGCTATAGCTCAGTTGGTAGAGCGCCTGCATGGCATGCAGGAGGTCAGGAGTTCAATTCTCCTTAGCTCCACAGTGAAGAAACAAGAAGCGGGTCATCCTTCGAGGGTGACCCGCTTCTTGTGTATGCGCGTCAATTGCGCCCGCTGCCGCGAGCCTTCGGTTCGGCGTGCACCGCGCGTCCGGGGCCGTGAACGCGCCGCCCTTGCCCGGAAGGCCTTGCGCGGCGTCCCGGTCGCGGTGACCGGCAGCGGCGGGCCCGTCCGGCGGACCGAATCCGATCAGCTCCGCCGTCCGTCCCGCGCTCGGCGGGCCGAGGTTGCGCGTGCGCCGATCCGGTCGCGGCGCGGCCGTGCCCGGACCGGCTCCGGGTCCGTGCGGTACCCTGGCGCCATGCGTGCCGTACGCCTTCTGCTTAGCGAGCCGCGCTGATCAGTCCCGACCGGTGAGAATGCCTGGTCGGAATCGGCGCGGCGTCCCCTCCTGTGCGAGGGGATTTTTCGTTTCCGTAGACGCGTGTCCGTAGACGTGGGCGCCGGCAGATGACGATCGATGGAGCTTTGAGGATCATGAGCGAGACGAATTCCGCAGCCGAGACGGCTGCGCCGCACCGCTACACGGCGGCGATGGCCGCCGACATCGAGGCACGCTGGCAGGACTTCTGGGACGCCGAGGGCACGTACGAGGCGCCGAATCCGACCGGTGACCTGGCCGACGATCCGGAACTGGCCGCCAAGCCGAAGAAGTTCATCATGGACATGTTCCCGTACCCCTCGGGTGCGGGCCTGCACGTCGGTCACCCCCTGGGCTACATCGCCACCGATGTCTTCGCCCGTCACCAGCGGATGACCGGGCACAACGTGCTGCACACCCTGGGCTTCGACGCGTTCGGCCTGCCCGCGGAGCAGTACGCCGTGCAGACCGGCACGCACCCGCGGGTCTCCACCGAGGCCAACATCGAGAACATGACCGCTCAGCTGCGCCGGCTGGGCCTGGGGCACGACAAGCGCCGCTCGTTCGCCACGATCGAGTCGGAGTACTACAAGTGGACCCAGTGGATCTTTCTGCAGATCTTCAACTCCTGGTACGACACCGAGGCCGACCGGGCCCGTCCGATCGACGAGCTGGTCGCGCAGTTCGAGAGCGGTTCGCGTGCCACCCCGGACGGCCGTGACTGGAGCGCGCTGAGCGCCGTCGAGCGCGCGGACGTCCTGGGCGGGTACCGCCTGGCGTACGCCTCCGACGCGCCCGTCAACTGGTCACCGGGCCTGGGCACCGTCCTGGCCAATGAGGAGGTGACGGCCGACGGACGCTCCGAGCGCGGCAACTTCCCCGTCTTCAAGGCCAAGCTGCGCCAGTGGAACATGCGCATCACCGCCTACGCCGACCGGCTGCTGAACGACCTGGACGCGCTGGACTGGCCCGAGGCCATCAAGCTGCAGCAGCGCAACTGGATCGGGCGTTCCGAGGGGGCGCGCGTCGACTTCCCGGTCGACGGCGCGGGCGACATCACCGTCTTCACCACCCGCCAGGACACCCTGTTCGGTGCCACCTACATGGTGCTGGCGCCCGAGCACGAGCTGGTCGAGCGGATCATCCCGGCCGCCTGGCCCGAGGGCACCCACCCGGTGTGGACCGGCGGACACGCGTCCCCGGCCGAGGCAGTCACCGCGTACCGCAAGCTGGCCGCCGCCAAGTCCGACGTGGAGCGGCAGGCCGAGGCCAAGGACAAGACCGGTGTCTTCACCGGCGCGTACGCGACCAACCCGGTCAGCGGCGAGAAGGTGCCCGTATTCATCGCGGACTACGTCCTGATGGGCTACGGCACCGGCGCGATCATGGCCGTACCGGCACACGACGTGCGGGACTTCGCCTTCGCGCGCGCCTTCGAGCTGCCGATGCGCTGTGTCGTCGAGCCGTCGGACGACCGTGGCACGGACCCCTCGACCTGGGACGACGCCTTCGCCTCGTACGAAGCGAAGCTGGTCAACTCCGCCAATGACGAGATCTCGCTGGACGGTCTGGGCGTCGTCGACGCCAAGGCGAGGATCACCGAGTGGCTGAAGACGCACGGTGTCGGCGAGGGCACCGTCAACTTCCGGCTGCGCGACTGGCTGTTCAGCCGCCAGCGCTACTGGGGAGAGCCCTTCCCGATCGTCTACGACGAGGACGGCATCGCGCACCCGCTGCCCGAGTCGATGCTGCCCCTGGAACTGCCGGAGGTCGACGACTACTCGCCGCGCACCTTCGATCCCGAGGACGCCGACACCCAGCCCGAGACCCCGCTGTCCCGGAACGCCGACTGGGTCAACGTCACCCTGGACCTGGGCGACGGCAACGGCCCCAGGAAGTACCGCCGCGAGACCAACACCATGCCCAACTGGGCCGGCTCCTGCTGGTACGAGCTGCGCTACCTGGACCCGAACAACGACCGCAAGCTGGTCGACCCGGAGATCGAGCAGTACTGGATGGGCCCGCGGGAGGGGCAGCCGACCGGCGGCGTCGACCTGTACGTCGGCGGCGCCGAGCACGCCGTGCTGCATCTGCTGTACGCCCGTTTCTGGTCCAAGGTGCTGCACGACCTGGGGCACATCTCGTCCGCCGAACCGTTCCACAAGCTGTACAACCAGGGCATGATCCAGGCGTTCGTCTACCGGGACAGCCGCGGCATCGCGGTCCCGGCGGCGGACGTCGAGGAGCGCGACGGAAAGTTCTACTACCGGGACGAGAAGGTCAGCCGCGTCCTGGGCAAGATGGGCAAGTCCCTGAAGAACGCCGTCACGCCGGACGAGATCTGCGCCGAGTACGGGGCGGACACGCTGCGCCTGTACGAGATGGCGATGGGCCCTCTGGACGTGTCGCGGCCGTGGGACACGCGCGCCGTCGTCGGCCAGTACCGACTGCTGCAGCGGCTGTGGCGCAATGTCGTCGACGAGGAGACCGGCGAGGTCACCGTCGTCGACACGGAGCCGGGCGAGGAGACGCTGCGTGCGCTGCACAAGGCGATCGACGGCGTCGGCCAGGACATGGCCGGGATGCGCTTCAACACGGCGATCGCCAAGGTCACCGAACTGAACAACCACCTGACCAAGGCGGGCGGCCCGCTGTCCCGGAGCGTCGCCGAGTCGCTGGTGCTGCTGGTGGCGCCGCTGGCGCCGCACATCGCCGAGGAACTGTGGCGGCGCCTGGGCCACACCGAGTCGGTCGTGCACCAGGACTTCCCGGTCGCCGACCCGGCATACGTCGTGGACGAGACCGTGACCTGTGTCGTACAGGTCAAGGGCAAGGTGAAGGCACGCCTGGAGATCTCCCCGTCGATCACCGACGAGGAGCTGGAAGCACTGGCCCTGGCCGACCCGGCCGTGGTCACGGCGCTGGACGGCGCGGGCATCCGCAAGGTGATCGTGCGCGCGCCGAAGCTGGTCAACATCGTTCCGGCATGACGGCGCCGACGGTCGCCGCGCGAGGGTGTGCATCGTTCTCGCGTGACGTCCGTCGCGTAGCCGCATGATGGCGTACGGCGATGTGGGGGCGTTCCCCTACGGGCAGGTTGGGGGTTCCGAAGGAACCCGCGGCCTGCCCTTTCCGTTTACCGTGGAGGGGCCGGCACCCGGCAGCCGAAACGACATCCGAGGGGCGCTCATGGAAGCCGTGATCCTGATTCTGGGGTTGCTCTTTTTCGCGTTCGTGGCCCTGGGCGTCTATGCGGGCGTCAAGGCCATCGGCGCCGCGAAGCGGGGCGTGGATCGCACGATCACCCAGGCACGCCGCACCGTCGAGGACACCACGCTGCGGGCGAAGAGCTACGGTCAGCCGGGCGTGGCCGGTGAGCTGGCCCAGCTGCGGCTCTCGCTGCGCACGTCCATGCGGGCCACACAGGAGGCGCTGCGGACGGGCGTCGTGGAGGATGCGTCGCTCTCGGAGTCGCTGGGCCTCTTCCAGCGGCTGAGTGCGCACGGTCGGGAGCTGGACGACGACCTGAAGAGACTGGAGCGCGAACCCGACCGTGCGACGGTCGCCTCGCTGCTGCCGGGTCTGAAGCAGCGTACGGAGCGGATCACGCACTCGGCGGATTCGCTGCGCTGGGCCGCGCGCGACCGGGCGCGGCAGTTCATCGAGGACGATCTGGACGCGCTGAACGCGCAGATCGACGTGGAGGCGGGGGCGCTGCGGCACTGGACGGTGGAGCCGGACGAGCCTGTCCGCGGACAGGGACAGCCGCAGGGCGAGCGGCATGAGCCGGGGACCGGGCAGGCGCAGGGACAAGCGCGGGGGAGCCGACGGGAGCAGGGGGCCGGGCCGGCCGACGACGCGGCACAGGCGATCACGGCTCCGGACCCGCGAGGACGGGCCGCGTACCCGTGGCAGAAGACGGCCCGGCCCGAAACGACGAACTGAGCCCGGCCCGAAACGACGAACTGAGCCCGGCTCGAAACGGCGAACCGAGCCCGGCCCGGAACGGCGAACCGAGCCCGGCCTGAAACGGCGGGCCGAGCCTGGCTCGAAATGACGAACCGACTGAGACGTTCGTCGACCGGCGGCGACAGGATGCGGTTCGAAGAGATCGGGAGCGATCATTCGGTCGGGGTCGGACTGCCGAGCCGCGGACTCGCCAGGTAACCTCCCGCTCATGTCCCGCCATGTCGCGATCGTCACCGATTCCACGGCCTACCTGCCGCCCGAGGCGATGGAGCGGCACGGCATCACCGCGGTGCCGCTGACCGTCGTCCTCGGTGATCAGGCTCTGGAGGACGGCACCGAGATCTCGGCCCGCTCCCTCGCCCTGGCACTCCAGAAGCGTCGCCCCGTGACGACCTCCCGGCCCAGCCCGGAAGTCTTCGCCGCCGCGTACCGGGCGTCCGCCGAGGCAGGAGCCGAGGGCATCGTCTCGCTCCACCTCTCGGCCGAGATCTCGGGTACGTACGATGCCGCCCTGCTCGCGGCGAAGGACGCGCCGGTCCCGGTACGGGTCGTCGACACAGGGATGGTCGCCATGGCCCTCGGATTCTGCGCCCTGGCGGCCGCGGAGACGGCGGAGGCGGGCGGAAGCCTGGACGAGGCCGTCGCGGCGGCGGAGAAGCGGGCCGCGGGCACCTCCGCGTACTTCTACGTCGACACGCTGGACTATCTGCGCCGCGGCGGCCGTATCGGGGCCGCGCAGGCACTGCTGGGTTCGGCGCTCGCCGTGAAGCCGCTGCTCCAGTTGGACGGAGGCCGCATCGAACTGCTGGAAAAGGTACGGACGGCCTCGAAGGCGATCGCGCGCCTGGAGGAGATCGTCACGGAGCGGGCGGGAGGTGACCAGGTGGACATCGCCGTACATCACCTGGCGGCACCCGAGCGTGCCGAGCGGCTGGCGGAGCGGTTGCGCGAGCGGGTGTCCGGCCTCGTCGAACTGCATGTCAGCGAGGTGGGTGCGGTGATCGGAGCGCACACCGGGCCCGGTCTGCTCGGGGCCGTGGTCTCACCGCGCTGAAGCCGGTCCGACGACCCAGCTCATCGGCATTCACTCGTCGGGGTGGTCGAGTTGTCCACAACTGGTGGGTTGTCCACCGGAATTGGGCCTGTTCGGCAAGTGCGGACGAATGTGCCTACCGTCGTGAGGCATGGCTCCCCGATCACATCGTGCAACCAGAGGAAGCGGCAGCGGTCCCGGCCGCGCCGGTAACGGCCCCGGTCCGGGCCCCGGGCGACGGCGGTCCTCGCGCGGGCGCGCGGAGGACGTAGCGGCGGCTTCGCGCGGTCGGGCGGACGCCCTCATGACAGGGGCGTACGGCGGACGAGTGGCGCGGCCCGCGTCGGGGACGGCAGTGGCTCCGGTTTCGGCGCCCGCTTCCGCTCGGGGCCCTTCTTCCCTCTCCGCCTCCGCTGCGGCGCCTGCGCCCTCTTTCACTTCTGTCCCTGCTGCGGTTCCTGCTGCCGCTTTCGCCCCGGCTCGGCCCCCGGGCCTTATTCCGACGGCGAGTTCCGCTGTCGGCAGGGCCATGACCATGGCCGCGGTGACAGCCACGGCTTCCGCGTCGCCCTCGACGGCTGCCCCGTCGGCGACCTCGACAGCCACCCTGACGCCGTCGCCGTCGCCGTCGCCGTCGCCGTCGCCGTCGTCGTCGCCGACCCCGATCCCGACCTCGGTGTCCGGCTCCGCGGCACCGGGGCGGTGGGAGCGGACGATTCCCGCGTTGCGGGAGCGGATTCCGATGTGGCTGCAGCTCAGATGCGGCGTGCAGCCGCGGACCCTCGCCGCGCTGGCCGTTGTCCTGGTCGCGGCCGCGGTCTTCGCCGCGGTGCATTTCTGGTCCGCGCGCCCTCATTCCGTACGCGTTCCTGATCCGGTCAACGAGGGTGCGTCCGGCAGGACTTCGAAACCGGTGGCGGCGGGCGACGCACTGCCCGAACCGACACCCGGGCTGCCACCCGCGACAGGGCCGGACGGGCACGTCGTCGTCGATGTGAGCGGAAAGGTCCGAAAGCCGGGGGTTCTTCGACTGCCGTCCGGCTCAAGGGTCGCCGATGCGCTGCGAGCGGCGGGCGGAGCCAGGCCGGGTGCCGATCTCGCAGGCCTCAACCGGGCTCGCGTGCTCATGGACGGAGAGCAGATCGTGGTGGGTGTCCCACCTGGCCCCGTCGGCACCGGCGGTGCGGGAGGAGTCGCCCCGGGCGCCGGCAGCGGGCCCGTGGCCGGACCGGTCAGTCTCAACCAGGCGACCGTCGAGCAACTCGACACCCTGCCCGGTGTCGGCCCGGTTCTCGCCCAGCACATCATCGACTACCGCACACAGCACGGCGGATTCCGGTCCGTCGACGAACTCCGCGAGGTCAACGGGATCGGCGACCGCCGGTTCGCCGACCTCCGGCCGCTGGTGGGGCCGTGAGTCCCCCGGATGTCCATGCGGCGGCATCGGGCCGGCGGTCGGGTGCCTCCGACCCGCGGCACGAGGGCCCGCTCGACCTCCGACTGGTCCCGCCGGCCATGGCGGCCTGGGCCGGAGCGTCGCTCGCGCTGAGCGCGCCGGGGCGGTGGACGACGGCGGGCGTGGTGCTCTGCGTCGGTGCGGCCATGGTGCTCCTGGCGATGCGGGGATTGTCGGCGACCCGTGCGATGCGCAGCCGGTCGGCCGGTACCGGGGGAGCGGCCGCACGGGGCGAAGACGCGGTACGCGATCGGCGGCCGCGCGGCAACGCGACCACAACCGTGACGGCCGCGGCTGCGGCGCTCCTCTGCGCGGCGGCCGGGGCCGCGTCGGCCGGGCTGCACCGTGCCGAGGCACGGCAGGGGCCGGTCCCGGGGCTGGCCCAGCGATTCGCGAGGGTCGAGGCGGAGGTGACGGTGACGTCCGACGCCCGGTGGACCCTGCCCCGGGTGCGCGGCGATCACAGCATGCCCGCCTCGCTCCTCATGGACGCCGAGATCACGGCGTTGACCGGGCCCGACGGGGCGGTCACCCGGTTGAGCACGCCGGTGCTGCTCATCGTCCCGCCCGGCCGATCGACGGCCCAGTGGCAGCAGTTGCTCCCCTCCACGCGCGTGCGCGTCGGCGGCCGGCTGGCACCTTCGCGGCACGACGGGGAACGCAATGCCGCCGTGCTGCGGCCGGAGGGCAAAGGCCCGCCCCGCGTCACCGGGCCGCCTTCCTCGGTCCAGCGCACGGCGGGTGCTCTGCGTGGCGGGCTGCGGCAGGCGACCGAGCGGCTCGATCCCGATGCGCGGGCTCTCCTGCCGGGCCTGGTGGTCGGCGACACCTCACGGGTCACCCCGGAACTGCGCGATGCCTTCCAGGCGACCGACCTCACCCACCTGATGGCGGTCTCCGGTGCCAACCTGGCGATCCTGCTCGTCCTGCTGATCGGACCGCCGGGCACGGCGACGCGCGCCGAACGTCGAGGCCTGGCACCCAGGTTGGGCATCTCGCTGCGGACGACCGCATTGCTCGGCGGCGGACTCACGCTCGCCTTCGTCATCGTCTGCAGACCCGAGCCGAGCGTGCTGCGGGCCGCGGCCTGCGGACTGATCACGCTGCTCGCCATCGGCACGGGACGCCGCAGGTCACTGATCCCCGCGCTGGCCGCCGCGGTCCTCCTGCTGGTCCTGTACGACCCGTGGATGGCGCGCAGTTACGGCTTCGTCCTCTCCGTCCTGGCCACCGGAGCCCTGCTCACCATCGCCCCGAAATGGAGCGACGCACTGCAGCGGCGTCGGGTTCCGCCCCGGCTTGCCGAGGCGCTGGCCGCGGCCGCCGCCGCGCAGGCGGTGTGCGCGCCGGTGGTCGTCCTGCTCGCCTCCCGGGTCAGCCTGGTGGCGATCCCGTGCAATCTGCTGGCCGAGTTCGCGGTGGCGCCCGCCACGGTTCTCGGGTTCGCCGCACTCGCCCTGGCACCGGTGGCCATGCCGGTGGCAGAGCTGCTTGCCCGGATCGCGGGGTGGCCGGCCGGGTGGATCGCCTCGGTGGCCCGCACCGGGGCGGCCCTGCCCGGTGCGGAGATCGACTGGCCCGGCGGCGGGAGGGGCGCGCTGCTGCTCGCCGCGCTGACGGCTCTCGTGGTGCTGTGCGCCCGTCGTGTCGTGCGCCGTCCCTGGGTCTGTTCGGCCGCCGTACTGCTGCTGCTCCTCGCGGTGTTGCGCCCCGTCCCCCTCACCCGGGTGCTGTCCGGATGGCCGCCGCCGGGCTGGGCGTTCGCGATGTGTGACGTGGGGCAGGGCGATTCGCTGGTGCTGGCCGCGGGGGACGGCACGGGCGTGGTCGTCGACACCGGCCCCGATCCCCGGCTCGCCGATCGGTGCCTGCGCGACCTGGGCATCACCGAGGTGCCGCTCCTGGTGCTCACGCACTTCCACGCGGACCATGTGCGGGGTCTGCCCGGCGTGCTGCGGGGCCGGGCGGTGGGAGCGATCCAGACGACGAGCCTGGACGAACCACCGGACCAGGTCGCGTTCGTACGGAGAACCGCTGCCGTGTCGCGCGTCCCTCTGGTGCGGGCCGTTCCCGGTGAGCGCCGCCGGATCGGGCCGCTCGACTGGCGGGTTCTCTGGCCGACGGGCGGTACGGGGGCGGGCGCCATCGGGGCGGGCGGCTCATCGGCGGTCCCGGGGGCCTGGCCCGTGCCGCAGGAGCCGAACGACGCCAGCGTCACCCTGTACGTCCGGACCGGCGGGCTGACCCTGCTGCTGCTGGGCGACCTCGAACCTCCCGCCCAGCAGGGGTTGTTGCGCAGCCGTCCCGCGCTGCCACGGGTGGACGTCCTCAAGGTCGCCCATCACGGCTCCGCCCATCAGGACCCCGCTCTGCTGCGCAGCGCGCACCCGAGACTGGCCCTGGTGAGCGTCGGCAGGGACAACCCGTACGGTCACCCGGCCCCACGCACCGTCGACGCGCTCGGAGCGGGCGGTGCGGTGGTGCTGCGCACGGACACGGACGGCGCGATCGCCGTGACGGGTGCCGGGGCCGGGCTGAGGGCGGTGAGCCGGTCGTGAGCCCCACCCCGGCGACCGCCTGCGCGGTCGCGCGTGAGGCCGTGCAGGCGTGCAGGCGTGCGGTCGCCGCGGCTCGGGCGAGCCGGACCCCGACGGCCATGAGGTCCCGCCCGGCCGGTTCGTTCTCCTCCCGCCACGTCTTGACCGCGTACGGGGTGAAACGGAGGTGGACCCACGTGGTGCGGCCCCGCAGATCCCGGTTCGGCTTTGTCGCGAAGGCGTCGCCCGATCTCGTTCGGATCGCGCCGGGCTCGCGTGCCCCGGCACCACGCCTCGCCGCTTCGCCGTCGGCCGCCATGGCGCCGCCATGACTTCCTCCTCCGCCGTGCGTCGCACCGCACCGGACGCCGCGAGCCACCCGGCGGATCCTTCCGGCCGCAGCACCGGCGGGACGCGACGGACCGGTGACGCACACAGCCGGAACGGCCAATTCGGACCTTCGGTAACACCTCTACTCAAGCTCCTGCGAGCCGCTCTGTTTGCCTCGAACGCCACAAGAGTGATCGAATGCATGCTCGTCGGTGGGCCGCTGCTTTGACGAGGACGTCCAGCCGCCAGGCCCCAAGGTGAATCGCCCCCGGGGGTTGGTGGAAGATGTTCGGTCGTTGGCTGGGAAACAAGGGAGCGGCGGGTGCCGCGCGCGGCAACGCCCTCTCCGGACTTGAGGTGCCGCGCACCGCCGGAGTGCTCAGTTGCCGAGTGCTGGACCCGGTCAACGAGATGGTGCCGCAGGCCGAGTTCGTCATCACGGACGGCGCGGGCCGCAAGGTCGTCGGCGGTGAGACGGACCCGTACGGCAGCGTCCTCGCCACAGTCCCCGCCGGTGAGTACCGACTGGCCGTCACGGCTGAGGGCTTCACTCCGTTCCACGGCGCGGCCACGGTCGTCGAGGGCGGCCACGCGAGCCTCGGCGATGTGACCCTGCAACTGTCCACGCCCCCGCAACTGCCCGATCCGGGCGAGTGGGAGGTCGAGCCGATGCACTCGCAGATCGGCTTCACGGCCCGGCACATCGGCATGGCGCGCATCCACGGCCGGTTCAACACCTTCGCCGGGGCCATCCGGATCGCCGACCGCATGGAGGACTCGGCGATGCACGTGGTCATCGACGCCGCGTCGATCGACACGAACGTCCAGATGCGCGACGACCACCTGCGCTCCAGCGACTTCCTCGATGTGGGCCGCTACCCGACGCTCGAGTTCTACAGCGACCGTTTCGTCCACCGCGGCGGTACCCGCTGGGGCGTGACCGGCGCGCTCACACTGCACGGCGTCAGCCGCACGGTCACGCTGGACACCCAGTACCTCGGTCTGGGCAACGGCCTGGAGGGCGAGACCCGCGCCGCCTGCCGGGCCACCACGGAACTGCACCGCGAGGACTTCACCCTCACCTGGCAGACCATGCTGGCACGCGGCATCGCGGCCGTCGGCTCCAGCATCTCCATCGACATGGACATCCAGATCGTCCCCAAGAGCTGAGCGGAGGTACCCGGCGCCTGCCCAGGACGACGTCCAGGGCGTGTTTCGAAAGGAGCGTCGTCCGCCCGCAGGGCGGGCCAAGCGGCGTCTCGTGCGTGCGATCGCAAGGCGGAGGGTCGCCCCGATACCGGTCGTATCGGGGCGAGCCCGGCAACGCAGCGAGCGTGCGTGCCGGACGCCGCCTGGCAGGCGGGACTTTCGATACGCGCCCTAAGGGGCTTCGAGCCAGCCCTCGTACTCCGCGGCGAACGCGTCCAGTGCCGAGGCGTCCAGCCGCCCCGCCGGGTCCTCCACGACCACCAGCCACTGGGCGTCCTCGGCATCGTCCTCGCCCGCCAGCGCGTCGCGTACGAGTTGAGGCTCCTCGGGCACCCCGAAACGGTCGGCGAGTTCCCCGGCCACCTCCTCGGCGGCCTCGCGGTCGGGCAGCACCAGCACATGTCTCACATCGCTCACCTGCTCATTCTCCCGTACGGCGTACACCGTGCGGTCCGACCGGCACGGCCTCGCCGGGAGGGTGGCGCCGGGCGCCCGACGGCCGTTCATGTGCATGACGCTCTCGGGGCACGGGTACCGGCGACCGCCGAAGGCGGCAGTGCGGTGTCCGGGCGTCGCAGGTCGTCCGGGGCCGGTGCGAGTTCCGTGGCGGCGGGGTTCTCCTCCGGCGTCGTGCGGCGCTTCGTGCCGGGGACGGGTCGGGCAAGGGAGTCCGGTGGCTGTCAGTGCCCCATGGGATGCTGGACTGCGATGGCCACCAGAAAGAATTCCACCGACGACCCGCTCGCCCCCGTCACGCTCGCCGTGGGACAGGAGGACCTGCTCCTCGACCGTGCCGTGCAGCAGGTGGTGGCGGCGGCCCGCGCCTCCGATCCCGACACGGACGTCCGCGACCTCGCCTCCGACCAGCTCCAGCCCGGCACCCTCGCGGAGCTGACGAGTCCGTCGCTCTTCGCCGAGCGCAAAGTGGTGATCGTGCGCAACGCGCAGGACCTCTCCGCCGACACGGTCAAGGACGTCAAGGCGTACCTGGGCGATCCGGTCGAGGAGATCACTCTCGTGCTGCTGCACGCCGGCGGCGCCAAGGGCAAGGGGCTGCTGGACGCGGCGCGCAAGGCCGGGGCGCGGGAGGTCGCGTGTCCGAAGACGACGAAGCCGGCCGAGCGACTCTCGTTCGTACGGTCGGAGTTCCGGGCGCTGGGGCGCTCGGCGACCCCCGAGGCGTGCCAGGCGCTGGTCGACTCCATCGGCAGCGATCTGCGGGAGCTGGCCAGCGCTGTCTCGCAGCTCGTCGCGGATGTCGAGGGCACGATCGACGAGGCGGTCGTGGCCCGCTACTACACGGGCCGTGCGGAGGCTTCGAGCTTCACGGTCGCCGACCGGGCGGTGGAGGGTCGGGCGGCGGAGGCGTTGGAAGCCTTGCGCTGGTCGCTGTCGACCGGGGTGGCGCCCGTACTGATCACCAGTGCGCTGGCACAGGGCGTACGCGCGATCGGCAAGCTGTCGTCGGCGCGCGGGGGCCGGCCCGCCGACCTCGCGCGTGAGCTGGGCATGCCTCCGTGGAAGATCGACCGGGTGCGCCAGCAGATGCGCGGCTGGACGCCGGACGGCGTGGCGGTGGCGCTACGGGCGGTCGCCGATGCGGACGCGGGCGTCAAGGGGGGCGGCGACGACCCCGAGTACGCGTTGGAGAAGGCCGTGGTCGCGGTGGCGCGGGCGGCCCGGTCGGGGCGGTAGGTCGTGTCGTCGAACCGCCGTCGTCCGCCGAAGACCGGGCGCGGGCCTGGCTGACGCGGTCGTCCCGACCGGCGCGGGCCGGCGTCGCTCGGTGCCGTACGGACGGACGCGGTGGTTCACCCCGCCCACTGATCGATGGCGGGCCGGACCGGGACCCCGTACGCCGAAGGCCCCGGTCTCGCTCTGGGGGAGAGCGGAGATCGGGGCCTTCGGTTCACGCTTGGTGCGCCGCACCCGCGTGGCGAACGCAGGTTCGGTGTGCGGCGCGGGGGCCGGGCAGGGACGGGAGAGAGGGCCCGCTGGTCCGTTCCGGCGGTTACATCAGAAAAGCTCAGCCCTGGAGGGAGGCAACCTTGGAGGCCAGCGCCGACTTCTTGTTGGCGGCGGCGTTCTTGTGGATGACACCCTTCGAGACGGCCTTGTCGAGCGCGCGGGAGGCGTCGCGAGCGGCCGTGGTGGCCTTCTCGACGTCACCGGCGGCGGCAGCCTCACGGGCCTTGCGGATAGCGGTCTTGAGCGAGGACTTGACGGCCTTGTTGCGCAGGCGCGCCTTCTCGTTCGTCTTGTTCCGCTTGATCTGGGACTTGATGTTCGCCACGAAAAGAGCCTTTTCAGGTTCGTTGGATCTTCGATGTGCGCCCCACGGCCCAGGAGAGTCGCGAGGCACAGCTGTCAACGGTACCAGCACCGCTCCGACCGGCCCAAACCGGTCTTCGCCCCGCAACCATGGGACGATGGAGGCTACGTATCGATCCGACCGAACCGACATCGACCCGAGACACGGCGTTCGGCGTCTCAAGAATCAGGACCCTGCGTGCCCGCGACTCCTACCAACGTGCCCGAGCCGAGCCGTACCGACCCGGCGCTGATCCGCAACTTCTGCATCATCGCGCACATCGACCACGGCAAGTCGACCCTTGCCGACCGGATGCTTCAGCTGACGGGCGTGGTCGACCAGCGGCAGATGCGCGCCCAGTACCTCGACCGGATGGACATCGAGCGCGAGCGCGGCATCACCATCAAGTCCCAGGCGGTTCGACTGCCCTGGGCGCCCGAAACGGGTGAGGACCAGGGCCGTACCCATGTCCTCAACATGATCGACACCCCGGGCCACGTGGACTTCACCTACGAGGTCTCCCGTTCGCTCGCCGCCTGCGAGGGCACGATCCTGCTGGTCGACGCCGCGCAGGGCATCGAGGCCCAGACCCTGGCCAACCTCTACCTGGCGATGGAGAACGACCTCACCATCGTCCCGGTGCTCAACAAGATCGACCTGCCTGCCGCGCAGCCGGAGAAGTTCTCCGAGGAACTGGCGAACCTCATCGGCTGCCAGCCGGAGGACGTGCTCAAGGTCTCGGCGAAGACCGGCCTCGGTGTGGAGGCGCTGCTCGACCGCGTGGTCAAGGACGTCCCGGCCCCGGTCGGCAAGGCCGACGCCCCCGCCCGCGCGATGATCTTCGACTCGGTCTACGACTCGTACCGAGGCGTGGTCACGTACGTCCGTGTCGTCGACGGCCAGCTCAACAAGCGCGAGCGCATCAGGATGATGTCGACCGGCGCCACCCATGAGCTGCTGGAGATCGGTGTCTCCTCCCCGGAGATGACCCCGGCCGACGGGCTCGGTGTGGGTGAGGTGGGCTACATCATCACCGGGGTGAAGGACGTCCGGCAGTCCAAGGTCGGTGACACCATCACCTCCCTGAACAAGGGCGCGACCGAGGCGCTGGGCGGCTACAAGGACCCCAAGCCGATGGTGTTCTCGGGCCTGTACCCGCTGGACGGCTCGGACTACCCGGACCTGCGCGAGGCGCTCGACAAGCTCCAGCTCAACGACGCCGCCCTGGTGTACGAGCCGGAGACCTCCGCCGCTCTCGGTTTCGGCTTCCGCGTCGGCTTCCTCGGTCTGCTCCACCTCGACGTCATCCGCGAGCGGCTGGAGCGCGAGTTCGGTCTCGAACTCATCGCCACCGCCCCCAACGTGGTCTACCGCGTCGAGATGGAGGACGGCACCGAGCACACCGTCACCAACCCGAGCGAATTCCCCGAAGGCAAGATCGACAAGGTGCACGAGCCCGTCGTGCGCGCCACGGTCCTGGCCCCCAGCGAGTTCATCGGCGCGATCATGGAGCTCTGCCAGAACCGGCGCGGCACCCTGCTCGGCATGGACTACCTGTCCGAGGACCGGGTCGAGATCCGCTACACCCTGCCGCTCGCCGAGATCGTCTTCGACTTCTTCGACCAGCTGAAGTCCAAGACGCGGGGTTACGCCTCCCTCGACTACGAGCCCACCGGCGAGCAGTCCGCCCAGCTCGTCAAGGTCGACATCCTGCTGCACGGCGACAAGGTCGACGCGTTCTCCGCGGTCACGCACAAGGACAAGGCGTACGCCTACGGTGTGCGGCTCGTCGCCAAGCTGCGCGAGCTGATCCCGCGGCAGAACTTCGAGGTGCCGATCCAGGCGGCCATCGGCTCCCGGGTCATCGCCCGCGAGACGGTCCGCGCCATCCGCAAGGACGTTCTCGCCAAGTGCTACGGCGGTGACATCTCCCGTAAGCGGAAGCTGCTGGAGAAGCAGAAGGAAGGCAAGAAGCGGATGAAGATGGTCGGCAATGTGGAGGTGCCGCAGGAGGCCTTCATCGCCGTGCTGTCGACGGACGAGTCGGGCGGGGACGGCAAGGGCAAGAAGTAGCGTCCCCCGCGGGGCCGAGGAGTTCCCCGGAGCCCCGGCTCCGCCCCCGCCCCCACCCGGTGGTGGCCCGACGGGCCCCTGTGTCGCACCGCGCCGCGACACAGGGGCCCGTTCGTTATGAAGCGGCGGCCCATTGCCCCTTACGCCGCGGACGCGGGCGCTCTACCCTGATCACGGCCTCGTAGTTACTCGCCAGTTAAACAAGCGGGACCGAGCACCGCAGGACCGAACACAGGCGTACCGCCGAGTACACGGACGTACACAGGAACACTCGTAGGAACAAGCAGCAACCAGCAGCCGGTCGTGAAGCACTGCCGCAGGCCCGGAGGATGTCGTGAGCGACACACAGACCTTGATCGAGAACCGACCGCCCTCCGTGGCGAACCTCTTCGTCGACCGCGTGGCGGCCACTCCGGACGAGGAGGCCTACCGCTACCCCGTCCCCGCGGCCACCGGCGAGGGGCCCGACGAGTGGAAGTCGCTGAGCTGGGCGCAGGCCGCCGAGCGGGTGTACGCGGTCGCGGCCGGGCTGATCGATCTGGGTGTGCGGCCGGAGGAGCGCGTCGCGCTCGCGGCCGGAACCCGGGTGGAATGGATTCTCGTCGACCTCGGTGTGATGTGCGCGGGCGCCGCCACCACCACGATCTACCCGTCGACCAACGCCGAGGAGTCGGCGTTCATCCTCTCCGACTCCGAGAGCCGGGTGCTGATCGCCGAGAACGCCGGCCAGCTGGCCAAGGCCCGTGAGCGGCGCGCGGAGCTGCCGAACCTCGCCCATGTCGTCGTCATCGACCCCGAGGGCGCCGGACCCGCCGAGGGCGACCCGGAGGGCTGGGTCCTGACCCTCGCCGATCTGGAGGCCCGCGGCGCCGAGCACCTGGCGAAGCACCCCGACGCGGTCGAGGAGCGGGTCGCCGCCATCACGGCCGACCAGCTCGCCACGCTGATCTACACCTCGGGCACCACCGGCCGCCCCAAGGGCGTGCGCCTGCCGCACGACAACTGGTCGTACATGGCCAAGGCCACCGTGGCGACCGGCATGATCAACAAGGACGACGTCCAGTACCTCTGGCTGCCGCTCGCGCACGTCTTCGGCAAGGTCCTCACCTCGGGCCAGATCGAGGTCGGCCACGTCACCGCCGTCGACGGCCGGGTCGACAAGATCATCGAGAATCTGCCGGTGGTCCAGCCGACGTACATGGCCGCCGTCCCCCGGATCTTCGAGAAGGTCTACAACGGTGTCGCCGCCAAGGCGCGGGCCGGTGGCGGGGCCAAGTACAAGATCTTCCAGTGGGCGGCCGGGGTCGCCCGCGAGTACGCGGTGGTCTCGCAGGACAACTTCCGGCGCACCGGCACGGCCTCCGTCCCGTTCGCACTCGGTGCCAAGCACAAGGTCGCCGACACCCTCGTCTTCGCCAAGATCCGCGAGGCCTTCGGCGGGCGGCTGCGCGCCTGCATCTCCGGTTCCGCGGCTCTCGCCCCCGACATCGGCCACTTCTTCTCGGGTGCCGGCATCCACATCCTGGAGGGCTACGGCCTCACGGAGACCAGCGCCGCCTCCTTCGTCAACCCGGGCGAGGCCTACCGCACCGGCACCGTCGGCAAGCCCCTCCCCGGCACCGAGGTACGGATCGCAGACGACGGCGAGATCCTGCTGCGCGGCCCCGGCCTGATGGAGGGCTACCAGGGGCTGCCGGAGAAGACCGCCGAAGTGCTGGAGGCGGACGGCTGGTTCCACACCGGCGACATCGGAGAGCTGTCCGTGGACGGCTATCTCCGGATCACCGACCGCAAGAAGGACCTGATCAAGACGTCCGGCGGCAAGTACATCGCCCCGGCGGAGGTCGAGGGGCGGTTCAAGGCGGTCTGCCCGTTCGTCTCCAACATCCTGGTGCACGGTGCGGACCGCAACTTCTGCACCGCCCTGATCGCGCTCGACGAGCCGGCCATCCTCGGCTGGGCCGCCGAGAACGGCCTGGGCGGGAAACCGTACGCCGAAGTGGTGGCCTCCGCACAGGTCGTCGAGCTGATCGGGGGCTACGTGAGACGGCTCAACGAGGGGCTGCAGCGCTGGCAGACCATCAAGAAGTTCCGGCTGCTGCCCCGCGATCTCGACATCGAGCACGGCGAACTGACGCCCAGTCTGAAGCTGAAGCGGCCGGTCGTGGAGCGTGAGTACAAGGACCTCATCGACGACATGTACGTGGGGTCCCGCGAGGCCTGAGAACTGTCCCGCAACCCCTGGCGGGCGCGCGACGACAGGGATCACGGGACACCCCTCGGAGCCGGTCCTCGCGGACCGGTCGCACGGTGCGGCTGCCTCGGTTCCTCTTCGCTCACTTTCTCTGCTCACTTCGGCAACTCGTCGCTTATGGGCATGGTCCATCTGTCACTCTGTCGGTGTCGTCAGCGGCGCCCAGCGAGAAACAGACAGAACGAGAACAGACAGAGCGAGAACAGGTCAGGAGCCGCACCGTGGGGCCCATTCCCTTGCAGCGGGACATAGTTCAGCGTCCCGGTACCACCGCCGACCATGCGGACGCACGCCCGGTCGCCCGTACGTCCCTGCCCGGAAACCTCCTCGCACCCTCCGCCGGCCGTCGCTTCGTGCGGGCCGCTCTGACCGAGTGGACCGGACTCGGACTGCCGGCGGCCGTGGGCTTCAGCGAGCGCCTGGCCGATGACGCGGAGGTCGTCGTCAGCGAACTCGTCACCAACGCGGTCGTGCACGCCGGTACCAACGTCGAGCTGCTCTGCCGACTGGAGGGGACCACCGAGGACGAGGCGGCGGCCCTGGTGCTGGAGGTCTCCGACCACCACCCGGCCCGTGCCGTGCGCAGCGAACGCAAGGAGGACGACGGCGGCACGACGGACGTGACGCAGGACGGGGTCCTCACCGTCTCCGACGGGCCCGCCGAGTACGGTCGCGGGCTCCAGCTCGTCGGCACCCTCGCCGAGCGCTGGGGCATCACCTACCGCACCGGCCTCAAGACCGTCTGGGCGCGCCTCCCCGTCGACGACTGGAACCCGTTCCCCGGATCGTCCGACGACCCGGGCTTCCAGCAGGGGCTGCGCGCCGCCGAACTGCTCGCCCCCACCGCCCGGCGGGCACTGCGCGACGACGCGGACTGGGCCGGCCGCGGCGCGCTGTCGTTCCTGGCCGAGGCGTCGGACCTGCTCGCCGGCCAGCTCGACGAGGACATCGTGGCGGCGCTGGCCGGACAGTTACTGGTGCCCAGACTCGCCGACTGGTGCGCGGTCTGGCTGGAGCCCGAGAACGGCGGTCCCTCGGCCGTCCCCCGGCTCGCCAGCGTCTGGCACCGGGACGAGGCCGAGACCGGGCCGCTGCGCGCGGCGCTGGAACAGGGCCCGATCCGGCTGCCCGAGCGGGTGGGCACCGGACCCGTCTCCATGCCCTGGCCGGGTGGCGAGGAGGACGGTGAATCCGACGGACATGCCGCCGGGTCCGCCCTCGCCTACCGGATCACCTCGGGCGGTCGGACACTCGGCGCCGTGCTCCTGGGCCGGGAGGGGCTGGCACGTGTCCCCGACGAAGTGACGGCCCTGATCGAGGACTTCGTGCGCCGCGTCGGCCTCGCCGTGGGCGCCGCCCGCGCCTACACCCGGCAGGCCACCATCAGCCGCATCCTGCAACGCGCGCTGCTGCCCGGCAAGGTGGCCGACATACCGGGCGTCACCAGCTCCCTGGTCTACGAACCCAGCGACGACGGGGTCGTCGGCGGCGACTTCTACGACATCTTCCCGTGCCCCGGCGACCGCTGGTGCTTCGTCCTCGGCGACGTCCAGGGCAGCGGCCCGGAAGCCGCCGTCGTCACCGGCCTCGCCCGGCCCTGGCTCCGGCTGCTGGCCCGTGAGGGATTCGGCGTCGGCGAGGTGCTCGACCGGCTCAACCGGCTGCTCCTCGACGATGCGATGGAGGCCGCCGAGGCGGCCGCGCTCATGGTGGCCGCGGCGGGCGGCCAGCAGACGGCGGACACCGGACAGTCCCGCTTCCTCTCCCTGCTGTACGGAGAACTCGTGCCGCTGCCCGACGGCGGCGTGCATTGCACCCTCGCCAGCGCGGGCCACCCGCTGCCGCTGCTGCTGCGGCCCGACGGCGAGGTGCGCCCGGCCGCCGAGCCCCAGATGCTGCTCGGGATCTTCGACGACGTCGCGTACGAGAGCCAGAGCTTCGACCTGGCGCCCGGCGACAGCCTGCTGTGCGTCACGGACGGCGTGACGGAGCGGCGCTGCGGGCCGCTCATGTTCGACGACGGGGACGGCCTGGCCCTCGCACTCGCCGACTGTGCCGGCCTGTCGGCGGACGGGATCGCGGACCGGATCAAGCGGGCCGTGCACGAATTCGCCGAGCGGCCGCCCGATGACGATCTGGCCCTGCTGGTGCTCCAGGCGGGGTGAGGACGAGAACGAGCGGACGAGGGGAGAGCAGGGGCAGGACGAGGGGACGGGCGGGGCGGGACGGCGCGGTCGCCGAGGGAGCCGTGCGGTCCGTGCACGCTGTCGTTCCCTGATCACGGGCGTGGCTCGGAGGTTTCCGGGCGGCGAGCGACAATGGGCGGTATGCCTTCCGTACTGCCCGATGGTGAACCCGTACCCGACGACGGGGCGCTGCCCCGCCATGCCCTGGAAGGCGCTGCCGACCGGCCGCTCGGCTTCTACCTGCATGTGCCCTACTGCGCGACCCGCTGCGGCTACTGCGACTTCAACACCTACACCGCCACCGAGCTGCGCGGCTCCGGCGGTGCCCTGGCTTCCCGCGACAATTACGCGGCCCATCTGATCGACGAGGTCCGCCAGGCCCGCAAGGTCCTGGGCGACGATCCGCGTCCGGTCCGTACGGTCTTCGTCGGCGGTGGTACGCCGACCCTGCTGGCCGCCGCGGACCTGGTGCGGATGCTGGGAGCGATCCGCGAGGAGTTCGGGCTGGCGGACGATGCCGAGATCACCACCGAGGCCAATCCGGAGTCCGTCGGTCCGGCGTATCTGTCCGAGCTGCGGGAGGGCGGCTTCAACCGGATCTCGTTCGGGATGCAGAGCGCGCGGCAGCATGTGCTGAAGATCCTGGACCGTACGCACACGCCGGGACGGCCCGAGGCGTGTGTCGCCGAGGCGCGGGAGGCGGGCTTCGAGCACATCAACCTCGACCTGATCTACGGCACGCCCGGGGAGTCCGACGACGACTGGCGGGCCTCGCTGGACGCGGCGATCGGAGCGGGGCCGGACCATGTGTCGGCGTACGCGCTGATCGTCGAGGAGGGTACGCAGCTGGCCCGCCGCATCCGGCGCGGCGAGATCCCGATGACCGATGACGACGCCCACGCGGACCGGTACCTGATCGCGGACGAGGCCATGGCCGCGGCGGGCTTCTCCTGGTACGAGGTGTCGAACTGGGCCCGTACGCCCGAGGGCCGCTGCCTGCACAACGAGCTGTACTGGCGCGGCGCCGACTGGTGGGGCGCCGGTCCCGGGGCGCACAGCCATGTCGGCGGGGTGCGCTGGTGGAACGTCAAGCATCCGGGGGCGTACGCGCAGGCCCTGGCCGAGGGGCGGTCGCCCGGCGCCGGGCGCGAGATCCTCTCCGCGGAGGACCGCCGGGTCGAGCGGATCCTGTTGGAGCTGCGGCTCGTGGACGGCTGCCCGCTGTCGCTGCTGGCACCGGCGGGGCTGGCCGCGGCGGGGCGGGCGGTGGACGACGGGCTGCTGGAACGCGGGCCGTACGGGGCGGGGCGGGCGGTGCTCACCCTGCGCGGGCGGTTGCTGGCGGACGCGGTGGTGCGGGACCTGGTGGACTGAGGGGCGGGAGCGGGGCGGACTCCGCCCCCGGCCCCCGGCCCCCGGCCGCCGCCGCCGGAGAAGCTACTCGGGCGGCGCCGTCACGAAGTCGATCAGATGCTCCACCGAGCCCAGCAGCGCCGGCTCCAGGTCCCGGTACGAGCGCACCGTGGAAAGGATCCGCTGCCAGGCCGCCCCCGTGTTCTCCGGCCAGCCCAGCGAGCGGCACACGCCCGTCTTCCAGTCCTGGCCGCGCGGCACCACCGGCCATGCGGGAATGCCCACGGACGACGGCTTCACCGCCTCCCACACGTCGATGTAGGGGTGGCCGACCACCAGTACGTCCGCGTCCGAGACCCGGTCCGCGATCCGGGACTCCTTGGAGCCGGGAACCAGGTGGTCGACCAGGACGCCGAGCCTGGCGTCCGGGCCGGGGGAGAACTCGCGCACGATGGCGGGAAGGTCGTCGATGCCCTCCAGGTACTCGACGACCACGCCCTCGATCCGCAGGTCGTCGCCCCAGACCCGCTCGACCAGCTCCGCGTCGTGGCGGCCCTCCACATAGATCCGGCCCGCCCGTGCCACCCGGGCGCGCGCGCCGGGGACCGCGACCGACCCCGAGGCCGTGCGTGTGGGGCGCACAGGACCGGCGGCCGACGGGCGTACCAGCGTGACCAGCCGGCCCTCCAGCAGGAAGCCGCGCGGCTCCATCGGGAACACCCGGTGCTTGCCGAAACGGTCCTCCAGAGTCACGGTCGGACCCTGGGCCGTCTTCTCACAGCGGATCACCGCACCGCAGAATCCGGTGGAGACCTCCTCCACGACCAGGTCGGGCTCGGCGGGGACCTCGGGAACGGGGGCGGACCTCTTCCACGGCGGGGTCAGGTCCGGCTGGTAGCTGCGCATCGGATGACGATAGGACGACAACACCTCACGACACGCCGAAGAGGGCGGCCAGCCGGTCGCGCTGGGCCCTGACGAACGCCGCGTCCACCACCGCCCCGTGCCCCGGGACGTACACCGCGTCCTCGCCGCCGAGCGCCAGCAGCCGGTCCAGCGCGGCCGGCCAGCGGGAGGGCATCGCGTCCCGGCCCGCCTGCGGTTCGCCGGACTCCTCGACCAGGTCGCCGCAGAGCACCACCGTCGGGGAGCCGGGGACGAGCGCCACCAGATCGTGGCCGCTGTGGGCGGGGCCCACGTTCGCCAGCAGCACCTGACGGCCGCCGCCCAGATCGAGGGTCCACTCGCCGCACACCTCGTGGTGCGGCGCCACCAGCACACCGGCGGCCTCCGCCGCGTCGTGCTCGGGCACCCCGTGGCGCACCGCGTCGGCGCACAGCTCGTCCGCCCCGCGCTTCAGGAGTCCGGCCATGCCGACCGCTCCGTACACCTGGGCGCCGGAGAACGCCGCGGTGCCCAGTACATGGTCGAAATGGGGGTGGCTGAGTGCGATATGCGTCACCCTCCGGCCCAGCAGGGCCTGTGCCTGGGCCCGCACCTGCGCCCCCTCGCGCAGCGTCGATCCGGTGTCGTAGAGCAGCGCGCCGTCCGTCCCGGCCACCAGTGCGACCGTCGCATCCCACCCGGGAAGCCGCCGCCGGCCCACTCCGTGACCGAGTCGCTCCCAGCCGAACTCTTCCCAAGAGGCGTTCATACCGCGACGCTATCCGCAAAGACCTGCACGGTCTCGCGGCAGGGTGGCCGGTCGCCCTTGCTAGGCCCCCACTCGTCCGCCGTACACTGGCCGGGGGATTGCTGGCACTCACATCGACAGAGTGCCAGGAGGATTCCTGGGAAAGAAACAGGAACGGTCCGAGAACCACCGAGGAAACACAGCTGGAGGTGTGCGCGATGCTCAGCGAACGCAGACTCGAAGTGCTGCGCGCCATCGTCCAGGACTATGTCGGCACCGAGGAGCCCGTCGGCTCCAAGGCGCTCACCGAGCGGCACAAGCTGGGGGTCTCCCCGGCCACCGTCCGCAACGACATGGCGGTGCTGGAGGACGAGGGCTTCATCGCCCAGCCCCACACCAGCGCGGGACGCATCCCGACGGACAAGGGCTACCGGCTCTTCGTCGACAAGCTCGCGGGCGTCAAGCCCCTCTCGTCGCCGGAACGTCGCGCCATTCACAACTTCCTCGACGGCGCGGTCGACCTCGACGACGTCGTGGGCCGCACCGTTCGGCTGCTCGCGCAGCTGACCCGGCAGGTCGCCATCGTGCAGTACCCCTCGCTGACCCGGTCCACGGTGCGGCATGTGGAGCTGCTCTCGCTGGCGTCCGCCCGGCTGATGCTCGTGCTGATCACGGACACCGGCCGGGTCGAACAGCGCATGATCGACTGCCCCGCCCCGTTCGGTGAGACCTCTCTCGCCGATCTGCGGGCCCGGCTCAACAGCCGGGTCGTCGGACGCCGTTTCACGGACGTCCCGCAACTGGTGCAGGACCTGCCGGAATCCTTCGAGAGCGAGGACCGGGGAACCGTGTCCACCGTGCTCTCCACCCTGCTCGAAACCCTCGTCGAGGAGACGGAGGAGCGGCTGATGATCGGCGGCACCTCCAACCTCACCCGGTTCGGGCACGACTTCCCCGTGATGATCCGGCCGGTGCTGGAGGCATTGGAGGAGCAGGTCGTGCTGCTGAAGCTGCTCGGCGAGGCCAAGGACTCGGGCATGACCGTACGGATCGGGCACGAGAACGCCCACGAGGGGCTCAACTCCACGTCCGTCGTCGCGGTCGGCTACGGTTCGGGCGACGAGGCAGTCGCCAAACTCGGCGTGGTCGGACCGACCCGCATGGACTACCCCGGAACGATGGGAGCGGTACGCGCAGTGGCACGTTACGTCGGACAGATCCTGGCGGAGTCGTAAGTGGCCACGGACTACTACGCCGTACTCGGCGTGCGCCGCGACGCATCTCAGGACGAGATCAAGAAGGCATTCCGGAGGCTCGCCCGTGAGCTGCATCCGGATGTGAACCCCGATCCGAAGACCCAGGAGCGGTTCAAGGAGATCAACGCCGCCTACGAGGTGCTGTCGGACCCGCAGAAGAAGCAGGTCTACGACCTCGGCGGCGACCCGCTGTCCGCCTCCGGCGGCGGTGGCGCGGGCGGATTCGGGCAGGGCGGCTTCGGCAACTTCTCCGACATCATGGACGCGTTCTTCGGTACGTCGTCGCAGCGCGGGCCCCGTTCGCGCACCCGGCGCGGCCAGGACGCGATGATCCGGCTGGAGATCGATCTGGCGGAGGCCGCGTTCGGCACCACCAAGGACATCCAGGTCGACACGGCCGTCGTCTGCGCGACCTGCAGCGGCGAGGGCGCCGCGCCCGGCACCTCCGCCCAGACCTGTGACATGTGCCGTGGCCGCGGTGAGGTCTCCCAGGTCACCCGGTCCTTCCTGGGCCAGGTCATGACCTCGCGGCCCTGCCCGCAGTGCCAGGGCTTCGGCACGGTCGTGCCGACCCCCTGCCCGGAGTGCGCCGGCGACGGCCGCATCCGCTCGCGGCGCACACTCACCGTGAAGATCCCCGCAGGCGTCGACAACGGCACGCGCATCCAGCTCGCGGGCGAGGGCGAGGTCGGCCCCGGCGGCGGTCCGGCCGGCGATCTCTACGTGGAGATCCACGAGCTGCCGCACCCGGTGTTCCAGCGCCGCGGCGACGATCTGCACTGCACGGTCACCATCCCCATGACGGCGGGCGCGCTCGGCACCAAGGTGCCGCTGGAGACGCTCGACGGACTGGAGGAGGTCGACATCAGGCCCGGCACCCAGTCCGGTCAGTCCGTCCCGTTGCACGGACGCGGCATCACGCATCTGCGCGGCGGCGGGCGCGGCGATCTGATCGTGCACGTCGAGGTGATGACCCCGACGAAGCTGGACCCGGAGCAGGAGCGACTGCTGCGGGACCTGGCGAAGATGCGGGGCGAGGAGCGGCCCACCGGCCAGTTCCAGCCCGGACAGCAGGGGCTCTTCTCCCGGCTGAAGGACGCCTTCAACGGCCGCTGACGGTCCCCGCTCACCGTTCCTGACCGCCGGACGGGCTCGCTCGCCGAGCCCGTCCGGCGTTTAAGGGCAAAATGGACCGCAGGCCGCGCACGCCGAGGCGCGCGGGACGTGACACGATGCGGTCATGTCATCCGTGTTGACCGATCTCTGCCGGTATCCGATCGTGCAGGCCCCGATGGCGGGTGGCGCGTCCTGTCCGCAGCTCGTCGCCGCCGTCGCCGAAGCGGGCGGGCTGGGTTTCCTCGCCGCCGGGTACAAGACCGCGGATGGCATGTACAACGAGATCAAACAGCTGCGCGGGCTGACCGGTCAGCCCTTCGGCGTCAATCTCTTCATGCCGCAGCCTGGGCTCGCCGACCCGAGCGCCGTCGAGGTGTACCGGCACCAGCTCGCCGGTGAGGCCGCCTGGTACGAGACCCCGCTCGGCGACCCGGACTCCAGCGGCGGCGACGACGGCTACGAGGCCAAGCTCGCCATTCTTCTGGAGGACCCGGTCCCGGCCGTCTCCTTCACCTTCGGCTGCCCGACCCGCGACACCCTCGACGCGTTCGCCGGAGTCGGCACGTACACGGTTGTGACGGTCACCACGCCCGAGGAGGCCCAGGCCGCCCAGTGGGCGGGCGCCGACGCGGTCTGTGTCCAGGGCACGGAGGCGGGCGGCCACCAGTCCACCCACCGGGACGACCCGCAGACCGACGGCACCGGGATAGGACTGCTCTCCCTGGTGGCCCAGGTCCGCGAGACGGTACAGCTGCCGATCATCGCCACGGGCGGGCTGATGCGCGGATCCCAGATCGCCGCGGTGCTGGCCGCGGGCGCGGAGGCGGCGCAGTTCGGCACGGCCTTCCTCGTCTGCCCCGAGTCCGGGGCGCATCTGCTGCACAAGCAGGCACTGACCAACCCGCTGTTCGTACGGACCGCGCTGACCCGGGCGTTCTCCGGCCGCCCGGCCCGGGGCCTGGTCAACCGTTTCATGCGTGAGCACGGTCCGTACGCCCCGGCCGCCTACCCGCAGGTCCACCATCTGACCGCCGGGCTGCGCCAGGCGGCGGCCCGGGCAGGGGACGCCCAGGGCATGGCGCTGTGGGCGGGGCAGGGACATCGGATGGCACGCGAGCTGCCCGCCGGCCGGCTGGTCGGCCTGCTCGCCGAAGAACTGGACGCCGCACGGACGGCAGTGAGCACAGGGAGTACGCAGTGACCGCACCGGTCTTCGTCGTCGAACAGGTTCCCGACGGGCCCGAGTTCGTCCTGGAAGGGGCCGAGGGCCGCCACGCCGTTTCGGTGAAGCGGCTGCGCGCGGGTGAGGACGTCGTGCTGACGGACGGCCACGGCCGTTGGACGGAGGGCGTCGTCAGGGCCGCAGAGGGGAAGGACCGGCTCGTGGTCACCGACCTGGTGGCCGTTCACGAGGAGCCCCGGCCCGCACCCCGTATCACCGTCGTCCAGGCCCTGCCCAAGGGCGACCGCGGCGAGGTCGCCGTCGAGACGATGACGGAGACCGGTGTCGACGCGATCGTGCCCTGGCAGGCATCGCGCTGCATCACGCAGTGGAAGGGCGACCGCGGCCTCAAGTCCCTGGCGAAATGGCGCAACACCGCCCGGGAGGCGGGCAAGCAGTCGCGCCGGGTCCGCTTTCCCGAGGTCGCGGACGCACTGACGACCAGACAGGTTGCCGCGCTCGTGGCCACGGCGGACTTCGCCGCCGTCCTGCACGAGGAGCGGGGGTACGACAGTGAGCCGCTGGCCACCGCCCAACTCCCCACCCAGGGCGAGATCGTGCTGGTCGTCGGCCCCGAGGGCGGGGTCTCACCGGACGAACTGGAGGCCTTCGCCGCGGCGGGCGCCCGGATCTGCCGGCTCGGAACGAGCGTCCTGCGCACCTCGACGGCGGGCACGGCGGCAACGGCACTGCTGCTGGGGCGCACCGGCCGCTGGTCGTGACACCGCCTCGTCCGAGCCCCCTTTCGTGCGCCGGAGCCACCCCCCGTGTGGCCGCAAGCCGTCTACCGCCCCGCGGGGGAACGGTGGGAAGCTGCCCGTATGGGGACATCAAGGGCATGGTGCCAGGGAAGTATCCGTCGTTTTCTGGCCGCGTCCGCACTCGCGGGCGCGGCGGTCGCAGGCGTTGTGGCCTGTGAACCCGTGGGCGGGCTGAACTCCGCATCCATCGCCGTGACCACCGACCGGACCGGCACCAGCGCCCTGGAGCGCAACGGGGTCGATGTCCAGTGGCTGAGCTGTACGGCCGACGTCGTGGGGGACCGGATCGGGGGCGCGTCGCCCTCCGCCGCGCGCGGGATCGCGGACGTCGACTGCACCGGGCGGACCGGCGCGGGCAAGGCCATCACGATCGCCGGCCAGGTGACCCAGGCGCTCGACGGGCGGTGTGTCCGTGGGGACCTGACCGGGAAGGCCGCAGGGAAGGTCGTCTTCCGGGCGGATGTGCTCGGCAACTGCAACGCCGTCCCGTCGCCCGTTGCCGTGAACCCGCTCCTCGGCGGCGGCAACGGCGGCGCCCGGCCGACGGTCACCGTGACGGTCACGGTGACCGAGGCGCCCCGGGGCAAGTGATCGCTCCCGGCGTCCGGCCACCCGGTGGACTCCGGCCAACTCGGTTCCGCGGAGCACGCCCGCGGCCTAGGCTGACCGGTGTGACGCAGCCTGCCTACCTCCGATACCCCCATGTCCAGGGCGATTTGATCGCCTTCACCGCCGAGGACGATGTCTGGCTGGCGCCGCTGGACGGCGGCCGGGCCTGGCGTGCCAGCGCCGACAACCGACCGGTCACCAACCCGCGGATATCTCCCGACGGAACCCGGGTCGCCTGGACGTCCACCCGGGACGGTGCCCCGGAGGTGCACATCGCGCCGGTCGACGGCGGTCCCTCCGAGCGGCTCACGTACTGGGGCGACGCCCGGACCTCCGTCCGCGGCTGGACGCCCGAGGGCGACGTACTGGTCATCAGCGCCCAGGGGCAGGCGTCGATGCGGCGCAGCTGGGCCAGGGCCGTCCCGGTCGACGGCGGTCCCGCGCGGACCCTGCCGTACGGGCCGGTCGGCTCCCTCGCGTACGGGCCCGGCGGACGGATCCTGCTGCTCTCGGCCACGATGGGGCGCGAGGCCGCCACCTGGAAGCGCTACCGGGGCGGCACCGCGGGCAAGTTGTGGATCGCGGCACAGGACGCGGGCGACGGCCCGGCGGAGTTCGTACGGCTGCACGAGGACCTCGACGGGAACATCGAGGCCCCGATGTGGGTGGGTGGCGGGGCCCTTGCCGGCCGGCCGGAGTCGGGCGCGTCGCAACGGGTCGCGTTCCTCTCCGACCACGAAGGGGTCGGTGCGCTCTACTCCTCGCTCCCCGACGGTTCGGACCTGCGCCGCCACACCGGCATCGAAGGCTTCTACGCCCGTCACGCGACCACCGACGGCACCCGCGTCTGCTACGCCTCCGCCGGTGAACTCTGGCTGCTGGACGACCTCGAAGGAGCCGAACCCCGCCGCCTCGACATCCGGCTCGGCGGCCAGCGCGCCGACCTCCAGCCGCACCCCGTGCACGCGGGCAGCCACCTCGACTCCGCGTCCCCGGACCGTACGGGACGCGGCAGTGCCGTCGGGACGCGCGGTGCCGTCCACTGGGTCACCCACCGCGAGGGCCCGGCCCGCGCGCTCGCCGTCGAACCGGGGGTACGGGCCAGGGTGCCCCGCGCCTTCCAGGCGGACGGCGACCAGCACGCCGTCTGGGTCACCGACGCCGAGGGCGACGACGCCCTGGAGTGCGCCCCCGCCACCGGCACCGCACCGGGCGCCGTGCCGCGTCGCCTCGCCGCGGGCCGTATCGGCAGGGTCCTCGACCTCGCCGCGGCACCGGACGGCAGCCGGTTCGCCGTCGCCGCGCACGACGGACGGGTGCTGATCGTCGAGCGGGAGAGCGGTGAGGTCCACGAGGTGGACCGCAGCGAGCACGGCGACGTCTCCGGGCTCGTCTTCTCCCCCGACTCCTCCTGGCTGGCCTGGTCGCACCCCGGACCCGATCCGCTCAGACAGCTCAAGCTGGCGCACCTGGCGGATCTGTCCGTCGCCGAGGCCACCCCGCTGCGTTTCCGGGACTTCGCCCCCGCGTTCACCACCGACGGCAAGCACCTCGCGTTCCTCTCCGAGCGGTCCTTCGACCCGGTCTACGACGCCCACGTCTTCGATCTGGCGTTCATCGGCGCCTGCCGTCCGCATCTGCTGACGCTCGCCGCCACCACGCCCTCCCCGTTCGGGCCGCAGCGCCACGGCCGCCCGACCGAGAAGGAGAAGGGCGGCGACGGCGAGGACAACCCGACCGCGCTGCCCGTCACCCGGATCGACCTCGAAGGACTCGCCGAGCGGATCGTGCCGCTGCCCGTCGAGGCCGCCAGCTACTCCACGCTGCGGGCCGCCAGGGACGGGCTGCTGTGGCTGAGCCACCCGGTGACCGGGGTGCTCGGGACGAGCGGTGCCACGCCCGACTCCCGGCGGCCCGAGACCGTCCTGGAACGGTACGACCTGGAGAAGCTGCGCTTGGAGGAACTCGCCTCGGACGTCGGCGGTTTCGAGGTCAGCGGCGACGGCAAGCGGATCGTCCTGCGAACCCGGGGCAAGCTGCGCGTCGTGCCGTCCGACAGCCGCGTACCGGCCGGTGACGACGACCACGACGGCGACAGCAGCGTCACCGTCGACCTCTCCCGGATCCGCCGGATCCTCGACCCGGCCGCCGAGTGGCGTCAGATGTACGACGAGGCCGGGCGCATCATGCGGGACAACTTCTGGCGTCCCGACATGGGCGGTGTCGACTGGGACGGGGTCCTGGACCGCTACCGCCCGGTGCTGGAGCGCGTCGCCACCCACGACGACCTGGTGGACCTGCTGTGGGAGGTGCAGGGGGAGCTCGGCACCTCGCACGCCTATGTGACACCGCCCGGCGGATGGCGCGACGACTCGACCCGGCAGGGGCAGCTCGGCGCTGATATCTCCCGTACGGAAGAGGGGAGTTGGCGCATCGACCGCATCCTGCCCTCCGAGACCTCCGACCCGGCGGCCCGGTCGCCGCTGACCGCACCCGGGGTGGCGGTGCGCGTCGGGGACACGATCCTCGCCGTCGACGGGCAGCCGGTCGACCCGCTGACCGGACCCGGACCACTGCTCACCGGTTCGGCCGGCAAGCCGGTCGAGCTGACCGTGTCTCCGGTGGACGGGGGCTACCCGCGCCATGTCGTCGTCGTGCCGGTCGCCGACGAGGAGGCGCTGCGCTACCACGCGTGGGTCGCCGGCCGGCGGGCCTACGTCCACGAGCACTCCGGCGGGCGCCTCGGCTACCTCCATGTGCCCGACATGGTCGGCTCGGGCTGGGCCCAGCTCCACCGCGATCTGCGCCTCGAAGTGGCCCGCGAGGGGCTGGTCGTGGACGTCCGCGAGAACCGTGGCGGCCACACCTCGCAGCTGATCGTGGAGAAGCTCGCCCGGCGCATCGTCGGCTGGGACATGCCGCGCGGGATGCGGCCGTACAGCTACCCGGAGGACGCGCCGCGCGGCCCCGTGGTGGCCGTCGCCGACGAGTTCTCCGGCTCGGACGGCGACATCGTGAACGCCGCGATCAAGGCGCTGCGCATCGGGCCGGTGGTGGGTACGCGCACCTGGGGCGGAGTGGTCGGCATCGACAGCCGCTACAAGCTCGTCGACGGGACGTCGGTCACTCAGCCCAAGTACGCGTTCTGGTTCGAGGGTTACGGCTGGGGCGTGGAGAACCACGGGGTCGATCCCGATGTCGAGGTCGTGGTGACGCCGCAGGACCATGCGGCGGGGCGCGATCCGCAACTGGACGAGGCGATCCGGATCGCGTTGGAGTCGCTGGCCCGGACGCCGGCGAAGCGGGCGCCGGAGCCGCCGGGGATGTAGGGGGTGGACGCGGGAGGGGGCGGGTGCGGTCGGCGGGTCGGCCCCCGCCGCCCCTTCCCGGTACGGGGGACGAGCCCGCCGCCGGCGCCCCGATACCATGCCGTACAACGATCACCACCGACCGAGGAGCCGACCCCATGGCGGGAGAACCGCAGCCCGACTGCCTGTTCTGCAAGATCGTCTCGGGTGACATCCCGGCAACCATCGTCCGGGAGACCGACACCACCGTCGCCTTCCGGGACATAAACCCTCAGGCCCCCACCCACGTGCTCGTCATCCCCCGCGTCCACCACCCGGACGCCGCCGCCCTCGCCGCAGCCGAGCCGGGAATCGCCGCCGACGTACTGCGCGAGGCCGGACACGTGGCTGCCGACGAGAAGATCGTGGACACCGGCTACCGGGTCGTCTTCAACACCGGATCCGGCGCCGGCCAGACCGTCTTCCACGCGCACGCCCACGTCCTGGGCGGCCGCGGACTGCAGTGGCCCCCCGGCTAGAACGGTCGATCGCACACCGTGTCCGTACGCGAACTCGTGGTCCTCGGCACCGCCAGCCAGGTCCCGACCAGACACCGCAACCACAACGGCTATCTGCTGCGCTGGGACGGCGAGGGCATCCTCTTCGACCCGGGTGAGGGGACCCAGCGCCAGATGCTGCGGGCCGGCGTCGCCGCGCACGACATCGACCGGATCTGCGTCACGCACTTCCACGGCGACCACTCGCTCGGCCTGGCCGGGGTGATCCAGCGGATCAACCTCGACCAGGTCCCGCACCCGGTCACCGCGCACTACCCGGCGAGCGGACAGCGCTTCTTCGAGCGGCTGCGCTACGCGACCGCCTACCGCGAGTCCGTCGAGCTGACCGAGGCCCCGGTCGCGGCCGACGGGGTGCTCGCAACCACGGACGCGTACACGCTCAGCAGCCACCGGCTCTCGCACCCCGTCGAGTCGTACGGCTACCGGCTGGTCGAACCCGACGGGCGCCGCATGCTGCCGGCCAGACTCGCCGAGCACGGCATCAAGGGGCCCGACGTCGGCCGGATCCAGCGCGAGGGTTCTCTCGGCGGTGTCACGCTCGCCGACGTCTCCGAGCGCAGGCGCGGCCAGCGGTTCGCGTTCATCATGGACACGAGGCTCTGCGACGGCGTGTACGTCCTGGCCGAGGGATGCGATCTGCTGGTCATCGAGTCGACCTTCCTCGACGAGGACGAACGACTCGCCACCGACCACGGCCACCTGACCGCCGGCCAGGCGGGCCGGGTGGCCCGGGAAGCGGGCGTACGGCACCTCGTGCTGACCCACTTCTCGCAGCGCTACGACGACCCGGCCGTCTTCGAGGCGCAGGCCCGCGCCGCGGGGTTCGAGGGCGAACTGACCGTCGCCCGCGACCTCGGCCGGGTTCCCGTGCCCACCCGGCGCCCCTGAAACAGGGCGCCGCCCCGCCACCTCTGGACACGGGTGTCCACCGGCACCCGCGAACACATCAGCACCACCGTTTGTGAGCGTGAAAGACCCGTGCACCTCCCCAAAGCCGAACTCCACCTCCACATCGAAGGCACCCTCGAACCCGAGCTGGCCTTCGCGCTCGCCGAACGCAACGGCGTGACGCTGCCGTACGCGGACACCGAAGAGCTGCGCACCGCCTATCTCTTCGACGATCTGCAGACCTTCCTCGACCTGTACTACGCCCTGATGGCGGTGCTCAGGACCGAGGAGGACTTCGAGCAGCTCGCCGACGCGTATCTCACCCGCGCCGCGGCCCAGGGCGTCCGGCACGCGGAGATCTTCTTCGACCCGCAGGCCCACACCGACCGCGGCGTCCCGATCGGCACCGTCGTCGAGGGGCTCGGCCGGGCGCTGGACCACAGCGAGGAGAAGCACGGCGTCTCCACCCAGCTGATCATGTGCTTCCTGCGCGACCGGTCCGCCGAGTCGGCGCTTGAGACCCTTCAGGCCGCGAAGCCGTATCTGCACCGGATCAGCGCGGTCGGCCTGGACTCGGCGGAGGTCGGGCATCCGCCCGTCAAGTTCCGCGAGGTGTACGAGGCGGCCGGGGCGCTCGGACTGCGCAAGGTCGCCCACGCCGGTGAGGAGGGTCCGCCCGAGTACATCCGCGAGGCCCTGGACGTCCTCGGGGTCGAGCGCATCGACCACGGGCTGCGCTGCATGGAGGACGCGGACCTGGTGAGGCGGCTCGTCGCGGACCGGGTGCCGCTCACCCTGTGCCCGCTGTCCAACGTACGGCTGCGTGCCATCGACACGCTGGAGGAGCATCCGCTGCGGTCCATGATGGCCGCCGGACTGCTGTGCACGGTGAACTCCGACGACCCCGCCTACTTCGGCGGCTACGTCGGGGACACCTTCCACGCCGTCCGCGAGGCGCTCGGTCTGGATCACGGACAGCTGCGCACCTTGGCCCGCAACTCCTTCGAAGCGGCCTTCCTCGACCACGACGAGGAGCGCAGGGCGCGCTATCTCTCCGAGGTCGAGGCGTACACGTTCGACTGAGCGGCCGCGCCGGACGGGCCGGCCGTGCGGAACGCGATCCTGACCGGGCGCCTGCGGCGCAGCGCGGGCAGGCTGATCTCCGTGACGGCCTGCTCGGGCGAGCCCAGCTTGGGTACGGCGCCGGGCACCGCGCCGGTGGTGACGGCGAGCAGCGCGGCCGGGGCACCGCCCCTGCGCCGCACCGAGCCCGGCACCAGCGGCCGGCCACCGGTGTGCAGGGCGACGGCCGTGACCGGGGCCGCGACCAGGAGTGTGACGGCGCCGAGGATCAGACCCATGACCGGGTAGCCGGCCTGCTCGGACAGCACACTGCCGAGGACCGGCCCGCAGGCCACCCCGACGGACGAGGCAGAACCCGCGAGGACCGCCCAGCGGCCCCGCACGTCCAGGGAGGCGGCCAGCCCGATCAGGTACGACAGGACCACCGGGTAGACGGTGTTCCACAGGATCTCGCCGGTCGCGAACGAACCGAGGCTCCCGGCCGACGAGCTGAGCACGATGCTCGCCGCGATGACCACGGTGCCCAGGCCGATCGGCACCGCCCGGCCGAGCCGGGCGCCCAGCATCCCGGCGCCCATCACACCGAGCAGGGCCGCACCGAGCGCGGCGGCGAACACCGCGCCGATGGTGACCTCGGAGAGACCGGCCTGGACCACTCCGATCCGGCTGCTGACGCCCCACAGCGCGTTCTGCGCCATGGACCAGACGAGCATGCCGCCCGCCAGCACCAGACCGGAGCGCCGGTGCGGCAGCCGGCCGACGACGGGGGCCGCGGGGCCGCCGGGAGCGGGGCCGCCGAGCCGTGCGGTGGCGGGCCAGACGAGCAGGGCGACCAGGGCGATCGAGGCGAACGGCAGCCGGTGGCCGCCGCCGAGGTGCGGGATCGTCAGATAGAGGGCGCCCGCCGTCGCGGAGACGCTCAGCAGACCGAGCGACGAGGTCCGGTGCGGATCGCGCTGGGCCGCGATGCCCGCCGCGGCCACGGCGGTGGCCGTACCGGAGCCGAGGCCGCCGATCATCGCGCCCATGACCACCAGCGGCAGGGAGCCCGCCAGCGCGGCGCAGCCGTACCCCGTCATGGCCAGCACCAGCCCGATCCGCGCCGGGCGCCGCGGCCCGTACGTCTCGACCCGGCCCGCCAGCGTGAATCCGGCCGTGGCCGAGCTCACCAGCAGGGCGCTGCCCACCAGCCCGGCCTGGGCGGTACTGAGGCCCAGATGGACGGAGAGCCGCCCGACGATGGTGGGGAGCAGATAGGCGGCGAGGTAACCGGCGGTGAACACGGCGACCAGGGGCCACGCGGCGCGAGGGCGCGAGGACATGGGCGTTCCTGAGGACATGCCGAAGGAGGCAGAGAAGGCAGGGGAGGGCAATGCGGGACATACGGGGGGAGACGGTGCACGCGTCGGCAACTGCCGCCAACGGGGCTCGCGGGCCAATTTGTATCAACTGCGTCCAGCCCACCGAAAGCCACCTCGATGTGATCTGGGTCACATGCATGTTTACGCTTTGAGTGCCCGGGTAGACGCCCACGTTTGCGCAGGTCAGAACCCTTGGGTGCGGAGCGGGCGCGTGCCCCGGGGGCGGGGCGGCGCGGACCCTCCGGATACAGGAGCGGATCGGGCACACTGGCCGCATCTGCCACGACCGGGGAGCGCAAGGTGAGCACGGACATTCCAGCCATCGACCCACTGGACGGGCTGCGTGCCCCGCAGGACCCGGACTGCGACGTCTTCCTCACCGGCACGGTCTTCCTCGACATCATCTTCACCGGCCTGGACAGCGCCCCGGTGCGCGGTACCGAGTCCTGGGCGCGCGGCATGGGTTCCAGCCCCGGCGGGGTCGCGAACATGGCCACCGCGCTCGCCCGGCTGGGCCTGCACACCTCACTGGCCGCGGCGTTCGGCGACGACCACTACGGGGAGTACTGCTGGGACGCCCTGGAGCAGGGCGAGGGCATCGACCTGTCCATGTCGCACACCGTCCCCGGCTGGCACTCACCGGTGACCGTCTCCATGGCGTACGAGGGCGAACGGACGATGGTCTCGCACGGCCACGAGGCCCCGGGCCCCGAAAGGACCTCCGGCGCCGTGCTCCCGGCCGAGGAGTCCGTCTTCCCGCGCTGCCCGCCCCGCGCGCGGGCCGCCATCGCCTCGCTCGTCCCCGGGCGCAGCGAGCCCTGGGTCGCCAAGGCCGCCGGGAACGGTGCCCGGATCTTCGCCGATGTCGGCTGGGACGAGACCGGCCGCTGGGACCTGGACGCCCTGGCCGACCTGGAGCACTGCGAGGCGTTCCTGCCCAACGCCGAGGAGGCGATGCGCTACACCCGCACCGACTGCCCGCGCGCCGCCGCCCACGCCCTGGCCGAACGGGTGCCGCTCGCCGTGGTCACCCTGGGCCCGGAGGGCGCTTACGCGGTGGACGCGGCGACCGGGGCGAGCGCCGAGGTGCCCGCCATCGAGGTCGAGGCGCTGGATCCGACCGGGGCGGGCGACGTCTTCGTCGCCGGCTTCGTCACCGGCACCCTGGCGGACTGGCCGCTGGCCGACCGGCTGGCCTTCGCCGGACTGACCGCGGCGCTCTCGGTGCAGGAGTTCGGCGGTTCCCTGTCGGCACCGGACTGGGAGGAGATCGGCGCCTGGTGGCAGCAGGTGCGCACCTTCGCGGACCAGGACCCCGCGGCGCTCCAGCGGTACGCGTTCCTGGAGGAACTGCTGCCCGCGGCCGCCCGGCCGTGGCCGCTGCGCCGGGCCGTCCCGACGATCGGCTTCCGCCGTCCGGCCTGAACGGGGCAGTCGTGTTCGCAGCCGTGTGCGAAAAAGCTCTCGGTGTTGTGGGTGCCAAGTCGTAGGCTTGGTAATCCAGAGGTTGTCGATCGGCGAGAACCCTGCAACAGGAGGTATGTGCAGGCCACAGAGCCGGCCCATGACTCAGACACCCACAGCCCAGACCCTGGCGCCGGGGCAGGCGCGAGCCCAGTTCACCGTTCCGGCCAAGCATCCGATGGTGACCGTCCTGGGCTCCGGTGACGCCCTGCTGCGCGTGATCGAAACGGCCTTCCCGGCGGCCGACATCCATGTCCGGGGAAACGAGGTCAGCGCCGCCGGAGACGCGACGGAAGTCGCCCTGATCCAGCGCCTGTTCGACGAGATGATGCTGGTGCTCCGCACCGGTCAGCCGATGACGGAGGACGCAGTGGAACGCTCGATCGCCATGCTCAGGGCGAGTGAGAGCGGCGAGGGGGACGGTCAGGAGACGCCGGCCGAGGTGCTCACCCAGAACATCCTCTCCAGCCGCGGTCGCACCATCCGTCCCAAGACGCTCAACCAGAAGCGGTACGTCGACGCGATCGACAAGCACACGGTCGTCTTCGGCATCGGCCCCGCGGGTACCGGCAAGACCTATCTCGCCATGGCCAAGGCGGTCCAGGCCCTGCAGTCCAAGCAGGTCAACCGGATCATCCTGACCCGGCCCGCCGTCGAGGCGGGCGAGCGGCTCGGCTTCCTGCCGGGCACGCTCTACGAGAAGATCGACCCGTATCTGCGCCCGCTCTACGACGCCCTGCACGACATGCTCGACCCCGACTCGATCCCGCGGCTGATGGCGGCGGGCACGATCGAGGTCGCGCCGCTGGCCTACATGCGTGGCCGCACGCTCAACGACGCGTTCATCATCCTCGACGAGGCGCAGAACACCAGCGCCGAGCAGATGAAGATGTTCCTGACCCGGCTCGGCTTCGACTCGAAGATCGTCATCACCGGTGACGTCACCCAGGTCGACCTGCCGAACGGGACCAAGAGCGGTCTGCGTCAGGTCCAGGACATCCTGGACGGCGTCGAGGACGTCCACTTCTCCAAGCTCACCTCCCGGGATGTCGTCCGGCACAAGCTGGTCGGCCGTATCGTCGACGCGTACGAGAAGTACGACAACCGAGACAGCCACAACGGGAAGTAGTCGCAGCGCACCATGTCGATCGACGTCAACAACGAGTCCGGAACCGAGGTCGACGAGCAGGCGATCCTCGACATCGCCCGCTACGCGCTCGCACGGATGCGGATCCACCCGCTGTCCGAACTCTCGGTGATCGTGGTGGACACCGACGCCATGGAGCAGCTCCACATCCAGTGGATGGACCTGCCGGGGCCGACGGATGTCATGTCCTTCCCGATGGACGAACTCCGTCCGCCGTCGAAGGACGACGAGGAGCCCCCGCAGGGGCTCCTCGGTGACATCGTGCTCTGCCCGGAGGTCGCCGAGAAGCAGGGCGCGGACGCGGAGACCCGGCACTCCATGGACGAGGAGCTCCAGCTCCTCACCGTCCACGGAGTGCTGCATCTCCTCGGGTACGACCACGAGGAGCCGGACGAGAAGGCCGAGATGTTCGGCCTCCAGGCCGCGATCGTGGACGGCTGGCGCGCCGAGCGCGGCCTGACCGGTCCCTCGCCCGCCCCCACCGTCTCGTGAGCGTTCCTCTCGTCCTCGGTGCCGTTCTGCTGGTGGTCGTCGGCTGGCTGGCGGCCTGCGCGGAGGCGGGCATCGCCCGCGTGTCCAGCTTCCGGGCCGCCGAGGCCGTCCGCTCCGGGCGGCGTGGCAGTCAGAAGCTCGAACAGGTCGCGGCCGATCCGACCCGGTATCTCAACGTCGCCCTGCTGGTGCGGGTCGCCTGCGAGATGTCGGCCGGTGTGCTCGTCACCTACGCCTGTCTGCAGGAGTTCTCGCAGACCTGGGAGGCGCTGGCCGTCGCGATGGCCGTGATGGTCCTCGTCTCCTATGTCGCCATCGGCGTGTCACCGCGCACCATCGGCCGCCAGCACCCGCTGAACACGGCCACCGCCGCCGCCTACGTGCTGCTGCCGCTGGCCAGGATCATGGGTCCGATCCCGCAGCTGCTGATCCTCATCGGCAACGCGCTGACGCCCGGCAAGGGGTTCCGCAAGGGACCGTTCGCCAGCGAGGCCGAACTGCGGGCCCTGGTCGACCTCGCCGAGGCGGAGTCGCTGATCGAGGACGAGGAGCGTCGCATGGTGCACTCCGTCTTCGAGCTCGGTGACACGCTCGTGCGCGAGGTCATGGTGCCTCGGACCGACCTGGTCTGCATCGAGCGCTACAAGACGATCCGGCAGGCGCTGACCCTGGCGCTGCGCTCCGGTTTCTCGCGGATCCCGGTCACCGGGGAGAACGAGGACGACATCGTCGGCATCGTGTACCTCAAGGACCTGGTCCGCAAGACGCACATCAACCGGGAGTCGGAGGCCGATCCGGTCTCCACGGCGATGCGGCCGGCGGCGTTCGTGCCCGACACGAAGAACGCCGGCGATCTCCTGCGCGAGATGCAGCAGGAGCGCAGCCACGTCGCCGTCGTGATCGACGAGTACGGCGGCACCGCGGGCATCGTCACCATCGAGGACATCCTCGAAGAGATCGTCGGCGAGATCACCGACGAGTACGACCGTGAACTCCCGCCGGTCCAGGAGCTGGAGAACGGCTGCTTCCGGGTGACCGCCCGCCTCGACATCGGCGACCTGGGGGAGCTGTTCGGCCTCGACGAGTTCGACGACGAGGACGTGGAGACGGTCGGCGGTCTTCTCGCGAAGGCGCTCGGACGGGTTCCGATCGCCGGTGCGTCCTCGCCGGTCGACCTGCCCGACGGCCGCCGGATCCGGCTGACCGCGGAGTCCCCGGCAGGCCGCCGGAACAAGATCGTCACGGTGCTGGTGGAGCCCGTGGAGCCGGAGGGGGTGGGGGAGGGGTGACTCCGCATCAGCTGAGGGCCTTCTGCCTGGAGTTCGACGCGAGTGTCGAGGAGTTCCCGTTCGGGCCGGAGGCGTCCGTCTTCAAGGTGCTCGGCAAGATGTTCGCGCTCAGCACGTTGGACGCGCGTCCGCTGACGGTGAACCTCAAGTGCGATCCGGACGAGGCGGCGCGGCTCCGCGAGGAGTACGACGCGGTGGTGCCGGGCTGGCACATGAACAAGCGGCACTGGAACACGGTGACGGTGTCCGGGGTGCCGGACCGGGTGCTCCGTGAGCTCATCGAGGACTCCTACGACCTGGTGGTGGCGGGCCTGCCGAAGGCGGAACGGCTGCGGCTGGACCGGGCGTAGGAGCGGTGAACCTGTTCCCCGGTTCCTGATGGCTCTGTTCACTCGTGACGAGGCGGTCAGCCTGCCAGGGGCAGGGCGACCGCTATCGCGTTCCGGTCCGTGCGGCTGATCAGCGGGAAGACGATCTTCAGACCCTGTTCGCTTTCCGGTGAGGAGACGACGAAGGACGAGTTGAGTATGCGTTCCTTGATCTCCGAGCGGACGAGGCCGGCGAGCGGAATCGTCATCAGGTGTTCCTCGGGTCGGGCGAACGTCGGGTTCGCCCGGAAGATGAAGATGCGACGGTCGGTCATTGCCAGATACATCGGGGTCGGCACCGGGATCACGGCCATTCCACCGCTCGCGATCGCCGAGGCTGCCGCGAACGCCGCGGTCCGGCGCACAGAGACAGAGCTCAGGTTGACGATGGTCGCCACCTTGACCTGCTCCTGGGAATCGAGCATGGGGTCGAGGGCGGCCAACAGCAGTCGGCGACGCTTTCCGTTCACGGGTGACACTCCTGAAAGGTTGGGCGTGGACCGGACGGCACACTCCCGTCCGGCAGGTGACTTCCCAGGCGCTGCCGCGGGATCCTGGTGCCCGGATGGCTGTCGCGGGCCGGACTCCCCGGCGAAGCCCGGTCGGCGTGATTCGTCGGCACACCTTGCCATACGCGGGATCACGGGCCCCGCCCCGGTTGCACAAAGAGACTTTGCGATGACAGGAGGCACCTGATGAGCGCGTGTCGCCACCCCGGTCCACCGGCACCTGCCGCCGCACCGGGACGCGATCGCACCGCGGGTCGTCGCTCGGTTCCGGACGGGGTGCCCGGATCGTTCCGCGGATGCCCGGTGCCGGGGTGACCGCGCGTCGCCGGTGCCCGCGGACCGTACCCGTCCGCCCGGTTCGTATGCTCGGCACATGACTGAGAGCACCGACCTCGGCCCAGAGGACCGCAAGATCGTCACGCTGGCGCGCAGCGCCCGCGCCCGCAACGGCGTGCCGGAGGGCGCGGCCGTACGGGACGAGACCGGACGCACGTATGTCGCGGGCACCGTCCGACTGGATTCGCTGAAGCTCAGCGCCCTGCAGACCGCCGTGGCGATGGCGGTGGCCAGCGGCGCCACGTCGCTGGAGGCGGCCGCGGTCGTCTCCGAGGCGCAGACCCCGTCGGACGCGGACCGCGCCGCGGTACGGGACCTGGGCGGCCCGGACACCCCGGTCCTGCTCGCCGGGCCCGACGGCGCGCTGCGGGCCAGCGTGACGGCGGGCTGACGGCGACAGGATCCGCACCCGGCGCACGAACGCCCCGCCCCCGTCGGCGCGAGGCGTTCGCACACCCGAGCGGGAGGAGCGCGGATCTTGACACCATCTGATGGTCCATCAGTCGGTGCGTTTCGCTTCCATTGACTTCTTTTCGGCCGGAGTCGTCAATGGGCCCCCTGTCGGCGCAGATGAGCCGCTGCGCCGCATCCGGCAGGAGGGGGCTCCATGCGTCCGACCGTTCGAAGCATCAGCATGCGAAGATCCGGCGCGCGAAGGCGTTCCGGGCGCGGCCGCCGCTGGGGCGCCGCGCTGGGCGTGGGCGCGCTCGTCGTGGCCGGGGGCGGGGGACTCGCGGGCCCCGCGCAGGCCATGGTGACGGCCTCCGTGCCGGTGGAGTTCCCCACCCACTGCATCCCGCCGGCCATCGCGGGCATCCCCCCGATCGACGGGCCGACCAAGGCCGAGATCACCGTCGACAACGCCGCACCCACGGTGGGCGACACCGTCACGGTCACGTACACCGTCGTCAAGCCCGCCGCGGGCAACCCGGTCGACCTGGCCCTGCCCGCCGACATCATGACGCCGACCGGCAAGGTCACCGTCGGCGGCGCGCAGTCCGCGAGCATCACCGTCGCGGGCCCTAAGAAGAACGCCCCGGTACCCGGCAAGGGCGACTTCCCGTCGTTCTCGATGACCGGTACGTTCACGGTCACCGCACCCGGACAGATCACGCTGTCGCCCGGCGACTACAACATCCACACCAGCTACATCATGGAGCTGGACACCCCCTGCACGGTGACGGATCCGCCCGCCCCCGTCTCCGAGACGATCCTCGCGACGGACGGCGGCGGCCAGGTCAACGAGCGTGCCATCCAGCTCGGGGCGGCCTCCGGCAAGGCGGGCGACGCGGTCACCGTGACCGGGTCGAAGTTCACCGCGGGCGCGGACGTCACGCTGGCGGGCCGGGCCGGGGACAGGCAGACCGCCGACACGGCCACCGTCAAGGCGGACGGCTCCGGCGGCTTCAGCGGCCGGCTCACCGTCGACGATCCGGCGACCACCGGCATCGTCGCCTACGAGGGCGGTGCCTGGGACGCGGCCAAGGGCGCGGGCCCGCAGGCCTACACCGTCACCGGGGGCGGCGGCGGGATCCCGGACGGCAGCCAGCGGCTCGACTCGTCCGTGAAGGCGGGCACGCTGTCCATGGTCCAGGCCGGGGACACGGTCGAGATGTCGGCGGTCGACTTCGGCAGGGGCGGCGCATCCCGCGGCTCGCTGCAGACGGTGACGGTCGAGGACTACCGCGGCGGGCCCGCCGGCTGGTCCCTGACCGGAAAGGTCACCGACTTCAAGGGCCCCGGCGGCGCCACGATCGGAGCGTCCGAACTGGGCTGGACCCCGGTCTGCGCGACGAAGGCCGGAAGTCCCAGCACCTGTGCGGCCGGTTCCCAGGGGCCGGTGGGCAGCGCGGGCGCCACGCTGGCGTCCACGCCGAACGGGACCCTCACCGGCGGCGAGTTCACCGTCGACGCCCGGCTCGCGCTGAACGTACCGGCGTACACCGCCCCCGGCGCGTACTCCGGCGTGCTCACCCTCACCCTCACGTGACCGAACAGCCCCGACCGATCCGGTGGACCGGGCGCGCACCCGCCCGGACCACCGAACACACGACCACCCGGGGGTCCCGCACCGTGCGCAAGCTGTCCGTACTCCTTCTGGCCGGCGCCCTGCTGCTGACCGGCGCCCCGGCCGCCCACGCCGCGGACAACGGCAGCTGGTCGGTCTACCCGGCCACCGCCCAGGCCGGTCAGCGCCCGTACTTCTACCTCTCCGCCGACCCCGGCGCCACGCTCGACGACCGGGTCACCGTCACCAACAAGACGGACCGGCCGCAGACCTTCCGGCTGTACGCAGCCGACGCCTACAACACCCCGCGCGACGGGGGCTTCGCCGTCCGTGCCCGGAACGAGCGACAGCGCTCCGTCGGCGCCTGGGCGAAGACCGACCGCGACCGGATCACGGTTCGGCCGCACGGCTCGGTCACCGTGCCGGTCACCATCACCGTCCCCGAGGACGCCGAGCCGGGCGACCATCCCGGCGCCCTCGTCGCCCTCGACGAACGCATCGACCCCGCCGACGCGGGAGCCGTCGCCGTCGGCATCCGCAAGGCGGTCGGTGCCCGCATCTACCTGCGGGTGAACGGACCGACCATGCCCGCGCTCTCCGTCGACGACGTGAAGGTCGAGCACACCCAGCCACTGGTCCCGGGCACCGGCAAGAGCCGGGCCGTGATCTCGTACACGCTCCACAACCGGGGCAACGTCACCCTCAACCCCAAGGTCGCCCTCAGGGCCGAGGGCCTCTTCGGCCGCACCCTGCTCGCCCGCGACCTGAAGAGGATCCCCTCCGAGCTGCTGCCCCGCCAGCAGGTCCGGCTGACCGAGCAGTGGGCGGACGCGCCCCAGCTGGAATGGGGCGAGATCGAGGTGACCGCGAGCGCCCGCGACACCCGCGAGTCCGCCGCCGTCGGGTACTTCGCCCTGCCCTGGCTGATGGCCGGGGTCCTGCTGGTGATCGTCGGCGCGGGCACGGGACTGTGGATCCGGGCCCGTCGGAGCCGCACCGGCACGGCCTGACGCGACGCGCGACAGGCCCCGGCGCGCCCCTTGGTACGGCGGGGCCGCCGGCATCGGGGACAATGGGCGCCATGAGCGTTCGACCTGACACAGAAGCCGCTGCACAGCAGGCTGCGAACAAAGCCCCGCACAGGGCCGGTTTCGCCTGCTTCGTGGGCCGCCCCAACGCGGGCAAGTCCACCCTCACGAACGCTCTGGTCGGCCAGAAGGTGGCGATCACCTCCAACCGGCCCCAGACCACCCGGCACACCGTGCGCGGCATCGTGCACCGCGAGGACGCGCAGCTGATCCTGGTCGACACCCCGGGCCTCCACAAGCCGCGCACCCTGCTCGGCGAGCGTCTCAACGACGTCGTGCGCACCACATGGGCCGAGGTCGACGTCATCGGCTTCTGCCTGCCGGCCGACCAGAAGCTGGGCCCCGGCGACAAGTACATCGTCAAGGAACTCGCGGGCATCAAGAAGACCCCGAAGATCGCCGTCATCACCAAGACCGACCTGGTCGACTCCAAGCAGCTCGCCGAACAGCTGCTCGCCGTCTCCCGCCTCGGCGAGGAGCTCGGCTTCGAGTGGGCCGAGATCATTCCGGTCTCCGCGGTGAAGGCGGAGCAGGAGGCGGGACGCAGCCCCTCGAACAAGGGCGGTGCCGGGAGAGGAGCCGGCCAGGTGGACCTGCTGGCCGATCTGATCGCCCCGCTGCTGCCCGAGAGCCCGCCGCTCTACCCGGAGGGCGACCTCACCGACGAGCCCGAGATGGTCATGGTCGCGGAGCTGATCCGTGAGGCCGCGCTCGAAGGCGTACGGGACGAGCTGCCGCACTCCATCGCCGTCGTCGTCGAGGAGATGCTGCCGCGCGAGGACCGCCCGGCGGACAAGCCGCTGCTCGACATCCATGCCAACGTCTACATCGAGCGCCCCAGCCAGAAGGGCATCATCATCGGCCCGAAGGGCAAGCGGCTGAAGGACGTCGGCACGAAGTCGCGCAAGCACATCGAGGCACTGCTCGGCACGCCGGTCTTCCTGGACCTCCACGTGAAGGTGGCCAAGGACTGGCAGCGCGACCCGAAGCAGCTGCGCAAGCTCGGGTTCTGACCCGGGTCAGGGACATGCCGGTGGTCCGGCCGCGGCCCGGGCGCGCGCCCGTCTCACGCGCCCTCCTTCAGGACGCGTGAGATCAGTGCGCGCTGGGCGTCGGTCAGCCGGGGGTCCGCGCAGTGGATGGTCCGGTCACCGACCGTGATCCGGTACCGGAAACCGTCCGGGACGCCGCCGGGCGGGGTGTCGTGGCCCGAGACGAGCGCCGAGCGGGCCAGTTGCTCCCACTGCGCGGCGTCGGCCCGACCGGCGGTGTCGACCTCGCCATGGCGTGCGATGCCGGCGAAGCCGCCGGTCCTGCTGACCTGAATCCGCATGCGGTGTCCTCCATCGCCGGACGGGCCGGGAAATGCCCTACGCGGTCGGTACGCCCACCTCCGACCATGCCTTCAGGACGGCCTCCGCCTCGTCGCCCTCTCCGAAGCGGCTGCGGGCCGCGGCCACGGTCAGCCGGGCGAAGGACGCGAAGTCCGCGTCCACGGCCAGTCGACCACCTGTGAGCACATCGAACCAGAGCTGCCCGGCGCGTTCCCACGCGTTGCCGCCGAGGGCCGTCGCCAGGAGATAGAACGCCCGGTTCGGGATGCCGGAATTGAGGTGCACCCCGCCGTTGTCCTCGCCGGTGTGGATGTAGTCCTCCATCGACGCGGGCTGCGGGTCCTTGCCGAGCACGTCGTCGTCGTACGCCGTTCCCGGTGCCTTCATCGAACGCAACGCCTCGCCCCGGACACCGGGGGCCAGCAGTCCGGCGCCGATCAGCCAGTCGGCCCGGTCGGCGCTCTGGCCCAGCGAGTACTGCTTGACCAGGGAACCGAAGACGTCGGACATCGATTCGTTGAGCGCGCCGGACTGGCCGTAGTAGCTCAGATTGGCGGTGTACTGGGTCAGGCCGTGCGTCAGTTCGTGGGCGATCACGTCGATGGCGACGGTGAAGTCCAGGAAGATCTCCCCGTCCCCGTCACCGAAGACCATCTGCTCGCCGTCGAAGAAGGCGTTGTTGTACTTCTCGTCGTAGTGCACGGAACCGATCAGCGGGAGCCCGTTGCCGTCGATCGAACGGCGGCCGTATGCCTTGAGCAGCAGTTCGAAGGTGGCGCCGAGTCCCGCGTACGCGCGGTTGACGCTCGCGTCCTTCGTCGGCTCCTGGCCCTCGGCGCGGACCTTGGTGCCGGGCAGCCGGGTGCGGTGACGGCAGTCGTACAGCGTCCGGTCGGGCTTGTCGGACGCCTCCTTGCCGGTCGTGGCGGTGACGGGCACGGTGACGACCGTGGCCATCTGGCGGCGGGTGCGGCGGGCGGCGTCGCTCTCCAGGGTGCGGCGGGCGGGGCCCGCGAGGTCGGGGTTGTCGGACTGCGACAGCTTGTCGAGGACATGGGGCGGCACGATGGTGCAGAAGACGGGGCGGAACCCGTGCTGAGACTGAGGCTGCATACAGCCGACTGTGGCACCGGGTGACGGACATGTCACTGGTTGCGACCAGGATTGACGAAATGGAGTGATCGATCACTCTTGGGCGTTTCCGGCGTCCGGTCCCGCATACTGATACGGGACGGACGCATCAGGCGCCTCTCGGTTAGTCTCGTCGCATCATGCGTTTCGGGCTGCTTCTTCTTAGCTGCCGCGGCGAGGGCCTGTAGTCGTAGGCCGACCCCCTCCCCGCGGAGTCTGGTGCTGCAGCGACACAGTCGGCCGTCCCATTGGTTGGACCCCGAGGAGCCGTACGCCATGACCGCCGCACATCCCGCTCAGACCCCCGCCGGGAACGCTGTCGGACGCCCGACGCCGATCACCAACGCCACTCAGCTGCAGAAGCCGTCCGGGATGCCGATCCACAAGTACGGCCGGTACGAGGCCGTCGAGATTCCCGACCGCACCTGGCCGGACAACCGGATCACCGTCGCGCCCCGCTGGCTCTCCACCGATCTGCGCGACGGCAACCAGGCCCTGATCGACCCGATGTCGCCGGCCCGCAAGCGCGAGATGTTCGATCTGCTCGTACGCATGGGCTACAAGGAGATCGAGGTCGGGTTCCCGTCCTCCGGCGAGACCGACTTCGCGTTCGTCCGCTCCATCATCGAAGAGGGCGCGATCCCCGAGGACGTGACGATCTCCGTCCTGACGCAGGCCCGCGAGGACCTGATCGAGCGGACCGTCGAGTCCCTCGTCGGCGCCCACCGCGCGACCGTGCACCTGTACAACGCGACGGCGCCCACCTTCCGTCGGGTCGTCTTCCGGGGCTCGAAGGACGACATCAAGCAGATCGCCGTGGACGGCACCCGGCTGGTCATGGAGTACGCGGAGAAGCTGCTGGGCCCGGAGACGGTCTTCGGCTACCAGTACAGCCCCGAGATCTTCACCGACACCGAGCTGGACTTCGCCCTGGAGGTCTGCGAGGCGGTCTGTGACGTCTGGCAGCCGGAGGAGGGCCGCGAGATCATCCTCAACCTGCCCGCCACCGTGGAGCGTTCGACCCCCTCCACGCACGCGGACCGGTTCGAGTGGATGTCGCGCAACCTGTCGCGCCGCGAGTTCGTCTGCCTGTCGGTCCACCCGCACAACGACCGCGGCACCGCTGTCGCCGCCGCCGAACTGGCCATCATGGCCGGTGCGGACCGGATCGAGGGCTGTCTGTTCGGCCAGGGCGAGCGCACCGGCAACGTCGACCTGGTCACCCTGGGCATGAACCTGTTCTCGCAGGGCGTCGACCCGCAGATCGACTTCTCGCAGATCGACGAGATCCGCCGCACCAGCGAGTACTGCAACCAGATGGAGGTCCACCCGCGCCACCCCTACGCGGGCGACCTGGTCTACACCGCCTTCTCCGGCTCCCACCAGGACGCCATCAAGAAGGGCTTCGACGCCATGGAGGCCGACGCGGCCGCCCGGGGCACGACGGTCGACGACATCGAGTGGGCGGTGCCGTACCTGCCGATCGACCCGAAGGACGTCGGCCGCAGCTACGAGGCCGTCATCCGGGTCAACTCGCAGTCCGGCAAGGGCGGAATCGCCTATGTCCTGAAGAATGACCACAAACTGGACCTGCCGCGCCGGATGCAGATCGAGTTCTCCCGGATCATTCAGGCCAAGACCGACGCCGAGGGCGGCGAGGTCACGCCGACGCAGATCTGGTCCACGTTCCAGGACGAGTACCTGCCGAACCCGGACGACGCTGCGGCTCAATGGGGTCGCGTGCAGATCCGCTCCGGTCAGACCACGACCGGCTCCGACGGCCGGGACACCATCACCGTCGAGGCGACCGTGGACGGCACGGACACCGTGCTGACCGGTACCGGAAACGGCCCGATCTCCGCGTTCTTCGAGGCGCTGCAGGCCATCGGCATCGATGCCCGTCTGCTGGACTACACCGAGCACACCATGAGCGAGGGTGCCAGCTCCCAGGCCGCCTCGTACATCGAGTGCGCGATCGACGGCAAGGTCCTGTGGGGCATCGGCATCGACGCCAACACCACGCGTGCCTCGCTGAAGGCGGTCGTCTCCGCCGTCAACCGCGCCACCCGCTGACCCGGCGCCCGAAAGGGCGTGAAGCCGCACGGCCGAGAACCCCGTCCACCCGCATCCGGGGGGCGGGGTTCGGCCATCTCCGGCGGTTGTGACGACCGAGGTGCTGACGCCACATCGTGACTGTGGTTAACATCACGTCGACACGGCAATGTTGCCGGAGGGGCACCTCCCGTGCCTTTGGGGCTACGGGGGAGTTACGGAGGTGTGCGACGTGCGGTCAGCCCGGGGACAACGCGCCATGAAGCTGCGTATCTGCGGCATCCGCACCATCTGGGACACCGTCGGGGACGGGGAGTTCTTCTGCCCCGGCTGCGGCGGCGACCGCAACTACCGTCGGCTCACCGGCCGTCGCCGTTTCGCGGTGCTCGGCGTACCGATGGTGCGGCGCGGCACCACGGGACCGGTCGTCGAATGCGCCGCCTGCCGGGACCGGTTCGACACCGAGGTGCTGGACCACCCCACCACCACCCGGTTCTCCGCGATGCTCCGGGACGCCGTCCACACGGTCGCGCTCGGCGTCCTCGCCGCCGGCGGCACCGCCTCCCGCACGGCCCTGGAGGCCGCGGCCGCCCTCGTGCGCGACGCCGGATTCGACGACTGCACGGAGGAACAGCTCTCCACCGTCGTCGAGGTCCTCGCCGCCGACATCGGCCACGGCGCCGCCTTCGACCCGGCGGCCGAGGCCTGCGGTGCGGCCCTCGCCATCGAACTGCACGAGGCACTGGAACCCCTCGCCCCGCACCTGGCCCCCGCCGGACGCGAATCGATCCTGCTGCAGGGGGCCAGGATCGCGCTCGCCGACGGCCCGTACGGGCAGGCGGAGCGCGAGGTGCTGACCATGGTCGGCGGGGCGCTGCAGCTCTGCCCCGAGGACACCGCCCGACTGCTCGCGGCGGCTGCGCGCACCCCCTCCTGAACGGCCCCGTCCACACCGGGCGCGTACTCCCGCGGGAGTATTCGGGCCCGCGGACCCCGCCCGCGGGGGCGCCCGGCGGCCCGGACCGCCTGTCCGAACGGGAGTGCCAGGTGCTCTGCCTGGTCGGGCGCGGGCTGAACAACGCGGAGATCGCCGAGACCCTCGGCCTCGGCCCGCTCACCGCGAAGACCCACGCCAGCCGGATCATGGGCAAGGTCGACGCCCGCGACCGGGCCCAGCTGGTGATCGTCGCGTACGAATCGGGGCTGGTCGTCCCGGCCGCGGGCGGGGCGGACGGGCAGTAGGGTCTCTCGTTCGGATCACGCCGGGCCCGCGTGCCCCGGCACCGTGCCCCACCGTGTCGTCGTCGGTCGCCATGGGGGGTGGGCCCCATGAGCCGTCCTGGTACCGGACAATGGACACATGAGCTTGTTCCGGGACGACGGCGTGGTGCTGCGCACGCAGAAGCTGGGCGAGGCCGACCGGATCATCACGATCCTGACCCGCGGCCACGGCCGGGTGCGGGCCGTCGCCCGCGGTGTGCGGCGCACGAAGTCCAAGTTCGGGGCACGGCTGGAACCCTTCTCCCACGTGGACGTGCAGTTCTTCGCCCGGGGCAGCGAACTCATCGGTCGCGGCCTGCCGCTCTGCACCCAGAGCGAGACGATCGCCCCGTACGGCGGCGGCATCGTCACCGACTACGCCCGCTACACCGCGGGCACCGCGATGCTGGAGACCGCCGAGCGGTTCACCGACCACGAGGGCGAGCCCGCGGTCCAGCAGTACCTGCTGCTCGTCGGGGGGCTGCGGACCCTCGCCCGCGGCGAGCACGAGCCGCATCTCATTCTCGACGCCTTCCTGCTGCGGTCGCTCGCCGTCAACGGCTACGCACCCAGCTTCGAGGACTGCGCGAAGTGCGGAATGCCCGGACCGAACCGTTTCTTCTCCGTCGCGGCGGGCGGCGTCATATGCGGCGACTGCCGGGTACCCGGCAGCGTCGTACCCTCGGCTGAGGCCGTCGCCCTGTTGAGCGCGCTGCTCACCGGCGACTGGGAGACAGCGGACGCGTGCGAGGCGCGTCATGCCAGGGAGGGGAGCGGACTGGTGTCCGCCTACCTGCACTGGCATCTGGAGCGCGGACTGCGCTCACTGCGGTACGTAGAGAAGTGACACAGGCAGATCAGGCAGAGGGAGCGAGACAGTTCATGGCAGTACGCGGGATGCTCGGCGGCCGTAACCGGCGCGACTACAAGACCCCGGAGCCGCACCCCTCCGGAGCCACGCCCCCGAAGATCCCCGGCGAGCTGGTGCCCAAGCACATCGCCGTCGTGATGGACGGCAACGGCCGCTGGGCCAAGGAACGCGGCCTCCCGCGCACCGAGGGCCACAAGGTCGGCGAGGGCGTCGTCATGGACGTCCTCAAGGGCTGCATCGAGATGGGGGTCAAGAACCTCTCGCTGTACGCGTTCTCCACCGAGAACTGGAAGCGGTCCCCGGAGGAAGTGAAGTTCCTGATGAACTTCAACCGGGACGTCATCCGCCGTCGCCGTGACGAGATGGACGAACTGGGCATCCGTATCCGCTGGGTGGGGCGCATGCCCAAGCTGTGGAAGTCCGTCGTCCAGGAGCTCCAGGTCGCCCAGGAGCAGACGAAGGACAACGACCGGATGACGCTGTACTTCTGCGTCAACTACGGCGGCCGGGCCGAGATCGCCGACGCCGCACAGCGCCTCGCGAAGGACGTCGCGGCCGGGAAGCTGGACCCGTCGAAGGTCAATGAGAAGACGTTCGCGAAGTACATCTACTACCCGGACATGCCGGACGTCGACCTCTTCGTCCGCCCCAGCGGTGAGCAGCGCACGTCCAACTACCTGATCTGGCAGAGCGCCTACGCCGAGATGGTCTTCCAGGACGTGCTCTGGCCGGACTTCGACCGCCGCGACCTGTGGCGGGCCTGCCTGGAGTACGCCCAGCGGGACCGGCGGTTCGGCGGCGCGGAGGAAGTGGTCCAGGAGCCGAAGGGCTGAGGAAGGGGGGTCCGGGGGCACCGCCCCCGGACCGTCGTCAGCCCTTCGCGCTCGCACACTCCGCGCACGTTCCGAAGATCTCCACCGTGTGCGCCACGTTCACATACCCGTGCTGTGCGGCGATCGTCTCCGCCCACTGCTCCACCGCGGGCCCCTCGACCTCCACGGCCTTGCCGCACATCCGGCACACCAGGTGGTGGTGGTGATCCCCGGTCGAGCAGCGCCGGTACACGGACTCGCCGTCCGTGGTGCGCAGCACATCGACCTCGCCCGCGTCGGCGAGGGACTGAAGGGTGCGGTAGACGGTGGTCAGCCCGACCGAGTCACCGCGGTGCTTGAGCACGTCGTGCAGCTCCTGGGCGCTGCGGAACTCGTCCACCTCGTCGAGCGCCGCCGCCACCGCCGCCCGCTGCCGGGTCGACCGGCCGCGTACCGGGGCCGCGTTCGTTCCACTGATCGGCGCCGTCGCCACAGCAGCCTCCTCGTGTCGCCCGTACCTGTGTCGGGCCATTGTGCCAGCCCGTCCGGGCGTCACGGTCAAACCCGGAGTTCGTCCGTGGCCGAACGGGAGGCCGTCACCTCAAGAGTGCACTCCCCGGACGCCGCTTCGCTCTGCCGGGCGCGTCTTCTGGCCAGCGGGGTCGCGAGCAGGGTCAGGCCGACGAAGGCCACGATGGCCAGCAGCACGATCGTCGCGCCGGGCGGGACGTCCTGGTAGTACGAGGTCACGGTGCCCGCCAGGGTCACCGCCGTACCGATGACGACCGACAGCACGAACGTCACCTTGAAGGACCTGGAGATCTGCTGCGCCGCCGCGACCGGCACCACCATCAGCGCGCTGACCAGCAGCAGCCCGACGACCCGCATCGCCACGGTGACGGTCACCGCCGCCGTCACGGCGACCAGCAGGTTCAGCGCGCGCACCGGCAGGCCGGTGACCCGGGCGAACTCCTCGTCCTGACTGACGGCGAAGAGCTGCCTGCGCAGCCCCAGCGTCACCAGCAGCACGAAGGCGGCCAGCAGGCAGATCGCGGTGACGTCCTCGGTGGAGACCGTGGACAGGGAGCCGAAGAGGTACGAGGTGAGGTTGGCGTTGGAGCCGGTGTCGGAGAGGTTGATCAGCAGGACACCGCCCGCCATGCCGCCGTAGAACAGCATGGCCAGCGCGATGTCGCCGCGGGTGCGCCCGTACCAGCGGATCAGCTCCATCGCGACGGCGCCGACGACGGCGACGGCCGTGGCCATCCACACCGGGCTGGTGGAGAGCAGGAAGCCGAGGCCGACACCGGTCATCGCGATATGACCGATGCCGTCTCCCATCAGGGCCTGGCGGCGCTGGACGAGGTAGACGCCGACGGCGGGGGCGATGACGCCGACCAGTACGGCGGCGAGCAGGGCCCGCTGCATGAACGGAGGGTCGAGGAATTCCATGATCAGCTCAGCAGTCCGGTCCGGACGGGCTCGGAGGCCGCGTGGGGGTGTACATGGTCGTGTCCGGGCAGGGCGTGCTGGCCCAGCGCCTTCGGGGGCGGCCCGTCGTGCATCACACAGCCGTCGCGCAGCACGATCGCGCGGTCGATGAGCGGCTCCAGCGGGCCGAGCTCGTGCAGGACGAGCAGCACCGTGGTGCCGGCCGCGACCTGTTCCCGGAGCGTCGCCGCGAGGATCTCCTGGCTGGCCAGATCGACGCCGGCCATCGGCTCGTCCATGATCAGCAGCTCCGGTTCGGCGGCCAGCGCCCGCGCGATCAGCACCCTCTGGTGCTGTCCGCCGGAGAGCGCGTCCACCGAGTCCTTGGCCCGGTCGGCGAGGCCGACGAGCTCGATGGCCCGGTCGACGGCGGCCCGGTCGGCCTTGCGCAGCAGCCCCAGCTTCGTACGGGACAGCCGCCCGGAGGAGACGACCTCACGGATCGTGGCGGGGACACCGCCGGCCGCCGTGGTGCGCTGGGGGACGTAACCGACACGCGACCAGGTGCGGAAGCGGCGCAGCGGGGTGCCGAACAGCTCGACGGAACCGCCGGAGAGCGGCACCTGGCCGATGACGGAGCGCACGGCGGTCGACTTGCCCGAGCCGTTGGCGCCGAGCAGGGCGACGACCTCGCCGCGGTGGACGGTCAGGTCGATGCCGCGCAGCACCACACGCGCGCCGAGTGCGGCCGTGGCGCCCCGCAGGGCTATGACGGGCTCGGTCGTGCTCCCTGACTCGGGCATGAGCGCCTCCGATACTGCTGTGGCCGGTGTTGCGTGGATCACTTCGCGCCGAGCGCCTTCTGCAGGGCGGCGAGGTTGGACTGCATGACCTCGATGTAGTCAGCGCCCTTGGACTTGTCCGTGATTCCCTCCAGCGGGTCCAGGACGTCGGTCCTCAGTCCGGTGTCCTCGGCGAGGGTCTTCGCGGTCTTGTCGCTGGCGAGCGTCTCGAAGAATACGGTGCTGACCTTGTTCTTCTTCGCGATGGTGTGGATCTCGTCGATCCGGGCGGGGCTGGGCTCGGCCTCGGGGTCGACGCCGGCGATGCCCTCCTGGGTCAGGCCGTAGCGTTCGGCGAGGTATCCGAAGGCGGAGTGGGTGGTGATGAAGGTCTTGGTCGCGGTGTTCCTCAGCCCGTTCGCGTACGCGGTGTTCAGGCCGTCGAGCCTGGTGACCAGCGCGTCCGTGTTCTTGCGGTAGTCCGCGGCGTGGTCCGGGTCGGTCTTCTCCAGCGACTTCCCGACGCCCTTGGCGACCTCGGCGTACTTCACGGGGTCGAGCCAGATGTGGGGGTCGGCTCCGGCCTCGTCGCCGTGGTGCTCATGACCGTGTTCGTCGGCTCCGGTCTCGGTGCCGTGGTCCTCCAGCGCGGTGAGCTTCGAGGCGTCGACGACGTCCTTCGCGCCGGACTGCTTGATCGCGTCGTCGACGGCGGGCTGGATGCCCTTGAGGTAGAGGACGTAGTCGGCGTCGGCGAGTCCGCCGATCTGCCGCGGGGTGAGCTCCAGATCGTGCGGCTCGACTCCCGGCTTGGTCAGCGTGGTCACGGAGACGTGCTTCCCGCCGATCTGCTCGGCCAGGAACTGCATCGGATAGAACGAGGCCACCACGTTCAGCTTGTCGCCGTTCTTGTGATCGGCGGCATTCGAGCCGGAGCAGGCGGTGAGCGCCGTGAGGCCGAGGACGACTGCTCCGGCGACGGCGGCGGTGGGTATGAGGCGGCTTACGTTCATGACAGTCATTTTCAACAAAAGTGGAAACGATTGTCAACAAGCCTGATGAGAGGACCGCTCGGCCGTCCGCGCCGATACCGATTTGATCGAAGGGGCGTGCCCGCCGGTAATCTGAAGCATTCGCCCGCCCGTCTCCCGAGCACCACCCCCCCCACGAGGCGCTTCGCGCCACCCCTGTCCAGTTTCGTCGTCGTAATGAAGAGAGCACCGTGGCCGCCGACAAGATCGACTCCATCGTCAGCCTGAGCAAGCGCCGTGGCTTCGTCTATCCCTGCAGTGAGATCTACGGTGGTCAGCGCGCCGCCTGGGACTACGGGCCGCTGGGCGTGGAGATGAAGGAGAACCTCAAGCGCCAGTGGTGGCGCTACATGGTCACCTCGCGCGAGGACGTGGTCGGTCTCGACTCGTCGGTCATCCTGGCCCCCGAGGTGTGGGTGGCCTCCGGCCACGTCGCCACGTTCACCGACCCGCTGACCGAGTGCACCTCCTGCCACAAGCGCTTCCGCGCCGACCACCTGGAGGAGGCGTACGAGGAGAAGCACGGCCACGCGCCCGTGAACGGCCTGGCCGAGCTCAACTGCCCCAACTGCGGCAACAAGGGCACCTTCACCGAGCCCAAGCAGTTCTCGGGTCTGCTCTCCACCCACCTCGGCCCGACCCAGGACTCCGGCTCGGTCGCCTATCTGCGTCCCGAGACCGCGCAGGGCATCTTCACCAACTTCGGCCAGGTGCAGCAGACCTCGCGCAAGAAGCCGCCGTTCGGCATCGCCCAGATGGGCAAGTCCTTCCGGAACGAGATCACTCCGGGCAACTTCATCTTCCGCACCCGCGAGTTCGAGCAGATGGAGATGGAGTTCTTCGTCAAGCCGGGCGAGGACGAGGAGTGGCAGCAGTACTGGATGGACCAGCGCTGGAACTGGTACACGGACCTGGGCATGCGCGAGGAGAACATGCGCTGGTACGAGCACCCGAAGGAGAAGCTCTCCCACTACTCCAAGCGCACCGCGGACATCGAGTACCGCTTCCGCTTCGGCGGCAGTGAGTGGGGCGAGCTGGAGGGTGTCGCCAACCGCACGGACTACGACCTCAAGGCGCACTCCAAGGCCTCGGGCACGGATCTGTCCTTCTTCGACCAGGAGGCCGGCGAGCGCTGGACCCCCTACGTCATCGAGCCGGCGGCCGGTGTCGGCCGCGCGATGCTCGCCTTCCTCCTCGACGCGTACATCGAGGACGAGGCGCCCAACGCCAAGGGCGTCATGGAGAAGCGCACCGTGATGCGTCTCGACCCGCGCCTCGCGCCGGTCAAGGTCGCCGTCCTGCCGCTGTCCCGCAACCCGCAGCTGTCGCCGAAGGCCAAGGGTCTCGCCACCGACCTGCGCAAGAACTGGAACATCGAGTTCGACGACGCGGGCGCCATCGGCCGCCGCTACCGCCGTCAGGACGAGATCGGTACGCCGTTCTGCGTCACCGTCGACTTCGACACGCTCGACGACAACGCGGTCACCGTGCGCGAGCGCGACACCATGAAGCAGGAGCGCGTCTCCCTGGACCAGATCCAGGCCTACCTCGGCGCCCGGCTGCTGGGCTGCTGACGCGCCACGGTTCGACGAAGCCCCCGGTTCCCCGTACGGAACCGGGGGCTTCGTTGCACACTGTCCACGCCGAGCGTCGCGCCCGCGCGCCCACGCGTCCACAGGAGGCTCCGATGCCGTCCATGACCACGAGCAAGGTCAGCAGATGGGATCAGCACGGCCGTGAACACGTCGTCCACGTGACGAAGTCGGGGATGCAGCGGCGGCTGAGCTGCGACACCTGCGGCTGGCGCCAGGAGGTGCAGTTCCTGCCCTGGCTCAAGGCCGGGGAACATCTCGCCGAGGCCCATCGCGCGACGGTCGACCCGACCGCCTGAGCGGGCCGCCCGCGCCCGGCGCTGCCGCGCGCGGGCCGTCGCGCGCAGGGGGCCGGCGCGCCGCTGAACTCGGCCGTGGTGGCGGGACCCTGCCGGAGCGTGCGGAAAATCAGGTGCCCGGTCCGGCCCGGCCGGGGTACGGTTCCGGCATGTATTCGTTCTTCCAGATCTACGAGTGAGCGCGCGGCGGGCCCGACCACCCGCCGCCCATCGGATCGATTCCAGGTCGCTTCAGACCTCACTTCTCACCACGAATGGGAGAACACCGTGGCCAAGAGCCGCAACAACCTCCTCGGTGTGGGCGGACAGCGCAAGAAGCTGTCCCGCGCCGATCAGCAGGGTGTGGGCCCTGCGCGCAATGCCGACCGCAGGACCGCTGCCGACCAGAAGCAGGAGCTGCTGCGCAAGATGCGGGAGCGCGCGCAGTCGGAGCCGGCCTCCGCCCGGACCGGGGCGTCGTCGGACGGCTCCGCGCAGCCGAGCGCGTCCGAGCAGGACACCCCGGCACAGAGCTGACACCTCTTCATCATCCGTACGACCGGGGGCCCGGATCACCAGAAGTGATCCGGGCCCCCGCCCGTGCCCGCGCCCCGCCGTCCCGCGTGCTCACGCCACTCTGCGCGGCAGCCGCAGGCTCAGCAGCGTCGTCAGGACCACCGCGGCCAGCTGCACCAGCAGCGTCACGGCCAGCGCGTCCCGCATCCCGGAGCCCGGGGCCAGGGAGAGGAACAGCGTGCCGAGCGTGGCCACACCCAGGGCCAGCGCGGCCTGCTGAGTGGTCGTCATCACCCCGCCGCCCACACCGGCTCGCGCGGCCGGTACGTCGGAGAGCACGATGCGGAACAGGACGGGCAGTTGCAGCCCCTGTCCGAACCCCGCGATCGCGACCCCCGGCATCAGCCCCAGCACGCCGAGGCCCGACCACCGCTGCCACACGGTGAACGCGAGCACCAGTACGCCCACCGCCTGGATCACCCCGCCCGCCGTCACGACCCGGCTGCCGTACCGCAGGATCAGTCGTGGGCCCGCCAGGGACGCCACGAAGAAGGCCATCGCCATCGGGGCCATCGACAGACCCGCGGCCGCCGGGCCGAGCCTCAGCCCCTGCTGCAGCGCCACCGCGATCACGAACATGAAGCCGCCGAAGCCGATCGAGAACGGCACCACCAGCGCCAGCCCGCGCCGCAGCGACTCCAGCCGCAGCAGACTCGGCGGCACCAGCGGGGTCCGCCCGAGCCGGTCGGCCCGCCGCTCGACCCGGTAGAAGGCGTACGCGGCGAACGGGAACAGGGCCAGCGAGACCCAGGTCCACACCGGCCAGCCCGCGGCGCGCCCCTCCGTCAGCGGAGCCAGCAGCGTCAGCAGCGACACGGTCAGCAGCAGTGTGCCTGGTACGTCGATCGGCGCGGGCCTGTCGGAACGGGTCTCCGGCACGGCGCGAGCGGCCAGCACCAGCCCCACCGCCGCCACCGGAACGTTCACCAGGAACACCGAACGCCAGCCCGCGCTCTCGCCGAACACCGACGACAGCGGGGCGACGGCGACGAGCACACCGCCGAGGATCTGGCCCGCGACCATGGAGAGCCCGGCCGTCGCCCCGTACAGGCTCAACGCCCTCGCCCGCCGGTGCCCGGACGTGGCCGCCTGAATGGTGGCGAGCACCTGCGGCAGCATCAGCGCCGCCGCCGCACCCTGCGCCACCCGCGCCCCGACGAGCGCCCAGGCGTCCGGGGCGAGCCCACAGGCGAGCGAGGTGATGCCGAAGGCCGCGATCCCCAGCAGGAAGAGCCGGCGCCGCCCGGCCGTGTCGCCGAGCCGACCGCCGAGTACGAGCAGCACGGCATAGGCCAGCCCGTAGCCCGCGACGACCAGTTCGAGCAGCGCGGGGCCCGCGTTCAGATCGTGGTCGATCGTCGGCAGGGCGACATTCACGATGAAGAAGTCGATCAGCGGCAGTGCCGCGCCGAGCAGCACGGTGAACAGTCCGAGTGCGCCGAGCACCGGAGTGGGGTGGTCGTGCCGCACCACTCGGGCGGTGGTGGCGGATACTTCCGTCCTTACAGTTGATTCACTCACGCCATCGAGAATCGCCGTCATCCCAGCCTGGTACCAGAGTCTCCTTATCCTGGTACAAGCAGCACCTGGCAGAGCGCCGGGCCGTTCGGCACGCTGGAGGTATGACGACCATGGTGAGCGAGTCGCCCGACGTACGCGTGGTGTCCGGGGCACCGGCTCCCCGGAGGCCCGAGCCCTCCGAGCCCGACGTCCGGCGGCATGAACTCGCGGACTTCCTGCGCAGCCGCCGTGAGCGGATCACCCCCGAGCAGGTCGGTCTGCCCCGCGGTCCGCGGCGGCGTACCCCCGGCCTGCGGCGTGAGGAGGTCGCCCAGCTCTCCGCGGTCGGCGTCACCTGGTACACCTGGCTGGAGCAGGCCCGCGACATCCAGGTCTCGCCCCAGGTCCTCGACGCACTCGCCCGCGCCCTGCTGCTCGACCGCACCGAGCGCGGCCATCTCTTCTCGCTCGCCGGGGCCGTCGACCCGTCGCCCGGCGCGGACTGCCCGAGCATCACCCCGGCGCTGCGCGAGATGCTGCGGCAGCTCGACCCCATTCCGGCCTGCATCCAGAACAGCCGGTACGACATCCTCGCGTACAACCGGACCTACGGGCGGCTGCTCTGCGACCTGGACGCCGTCGACCCCGACGACCGCAACTGCATGATCCTCTCCTACACCAACCCGCAGTGGCGCGCCGCCGTCGTCGATCTCCCCGAGATGAACCGGGTCATGGCCGCGAAGTTCCGCAGGTCGATGGCCGGACATCTGGCCGAGCCCGCGTGGAAGGCGCTCCTCGGCCGGCTGGAGGCGGTCTCACCGGAGTTCCGCGAGCTCTGGGCGCGGCACGAGGTGGTGGGTTCCGGCGGGCGGACCAAAATCTTCCGCAACGCCCATGTCGGACTGCTCCGCCTCGACCACACCGACCTGTGGCTCGGTCCCTCGTCCGGGCCCCGCATGGTGACGTACACCCCCGCCGACGACGAGACCGCGCAGCGGCTGCGGCGCCTTCAGGCCCTGGAGTTCGCCGATGCCTGATCGCCGACCGGGGCATCCGTCGGCGCCGCCAGCCGCTCGGCCGTCCGACGTGCCGTCTCCCGGGCCCAGTGCCCACTGGTCAGCGCCCCCACCAGCAGGACGCACACCCCGCACCCCGTGAGGACCCACCAGGCGGGCTTGCTCGCGTCCACGAACGCCGCCGCGTACGCGGCGCTCCGCGGGGACCCGGTACCGGCCACGCCGGCCGCCAGCACCGCACCGATCACGGCGACCCCGAGCGTTCCGCCGACCTGCCGACTGGTCGAGGCGACCGCCGCCGCCACACCGGCCTGCGAGCGGGGCATCCCGGAGACGGCCGTATTGGTGATCGGGGCGTTCACCATGCCGAAGCCCAGGCCGAACAGCACATAGCCGGTGAACAGCAGGACGTCGTCCGTCTCCGCGTCGAACGCGGCGAACAGCAGCCCGCACGCCGTCATGGTCACTCCCGCGACGAGCAGCGAAAGCCGTGGTCCCCGGCTGCCGACCAGCCGCCCGGACAGGGGTGCGCAGACAAAGGTCAGGGCCGCCATCGGGAGCATGTACAGACCGGCGTGCAGCGCGCTCAGACCGCGCACGTTCTGCAGATACAGCGTGTTGAGGAACAGGAACCCGCTCAGCGCGGCGAACGCGCAGACCGCTATGGCGGTGGCCCCGCTGAACGGGGCGCTGTGGAAGAACCGCAGATCGATCAGGGGCTCGGCGCGCCTGGGCTCGTACAGCAGGAGCCCGACGACCGCGAGGGCGGCGAGCGCGGCGAACGTCAGGATGCGCGGCGAGGCCCAGCCCGCCGAGGGCGCCTCGATGATCGCGTACGTCAGCGAACCGAGCAGCGCGATCACCAGCAGCTGCCCCACGGGGTCGGGGCGGCGCGGCTTCGGGGCGCGCGACTCGGGGACGTAGCGCCAGGTGAGCAGCAGCGCGACGAGACCGACCGGCAGATTGATCCAGAAGATCGACCGCCAGCCGACCGAATCCACCAGCAGGCCGCCGATCACCGGGCCCGCCGCCATGGAGATGCCGACGACACCGCCCCACACCCCGATGGCGCGGGCCCGCTCGCGCGGGTCGGTGAAGGTGTTGGTGATGATCGACATCGCGACGGGATTCAGCATCGAGCCGCCCACCGCCTGCACCATCCGGAACGCCACCAGCGACTCGAGGTTCGGCGCCAGGGAGCAGAGGACCGAGCCGAGGGTGAAGAGGACGAGCCCGATCTTGAAGATCTTCCGGCGCCCGATCCGGTCGGCGGTGGAGCCCGCGAGCATCAGCAGCGACGCGAGGACGAGGGTGTAGGCGTCGATCGTCCACTGCATGCCCGCCACGGTGGCGTGCAGTTCCTTCTGCATGGACGGCAGGGCGACATTGAGGACGGTGTTGTCGAGACTGACGATCAGCAGGCTCATACAGCAGATCGCCAGTACCAGCTGCCGTCGGTGGGGGCTCAGCTCGGGCATACATGGATAGTACGGTTAACTAACGAACTCTGCCGGCGAACCGCTCCGCGTCGTACGCGACAATGGAGCAATGACCACGCTCGCCCCCTCGCCCCCGCTGCTCCGGATCGGCCCGCACACGGTGCAGCCGCCGGTGGTGCTCGCGCCCATGGCCGGCATCACCAACGCCCCGTTCCGCACCCTGTGCCGGGAGTTCTCCGGAGGCAAGGGGCTGTTCGTCAGCGAGATGATCACCACGCGCGCGTTGGTCGAGCGCAACGAGAAGACCATGCAGCTCATCCACTTCGACGCGAGCGAGACCCCGCGCTCGATCCAGCTGTACGGCGTGGACCCGGTCACTGTCGGCAAGGCCGTCCGCATGATCGTCGACGAGAACCTCGCCGACCACATCGACCTGAACTTCGGCTGCCCGGTCCCCAAGGTGACGCGCAAGGGCGGCGGCTCGGCGCTCCCGTACAAGCGGCCCCTGCTGCGCGCGATCCTCAACCAGGCGGTCTCCAACGCGGGCGGACTGCCGGTCACCATCAAGATGCGCAAGGGCATCGACGACGACCACACCACCTACCTCGACGCGGGCCGGATCGCCGTGGAGGAGGGCGTCACGGCCGTCGCCCTGCACGGCAGGACGGCCGCGCAGCACTACGGCGGCACCGCCGACTGGGACGCCATCGCCCGGCTCAAGGAGCACGTCCCGGAGATCCCCGTCCTCGGCAACGGCGACATCTGGAGCGCGGACGACGCCCGTCGGATGATGCGCGAGACCGGCTGCGACGGAGTGGTCGTGGGGCGCGGCTGCCTGGGCCGCCCCTGGCTCTTCGGCGACCTCGTGAGCGCGTTCGAGGGTACGCGGACGCGGCGGGCGCCGGCTCTCCGCGAGGTCGCCGACGTCATGCTGCGGCACGCGACGCTGCTGGGGGAGTGGATCGGCGACGAGACCCGCGGCGTGATCGACTTCCGCAAGCATGTCGCCTGGTACCTCAAGGGCTTCTCGGTCGGCTCCGAGATGCGCAAGAAGCTGGCGATCACCTCGTCGCTGGACGAGCTGGGCGGACAGCTGCGGGAGCTGGACCTGGATCAGCCGTGGCCGGACGGCGCGGACGGGCCGCGCGGGCGCACCTCGGGCAACAACCGGGTCGTGCTGCCGGACGGCTGGCTGAAGGACCCGTACGACTGCGCGGGAGTGAGCGCGGACGCGGAGCTGGACACCTCGGGCGGCTGACGAGGTGTCGCCAAGGGCCCGACCGGGGCCCGGTCAGGTCCTTGGGCCTGTCCGGGCCCTTCGGGTTTTCCGGGCTCCTCACCGCCCCTCACGCCCCTCACGTCCCTTGAGGGGGCACGTGGCGCCAGAGGCACCGCGTGCCTCCCTCCTTGCGCCGCTCATCTGAGCGGAATATTCGGCCGGATTCAGCGGTATCGAGCCAAGCGGCGAGTCGAATGGGTCCGCATCGCGCGCGGTGCGTCGGATTCACTCACGCTGAGCTGCTTCGTGATGATCACTCGGTGACAGGTGGTCGCCGCACAGGCGTCCGGATGGTGACATTTGAGCGTCGATCGTAGAGTGATTCTCGCCACCCTGAGAGTCGGGTTGCTCAGATGAGCGCGAATTTGGGAGCTGCACTTCTCAAATGGTGGCACTCGGTGCCAAGCGGCTCCACTTTGATCGATCGATGCCACCCTTGCGCTGTGTGGTCAATGCGGGGATTTCCCGTTGCGCTGAGTGCTCATTCATTCAGGAAGTGAATGCAGTCCCTCGATCGAGGGACAGGTCCCGTCACTTTCGATCTGCTGGCGGACGGGTGGTTGAGGCCGCATGACGCGCAAGTGGACGTACCGGGGCACCTTCGATCTGGGTATGTTCCTCGCCGTCAGGGCAGCCACCGCGTCCTCGAGGAGTCGAGACCCGTGTCGGAAAACAAAGATTCCCACGTATCCACCCCGGATTCCCGGGACCCGCAGGGCCAGAAGTTCGTCTACGACTTCACCGAGGGCAACAAGGACCTGAAGGACCTGCTCGGCGGGAAGGGTGCCAACCTCGCCGAGATGACCAATCTCGGACTCCCCGTCCCTCCGGGCTTCACCATCACCACCGAGGCGTGCAAGGTCTACCTCGGCAGTGGTGAGGAGCCGACGGAGCTGCGAGCCGAGGTCAGTGCGCATCTCGAAGCCCTTGAGGCCCGAATGGGCAAGAAGCTCGGCCAGGCGGACGATCCGCTGCTGGTCTCGGTCCGCTCCGGCGCGAAATTCTCGATGCCCGGCATGATGGACACGGTTCTCAACATCGGCCTCTCCGACGAGTCCGTGGCCGGTCTCACCGCCCAGGCCGGTGACGAGCGGTTCGCCTGGGACTCCTACCGGCGTCTCATCCAGATGTTCGGCAAGACCGTCCTCGGCGTCGACGGCGACCGCTTCGAGGAGGCGCTGGAGGCGGCGAAGGAGGCCAAGGGCGTCACGGTCGACGTGGACCTCGACGCGGCCGACCTGAAGAAGCTGGTCAAGCAGTTCAAGAAGATCGTCTCGCGGGACGCCGGACGGGACTTCCCGCAGGACCCGCGCGAGCAGATGGACCTGGCCATAAAGGCCGTCTTCGACTCGTGGAACACCGACCGGGCCAAGCTCTACCGCCGCCAGGAGCGCATCCCCGGCGACCTCGGCACGGCCGTCAACATCTGCTCGATGGTCTTCGGCAACCTCGGCCCGGACTCCGGTACGGGTGTCGCGTTCACCCGTGACCCGGCCAGCGGCCACCAGGGCGTCTACGGCGACTACCTGCAGAACGCGCAGGGCGAGGACGTCGTCGCCGGTATCCGCAACACCGTGCCGCTCGCCGAGCTGGAGTCGATCGACAAGAAGTCGTACGACCAGCTGATGCAGATCATGGAGACCCTCGAAACGCACTACAAGGACCTGTGCGACATCGAGTTCACCATCGAGCGCGGCCGGCTCTGGATGCTCCAGACCCGGGTCGGCAAGCGCACCGCCGGTGCCGCCTTCCGGATCGCCACCCAGCTCGTCGACCAGGGGCTGATCGACGAGGCCGAGGCGCTCCAGCGGGTCAACGGGGCGCAGCTGGCGCAGCTGATGTTCCCGCGCTTCGACGACGAAGCCGCCACCGAGCTGCTGGGCCGGGGCATCGCCGCCTCGCCGGGCGCCGCGGTCGGCAAGGCCGTCTTCGACTCGTACACCGCGGTGAAGTGGTCCCGCTCCGGCGAGAAGGTCATTCTCATCCGCCGCGAGACCAACCCCGACGACCTCGACGGCATGATCGCGGCCGAGGGCATCCTGACCTCGCGCGGCGGCAAGACCTCGCATGCCGCCGTCGTCGCCCGCGGCATGGGCAAGACCTGTGTCTGCGGCGCCGAGGACCTGGAGGTCGACACCAAGCGCCGCCGGATGACGGTGGGCGGCCGGGTCATCGAGGAGGGCGACGTCGTCTCCATCGACGGCTCCACCGGCAAGGTGTACCTCGGTGAGGTCCCCGTCGTGCCGTCCCCGGTCGTCGAGTACTTCGAGGGCCGGATGCACGCGGGCGCCGACGACGCCGACGAGCTGGTCGCCGCCGTGCACCGGATCATGGCGTACGCGGACCGGGTGCGCCGGCTGCGGGTGCGGGCCAACGCCGACAACGCCGAGGACGCGCTGCGGGCCCGCCGCTTCGGCGCCCAGGGCATCGGCCTGTGCCGTACCGAGCACATGTTCCTCGGTGAGCGCCGCGAGATGGTCGAGAAGCTGATCCTCGCGGACACCGACGCCGAGCGCGAGGCTGCGCTGGAGGAGCTGCTGCCGCTCCAGAAGGCCGACTTCATCGAGCTGTTCGAGGCGATGGACGGACTGCCCGTCACGGTACGGCTGCTCGACCCGCCGCTGCACGAGTTCCTGCCCGACATCACCGAGCTCTCGGTACGTGTCGCACTCGCCGAGTCCCGTAAGGACGCCAACGAGAACGACCTGCGACTGCTCCAGGCCGTCCACAAGCTGCACGAGCAGAACCCGATGCTCGGTCTGCGCGGCGTCCGTCTCGGTCTCGTCATTCCCGGCCTGTTCGCCATGCAGGTCCGGGCGATCGCCGAGGCCGCGGCCGAGCGCAAGAACGCCAAGGGCGACCCGCGCGCCGAGATCATGATTCCGCTCGTCGGCACGGTCCAGGAGCTGGAGATCGTCCGCGAGGAGGCCGACCAGGTCATCGCCCAGGTCGAGGCCGCCACCGGCACCCGGCTGAAGCTGACCATCGGCACCATGATCGAGCTGCCGCGTGCCGCGCTGACCGCCGGTCAGATCGCCGAGGCCGCACAGTTCTTCTCGTTCGGCACCAACGACCTGACGCAGACGGTGTGGGGCTTCTCCCGTGACGACGTGGAGGCCTCGTTCTTCACCGCGTACCTGGAGAAGGGCATCTTCGGGGTGTCGCCGTTCGAGACGATCGACAAGGACGGCGTCGGCTCACTGGTCCGCAGCGCCGTCGCGGCCGGCCGGGCCACCCGCCCGGACCTGAAGCTCGGCGTCTGCGGCGAGCACGGCGGTGACCCGGAGTCGGTGCACTTCTTCCACGAGGTGGGCCTGGACTACGTGTCCTGCTCCCCGTTCCGCATCCCCGTCGCCCGCCTGGAGGCGGGCCGGGCGGCGGCGGACTCGACGGGCAGCGACAGCCGCTGACCCGGCGTCCGAAGGCTGTCCCCCAAGGCCCCGGGGCCGCCGAAGGCTCACTCGTACCCTCGCCGAGCCGACGGCGGCCCCGGAACCCTCGAAGACGGCGGCACCCTGTGCGGGGTGCCGCCGTCTCGTTTTGTTCTGGGGAAAAGCGTTGCTCGGCGTTGTGTCTTTTCTTCGCCCTCCCGTGCAGTTCAATACGCAATGTTCGTTCAATACGCAAAGACATGGGCCGGTATCGGACCGGGGTGCGGTCCATGGATCCCCATCCATGGACCGCACCCGGCTTACCCCCGCCGGGCACGGAGCCGCACCGTCGCCGACCGCCGCCGAACGAGCAAAACCCCCCACGGCCTTCACTCGCTCTTCCGGTGGCGCCGGATTCGCACCCGACGTCCTACAGCTTTTCGGGTGATGGCACCCGTGGGCGAGACGTTTCACCTCTGGCCGAAACCCCGTGGTGACGTGCTGTTATGGGTCGCATACCCTGGGGTGGGGGTAATTGCAGGTGCAACAGGTGGGGGTTCGGTGCTGCGTATCCACATGTCCGGGGTGGACCTTTCCAAGGTGCGGATGGCCACCCGGCCGGATGCGCTGTGGGAAACCATTCTGAGTTTCCATCGGCTGAGGGACCGGCGCGGTTCCAAGGTGTTCGGGGAATGGCGTAAGGAAACCCGGCCCCGGTTGGACGGTGAAGTACATCCGTTGGCCGCCGTGATTCCACCGCGCGGCTATTTCCCGGACTTTCTGACGCCTTCTCAGGAAACCGCCGAGCCGTACGGCCTCGACGCCGGAATGGAGGCGCTGCGCGACACCCCGACCCGGCGGATCCGCGCCGAACTCGCCCTCCTGAGTGCCGAACGGCGTGAGGCGGGCCGCGTCCCCCACCGGCGCGTCGGGTCGCTCGACCGGCTCATCGGCGCCCTGCGCAGCTACCACCGTGCCGCGATCGAACCGTACTGGCCGCACATCCAGGCCAGCATCGAGGCCGACCGTGCCCTGCGCGGTCGCGCACTCCTGGACGGCGGGGCGGAGGAACTGCTCGCCTCCCTCCCGCCCACGATCCGCTGGCGGGCCCCCGTGCTGGAGGCCGACTACCCCGTGGATCGCGAGCTCCACCTCGACGGCCGGGGGCTGCTGCTCCAGCCGTCCTTCTTCTGCCGGGTCACTCCGGTCGTCCTCCGCGACCCGCGGCTCCCACCGGTCCTGGTCTACCCGGTCACCCACTCGCGCGCCCCGGTCTTCGCGGAACCGGGGCCGTGGCTCGGCCGGCTCCTCGGCCATACCCGCTCCACGGTCCTGAGCGCCATCGGCAACGGCTGCACGACCAGCGAACTCGCCCGCCGCGCCGGAGTCTCCCTCGCCTCGGCGAGCCAGCACGCCTGCGTGCTGCGCGAGGCCGGCCTGATCCACACGCTGCGGCACGGCAGCTCGGTCCTGCATACGCTGACCCCGCTGGGCGGATCGCTGCTCCGGGGCGGCGCGCCGCTCGCCATGTCCTGAATCCGGGGGCGGAAAATTTCTTCGCCGGCATCGATGAGTTCCGTGCCGCCCCGTCGTCAACCTGTCGTCAATCGTTCGAACACCAGAGAGAACGGAACGGCCATGCCTCAGATGATCTTCGTGAACCTGCCGGTCAAGAACCTCGAGACGACCAAGGCCTTCTTCGGCAGGCTCGGCTTCTCGTGCAACCCGCAGTTCAGCGACGAGAACACCGCATGTCTCGTCATCAGCGACACCATCTTCGCCATGCTCCTCACCGAACCCCGCTTCAAGGAGTTCACCAAGAAGGAGGTCGCCGACTCCTCGAAGTCCACCGAGGTGATCCTCGCGCTGAGCGCGGAGAGCCGCGAGAAGGTGGACGAGTTGGTCGACACCGCCCTGGCCTCCGGAGGATCGCCCGCCAACGAGGCGATCGACTTCGGTCACATGTACGGCCGTTCCTTCCAGGACCCGGACCACCACATCTGGGAGGTCATGTGGATGGACCCCGCAGCCGTCGAGGGACAGCAGGCCTGAGAGCCTGTCGGGCGACCTTCGGTCGGAGAGTGGCCGGGTCTCAGGACCCGAGGCCCGGATATGTCACTCCCGTGAGCTGCTCGGACGCCACCCAGAGCCGCTCGCTCGCCACATCGTCGAGCGTCCAGCCCGCTCGCCACGACGGGGCGGGGGCACCGCGCCAGCCCAGCAGCCTCGGCCCGGTGAACGAGTCGGGGCGCACTCCGGGCGCGGTGGCCGCGTAGAGGGTGGGCAGCGCTCCGGACGACGCGGGCTGGGCGATGATCCGGTTGCCGAGCTCGAACACCTGTTCCGCCGTCTTGCGGCTCTCCATCCGGGCGCCCGCCGTCTGCAGATTGGTCGCCGCGTACCCGGGGTGCGCCGCAGCGGCCACCAGCCCGGAACCAGCCGCCGAAAGCCGCCGTGCCAGCTCGTGGACGAAGAGCAGATTGGCGGTCTTCGAGCGGCCGTAGGCGATCCAGCGGCGGTAGTTCCGCTCGCTGTTGAGGTCTCCGATGTCGATGTTGGACAGGGCGTGCATCCCGCTGGAGACGCTCACCACACGCGCCCCCGGGGTGTCGAGGAGCTTCGGCAGCAGCAGCCCGGTGAGGGCGAAGTGCCCGAGATGGTTGACGCCGAACTGCCTCTCGAAGCCGTCGGCCGTCCTCCCGTACGGCAGCGCCATCACGCCCGCGTTGTTGATCAGCAGATCGATCCGGCCGGGCGCGCGGACCGCGGCGAACTCGCGTACGGAATCCAGATCGGCCAGATCGAGCGGTACGAACTCCACGTCCGCGCCGGTCACGGCCGTCCGGATCCGGGACTCGGCCTCCTTGCCGCGCGTCTCGTCACGGCAGGCGAGCAGCACCCGCGCGCCGCACCGGGCCAGCTCCCGTGCCGTGATCAGCCCGATCCCGCTGTTGGCTCCGGTGACCACGGCGGTACGGCCGCTCTGGTCGGGGATGTCGCTCGCGTTCCAGCCCTGGCTCATGGACCCCAGCGTACGACCGGGGTGCGCGGGGGGAACGGGCCGGTCGGATCCCGAACGCGGGCCCTGTGGCGGCCACAGGGGGTCCGGAGGCCCGGCAACCTCAGAGTTGGCTCAACTTTCCCGCGATCCGGCCAAAGCGGTTGGACGGGGCACCTACCTCGTCCTTAGGGTCGCGATCATGCCCGACATAGCACTCACCACACTGGTTGTCCTCTGCCTCGCCGCAGCCGCGGCGGGCTGGATCGACGCGGTGGTCGGCGGCGGCGGACTGCTCCTGCTGCCCGCTCTGCTGCTGGGCCTGCCGCACGTCCCGGCCGCGCACGTCCTCGGCACGAACAAGGCGGTCGCGATCGTCGGTACGTCGGGCGCCGCCGTGACGTACGTGCGCAAGGCGCCGGTGCAGGTCGGGACGGCCCTGCGGATCGGGCTCGCGGCGCTGGCCGGATCGATGACCGGCGCGTTCTTCGCGGCCGGGATCAGCAGCGCGGTGCTGCGCCCCGTGATCATGGTGGTGCTGCTGGCGGTCGCGGCGTTCGTGATGCTGAGGCCCTCGTTCGGCACGGCGACGGACGAGGGGGTCCGGCGCGAGGTCACCCGGGCCCGTACCGTGACCGCGATCGTGCTGGTCGGCGGCGGCATCGGCCTTTACGACGGGCTGTTCGGCCCCGGTACCGGCACGTTTCTGGTGCTCGCGCTGACCGCGGTGCTCCATCTCGACCTGGTGACGGCCTCCGCCACCGCCAAGATCGTCAACGTGTGCACCAATGGCGGGGCGCTGGCGATGTTCGCCTACCAGGGCAGTGTGTTCTGGCAACTGGCCGCGCTGATGGCGGCGTTCAACCTGGCCGGCGCACTGATCGGGGCGCGGATGGCGCTCAGCAGGGGCAGCGGGTTCGTCCGCGGGGTCCTGCTGGTCGTGGTGTTCTCGCTGGTCGCGAAGCTGGCCTTCGACCAGTGGACGGCATGAGCGACCGGCCCCGGAAGGCAGGGGTCACCGCACCTCGGTGAGGTGCGCGTACGCCACCACATTGCCCTCGTAACCCGTCGTCTTCGAGAATCCGCCGCCGCAGGTGATCAGTCGCAGCGAGGCGTAGGGCGAGGCCCCGTACACGCGCTTGTCGGGGAAGTTACGGCTCTGGTAGACCTCGATCGCGTCGAGCGAGAAGACGGCGGTACGCCCGTCCTGGCGGACCACCTCGACCTTGCTGCCCTTCTGCAGGGCGCCCAGGTCGTAGAAGACCGATCGCCCCTGCGCGTTGTCGACATGACCGGCGACGATGGCGCTGCCCTTGGAGCCGGGCGGAGTGCCGTCCCCGTACCAGCCGACGACATTGCGGTTTCCGGCCGGCGGTACGTCGAGACTGCCGTCGCCACCGAGCCCCAGCCGCATCATCGGGGCGTCCACCCGGATGCTCGGGATGCGCAGGCGCACGGGCGTCGACGGCCCCAGCGGTTCGGCGACCGGGGACCCCGGCTGCGGCCCCGGGCCGCCGGCGAAGGCCTGCGCGGAGGTCGGCTGGGGCGGGATCACCTGGGCGTCGGCGCCGTGGCGGATCAGCCAGACACCGGCCAGGGCCGCGATGACCAGCAGCCAGCTCTCGGCCTTCTGGGACACGGTCGTCCTCCGGGTGACGGGTCGGAAACGGTACGGGTGCGGGAACGGTCCCGTCCCGGTGGCCGCGCGGCCACCGGGACGGATTCCAGGCGGTACGGAGACGTGAATCCGTCTCCGTCAGCCGGCTTCCTGCGTGCCGCTCGCCCGGCGACGCAGGAGCCAGGCTCCGCCGACGACGGTCGCGGCGAGTACGCCGGCGCCCGCCGTGATCTGGGAGGTGTCGGGCCGGACACTGCCGCCGACACCTGTTCTGACGCGCCCGCTGGGGGCGTTGGGCACGGACGAATCGCCCTGTCCGGACGAGTTGTCGCGGCCGGAGGAATTCCGTCCCGCGCTGTCGCGCCCGGTGTTGTCGCGCCCGGAGTTGTCCCGTCCGGACGACGAGTCGTTGCGCCCGGACGAACTGTCGTGTCCCGACGACGAGTTGTTGCGTCCCGACGAACTGTCGTGCCGGCCCGAGCCCCCGTCCTCGGACTGGTTGCGATCCCCGCTCCCACGCTCGTTCGAGCCCTCCCTGGAGGGGGTCCTGAGCCCGGAGAAGGCGTTGAGCCCGCCGGCGGAGTCGAGGAGCGAGGGGACGTTGAGGCCGAAGGGGGAGTTGAACCCGGATCCGGACGAGTTGTTCGCTCCGTCCCCGTCGCGGCCGTGCCCCTCCCGGTCGCTGTCGGCCCGCGGCGCGCCCGCCGAGCCGATCCGCAGAGTGCCGGTATCGGCGGCGTACGCGGGCGGCCCTGCGGAGAAGAAGAGGCCGAGCGTGGCTATGGTGACCGCGGAAGCGGCGATACCGGTCACTGGGCGAGCAGCACGCATGGGGGTTCCTCCGGCAACTGCGCGAGTAGGTGTGTCCTGACTCCGAGCTAACGGGCGGCCCGCCCTCCACGCCTGTTGACACCAAGTCAGCTTTCACCCGAACGGCCCGGCGCGGCATCCTTGCCAAGTGGTATGTGTGCAGGTCACAGCGGTGATCGAAGTGTGGATGACCGGTCCTTTACCGACCGGTGCCGATCGGGTGACGCCCTCCGGGAGGAAAGTGGCGCACATCACACGCATGACCTTGCGAGTGTCGGGCACACGTCTGACACCCCCCACGGGACGGTGCACCGGGCCGCTCCCGGCCACCGCCCTCACCGGACCCACCCCCCCTGGGTCCGGTGAGGGCGTTCCGCACCGGGAGTCCGGGGCGCCGCGTCCCGGGCCGGCGCGGCTGCGGACCGGCCCACGGCGGGCGGATGTGTGAGCCGTCAGGTGTCAGATCGTGTCCCACGGCGTGCCGTCGTAGGCCTGCCCGATCCGCTTCATCAGCTCCTCGTCCACCGTGAGCGCGATGTCGTCGATCCGCCGGACCGGCGCGATGCCCTGCGAGTTGATGAGGAACGCCGACCGGAACGCGCCGATCCCGTCCAGTGTCACCCGGCGACGCACGGACTCCAGCCCCGCACCCGGCAGCTCCTGTTCCAGCAGCGCCATGGTGATGCCGCGCAGGCAGGGAGCGTCCGGCCAGACGACCGAGGTGCCGTCCCAGAAACCGATGTTGGTGATCGCCCCCTCCGTCACCGCACCGTCCGGCGCGGTCAGCAGGGCCTCGTCGAAACCGGCTCGGGCGGCGAGCGTCGCGTAGTACGTCTGGCCGAACTCGCCGGGACGCTTGATGTGCGGCACGGTCCGGGCGTAGGGAACGGACATCAGATCGTGCGGTTCGGCGGACTTCCGGGCCGGCCCGCGCACCGTGACCATGACGGTGGTCTCCGCGTCGCCCGGCGGCAGGTAGCCGTACACCCGGGTCGAGGCGTCCCGTACCCCCGCACCGTCCAGTGCGTGCCGGATCAGCTCGCGCACGCGCTCCCCGTCCAGGGCGCGCTCGAACAGCTCCCGGTTGGCGGAGTCCAGCCGGGCCAGATGCAGGGCGAGGCCGCGCACCCTTCCGTCCCTGACCTGCATGGCCGTGAAATGGCCGTAGTTGAGGAAGGCGGGAATCCGCAGATCCGCCTCGGTGGCCGGGTGCCCGTTGAACTCCGCGTACGGGAAGGGTGCGGGAGAGGGAGTCGTCATGCGGTCCACGGTATGCCGCGGGGCGCGACGGCGGACGTCGATGGGCGCGGCTTGACCTCAACCATGGTTGACATACGAGCCTCTCCGCATGGACCTCACCACAGCACCCTCATCTGCGGCTTTCACCGCCTCCATCGCGCCCCTGAAGGTCGCGGTCATTCTCGCCAGCAATCGTGAAGGGCGGTTCGCCCCGGTCGTCTCCGACTGGTTCCTCTCGCACGCCATCCGTCGGCCCGGCATCGAGACCGACCTGATCGACGTCGCGGAGCTCGACCTCCCGATCGCCCTCTCCCACCGGCCCGACGCCGATGCGCGGGCGCGACTGGCCGCCGTGTCCTCCAGGTTGGCGGCGGCCGACGCCTACGTCGTCATCACCCCCGAGTACAACCACTCGTACCCGGCCCCGCTGAAGAACCTCATCGACTGGCACCACGCCGAGTGGCAGGCCAAGCCCGTGGCCTTCGTCTCGTACGGCGGAGTCTCCGGCGGTCTGCGCGCGGTCGAGCACCTGAGGCAGGTCTTCGCGGAACTGCACGGCGTCGGCATCCGCGAAACCGTTTCGTTCCACAACGCGGGCGCCCTGTTCGACGAGGAGGGCAGGCCCAAGGACCCCTCGGGCTGCGATGCGGCGGCCAGGACGCTGCTCGACCAGCTCGACTGGTGGGGACGCGCGCTGCGTGACGCCAAGGCCGTCCGTCCGTACGGCGTCTGACCGCCGGACACTGCGCCGCGCCGCTGTGCCCCCGACAATCGACGAGGGGTGCGAGGACACCCGTGACCGACAGGGAGGAGCCCGAAGGTGACGACGCCGGCATGGCTGACCGTACTGACCACGACGGACAGCGAGGAGAAGGCCCATGCGCTGGCGCAGGGCGCGGTGGAGGCCCGGCTCGCCGCCTGTGTACAGATCTCCGCGCCCGTCACCTCGGTCTACCGCTGGCAGAACGCCATCGAGACCACCGAGGAGTGGCAGCTGCTGCTCAAGACGACGGCGGAGCGGTACGACGAACTGGAGGCCCATCTCCTGGCGGCGCACGACTACGGGACACCGGAGGTCGTCGCGGTCCCGGTGGTACGGGGGAGCGCCCGCTACCTGGACTGGGTCTCCTCCGAGACCGCCCCGGACGCCCCTGTCTAGTGCTGTGGCCGGAAAGGTCTGCCGGGCGTCGTGAGCCGGTGAACCCTTCCGGCCACACCAGCTGGAGCGGACGGTCGGGCCGGGCCGTCCCCTACCGCTCGTCCGCGGCCAGGGCCTCGGCGATGCCGGGCTCCTTCGGGCCCAGGAAGTGCGGGTCGCGCTTGAACGTGGATTCCAGCACCGCCTTCCCCGCCGCGAACATCTCCCGTGTTCCGCCGTAGTACCAGGTCGCATCGTGTACGGCGTCGACGCCGACGCCGTACGCGTCGATCCCGGCGCTCCGGCACAGCGCGATCGCGCGCCGGATGTGGAACCCCTGGCTCACCAGTACGGCGCGGTCGACCCCGAAGATCTTCTTGGCGCGGACGCACGAGTCCCAGGTGTCGAACCCGGCGAAGTCGCTCACGATGCGCTTGTCCGGCACGCCGTGCGCCTTCAGATACGTACGCATGGCGTCGGGCTCGTCGTACTCCTTCCGGCTGTTGTCACCGGTCACGAGCACGACCTTCACCTTTCCGTCCCGGTACAGCTCGGCGGCGGTGCGCAGCCGGTTCGCCAGATACGGCGACGGCTTGCCCTGCCAGAGCCCGGCTCCGAACACCACGGCGACCTGCTGCGCGGGCGCGTCCGCGGTCGTCCTGACCCGGGCGTCGGCGACGGAGTGCAACCAGGTCGCAGGCGTCAGCGCCGCCACACAGGCGACCATCACCCCCTGCACGAGGCGCCGCTGCCCGCGCCGCGTCCGCGGCCACCGCGGCCGGAGCCGCCCGAGCCGTTCGAGCCGCGCCGCCCGTCCCGGCTGCTTCTCCTCCATGGGTGCCCCCTGCTCGTGACGTGTCGTCCCACATGATCGGACGACCGAAGAGGAGAAAGGGTTCTCCATCTCCCGGTTTCATTTGGACCGACCGGCGGATGGAGGGTGGGAGAAGGAGCGGGGTCCGGTGCGTGCGGCTGCAAGGCGGAGGAGGGAGTCGGATGGGGTCTCCCCTGCTCGAACGCAGCTGAGAGCTTGGGGAAGGAGCGTCGGTGACTGACGACAACGCCGCGGATGTGCGTGCCGGCCCCCGCGACGCCGCCCTCCATTCGCCGGTCGGTCTTGGTTCGTTACGGCCTGGTGCACGACAGTTCCCGCCGGCCGCCCGGCGCGCATCCGCCTGAGCCGCGCTGTCGGCCGGGACGTTTAGTGTCGGACCCATGGACGGCATCGACGGCATCGACGGCATGGACGGCACGCAGGAAACACAAGGCGCAGACGACACACAGCGCACACAGGACATGGACTGCGCGCACGGCACACAGTGCGCGCACGGCACACAGGACCACGGCTCGGCCCCCTACCGCGCGGCCGACGCCGAACGCTGGGACACCGAGCCGGACAAGCGGCCCGGCCGTACCGCGTTCCAGCGCGACCGCGCGCGTGTGCTGCACTCCGCCGCACTGCGCCGGCTCGCGGGCAAGACCCAGGTCGTCACCCCCGGTACCCGCGGCCACGCCTGGGACGCCAGCCCGCGGACCCGGCTCACCCACTCCCTGGAATGCGCCCAGGTCGGCCGCGAACTCGGGGCGGCGCTCGGCTGCGACCCCGATCTGGTCGAGACGGCCTGTCTGGCCCACGACCTCGGCCACCCGCCGTTCGGACACAACGGGGAGCAGGCGCTCAACGACTTCGCGTCGGACTGCGGGGGCTTCGAGGGCAACGCGCAGTCGTTGCGCCTGCTGACCCGGCTCGAACCGAAGCGCTTCGTCCCCGACACCCGGACCGGTGAGCTGGTCAGCGTCGGGCTCAATCTGACCCGTGCCGCCCTGGACGCCGCCACCAAGTACCCGTGGCCGCGCGGCGGTCACCCCTTCGAACCGGACTCCCCGAAATTCGGGGTGTACGAGGACGACCTGCCCGTCTTCGCGTGGGCCCGCAGGGGCGCCCCGAAGGACCGCAAGTGCTTCGAGGCGCAGGTCATGGACTGGTCCGACGACGTCGCGTACTCGGTGCACGACTTCGAGGACGGGCTGCACGCCGGGCACATCGATCCCAACTGCCTCTACTCCGAGCCCGAGCGGAACGCGATCTGGGCGGTCGCCATCGGACGCTACGTCCCGGCGGACACCGATCCCGAGGAGCTGGCCGACGCCCTCGACCGGCTCATCGGCCAGGAGTGGTGGCCGGACAACTACGACGGTTCGGCCGTCGCCCAGGCCCGGCTGAAGGACGCGACGAGCCAGCTGATCGGCCGGTTCTGCCTGGCGGCCGAGAGCGGCACGCGGCAGGCTCACGGGACGGGCCGGCTCGGCCGGTACGCGGCGGAGCTCGTCGTGCCCCGCGAGGCACGCAACGAATGCGCCGTGCTCAAGGCGGTCGCCGACCGCTACGTCATGCAGCGCGCCGAGCAGGAGGCCATCCGCGCCGATCAGCGGATCGTCATCGCGGAACTGGCCGCCGCGCTGACCGCACGCGCCCCGGAGGGACTGGAACCGCAGTTCAGGGCGCTGTTCGACGCCGCCGCGGACGACCGGGCCCGCAAGCGGGTCCTCGTCGACCAGATCGCCGCCCTGACCGACGCCTCGGCACGCTCCCTGCACGCCTCGCTCACCGGACCCCGCCGCTGACCGGCCGAAGCCCCGCCCCCCGGCGGACGGCCCGGCCCCGCCGTCACCGTCGGTCGTCACCGCGCCCGGGGCACCCGGTGCGGCAGGCCCGTTTCCACCGCCGCGCGGCTTCGTCCGCGACCCCGTCCGCGAGCCGCGCGGACTTGCCTGTGACCACTGGGTGTGACCTGATCGGTGTACACCCTCTTTCGCCATCACGCTGCGTGCGGGACGCTCGCAGTCGGGCCCCGCGCAGCAAGCACCGAGGAGGCAACAAGTGGTCGACGCACATCGGACGTTCGTCATCGTCGGCGGAGGACTGGCAGGAGCCAAGGCGGCCGAGACGCTCCGGGCGGAGGGTTTCAGCGGCCGGGTGATCCTCCTCGGCGATGAACGCGATCATCCGTACGAACGGCCGCCGCTCTCCAAGGGCTATCTGTGCGGCAAGGAGGAGCGGGACAGCGTCTTCGTCCACGAGACCGCCTGGTACGCGGGCGCCGACATCGAGCTCCACCTGGGCCAGCCCGTCACCGCCCTCGACCGGCATGCCCGCTCCGTCCAGCTCGGCGACGGCACCGTCGTCCACTACGACAAGCTGCTGCTCGCCACCGGGGCCGAGCCGCGCCGCCTGCCCATTCCGGGTACGGACCTGGCCGGTGTCCACCATCTGCGCCGGCTGGCCCACGCCGACCGGCTGCGCAACGTACTGACCACCCTCGGCCGCGACAACGGCCACCTCGTGATCGCCGGGGCGGGCTGGATCGGCCTGGAGGTCGCGGCGGCGGCGCGCGGGTACGGCGCCGAGGTCACCGTCGTCGATCCGGAGCCGACCCCGTTGCACCATGTCCTCGGCCCCGAGCTCGGCCAGATCTTCACCGATCTGCACACCGACCACGGGGTCCGCTTCCACTTCGGCGTCCGCCTCACCGAGATCATCGGCCAGGACGGCCTGGTCCTCGCGGTCCGCACCGACGACGGCGAGGAGCACCCCGCCCACGACGTGCTCGCGGCGATCGGTGCCGCTCCCCGTACCGCACTGGCCGAAGCCGCTGGGCTCGCCATGGCCGCGCGCAAGGACGGCGGAGGCATCGCCGTCGACGCCTCCCTGCGTACCTCCGACCCGCACATCTTCGCGGCCGGTGACGTCGCCAACGTGGCCCATCCGCTGCTCGGCATCCGGCTGCGCGTGGACCACTGGGCGAACGCGCTGAACAGCGGCCCGGCGGCGGCCCTCGCCATGCTCGGCAAGGAGGTCGGCTACGACCGGGTGCCGTACTTCTTCTCCGACCAGTACGACCTCGGTCTCGAATACTCGGGCTGGGCGCCTCCGGGCAGCTACGACCAGGTGGTCATCCGCGGCGACGCGGGAAAGCGCGAGTTCATCGCCTTCTGGCTGAAGGACCGCCGGGTGCTGGCCGGGATGAACGTCAACGTGTGGGACGTCACCGAGGACGTGCAGCAGCTGGTCCGGTCCGGTCGGCAGATCGATCCGGACGCGCTGGCGGACCCGTCGGTACCACTGGCCGCCCTGAGCTGACCCCCGCAACCGGGCCGGACCGCGCCGGGCGGGCCGGGACCGGACGACGCCGGCCGCCTCGTCGGTGGTCCCGGACGGGAGCGTCCGGCCGTACCGCACGCGGCGGGCGCCCTCGTTCCCGGGTTCCCCGGATCACATCGGCACGCGGCACGGCTGTCGTACCCCACCCGTAGACTTCACCCGTGGCAGGCAGGATCAATGACGACGACGTGAAGGCGGTGCGGGACGCGGTCCCGATCGACGCCGTCGTTTCCGAGTATCTCCAGCTGCGCAACGCGGGCGGTGGCAACCTCAAGGGGCTCTGCCCCTTCCACGACGAGAAGTCCCCCTCCTTCCAGGTCAGCCCGAGCAAGGGTCTCTTCCACTGCTTCGGCTGCCAGGAGGGCGGTGACACGATCGCCTTCGTGATGAAGATCGACCATCTCTCGTTCTCCGAGACGGTCGAGCGGCTCGCCGCCAAGGCGGGCATCACCCTGCGCTACGAGGAGGGCGGGTACAACCCCTCCCACCAGCGCGGTGAGCGCATCCGGCTGGTCGAGGCACACAAGGTGGCCGCCCAGTTCTATGTCGAGCAGCTGGACAGCCCCGAGGCGGAGATCGGCCGCAAGTTCCTCGCCGAGCGCGGCTTCGACCAGGCGGCGGCCGCCCATTTCGGTGTCGGCTACAGCCCGGCGGGCTGGGACCACCTCACCCGCTATCTGCGCGGCAAGGGCTTCAGCGACAAGGAGCTGATCACCTCCGGCCTCTCCCAGGACGGCAGGCGCGGCCCGATCGACCGCTTCCGCGGCCGGCTGATGTGGCCGATCAGCGACACCTCCGGCGATGTCGTCGGCTTCGGCGCCCGCAAGCTGCGTGACGACGACAACGGACCGAAGTACCTCAACACCCCCGAGACCGCGATCTACAAGAAGTCCCAGGTGCTGTACGGCATCGACCTGGCGAAGAAGGACATCGCGAAGGCCAGCAGGGCCGTGGTCGTCGAGGGTTACACCGACGTCATGGCCTGCCATCTCGCCGGGATCACCACGGCCATCGCCACCTGCGGCACGGCCTTCGGCGGCGACCACATCAAGATCCTGCGCCGCCTCCTGATGGACAACGGCAGCGCCCGGGTGATCTTCACCTTCGACGGTGACGCGGCCGGGCAGAAGGCCGCCCTGCGCGCCTTCGAGGACGACCAGAAGTTCGCCGCCGAGACGTACATCGCGATCGCCCCGGACAACATGGACCCGTGCGATCTGCGCCTGGTCAAGGGCGACGAGGCCGTTCGCGACCTGGTCGAACCCCGTACCCCGCTCTTCGAGTTCGCGCTCCGGCAGATCGTCGGCCGGTACGACCTGGAGACCCCGGCGGGCCGCGGCGCCGCGCTCGACGAGGCGGCGCCCGTCGTCGCCCGGATCAAGAACAGCTCCTCGCAGCACGAGGTGGCCGTCCAGCTGGCCGGCATGCTCGGCATCCTGGACACCCAGTTCGTGGTCAAGCGCGTCGGCCAGCTCGCCCGCTGGGCCCGCGAGCGGGGCGACCAGCGGGGCGCCGCGCAGGCCCCGCCCCGCGGCGGCCCCCGGCACGAGCAGGTCCAGGCGCCGACCGCCCCCTCCGGCCCCGCCCTCAACCTCCGCAGCCCCGCCCACCGCACCGAGCGTGAGCTGCTGAAGCTCGCCCTGCAGAAGCCCGTGCTCGTCTCACCGGCCTTCGACGCCTACGGGGTCGACGAGTTCACCGCCCCGCCGTACGCCAGGGTCCGGCAGTGCATCGCGGAGGCGGGCGGCGCCGAGATGGGCGTTCCCGAGACCCGCGAGTACCTGGTCCAGGTCCTGGACGCGGCCCCCGACGACACGGTGCGCAACCTGGTCACCGAGCTGGCCGTCGAGGTCTTCCACGGCAAGAGCATCGACGAGACCTACGCGGGCATGCAGCTCGTCCAGGTCCGGCTGCGCGCCGTCGACCGCCGGATCAACGACGTCCAGGGCAGCCTCGCCCGCCTCGGCAGCAATGTGGCCCCCGACCAGCTGGCCGCCGCGCAGAACGAGGTCTGGGTTCTCCAGCAGTACGCCGAGTCGCTGCGCAACAACGGCGCCGACGCGCTCTGAGAGCCTGTCGGGTGGCCTCCGACCGGGCGGCCACGCCCCGGTACGCAGGCTTCCCGCGTTGTCGTCGGTCGCCGACGCTCCTTCCCCGAGCTCTCAGCCGCGTTCGAGCAGGGGAGACCCCGTCCGACTCCCTCCTCAGCCTTGGAATCGCACGCACCGGACCGCGTCCGCCGTCCGGTCCGAGGTCACCCGACAGGCTCTGAGCCGGGGGCCGGGCGAGGCTTCGGCGGCGCCGCGGTGACGGCGCACCGGGCGCGTCCGGCCGTCGCCGCGTCATCCGTCGCCGGGCGGGCTCGAAATTCCCGCCCCGCCCCGTCCGCGTAACCGCCCGGTCACGGACCGGACTCAGAAAGTCCCCGCACGCCCCTCGTGGCAGCGAGGCGTCTTCCCCCACACTGGGGGCGGCGCCTGAGTCATCGGAGCGCGGCCGGTCCACCGGACCGTGGTCCGCCATCCCCGCGATCCGGCAGCGATCACCTGGAGGTCGCCCCCGTGCAGACCCGGACCCTGACCGAAACCGAGCATGTCTCGGCCATCCCCGCGCAGAACCGGGCCGTGCGTCATCCGGAGGCCGTGGTGGAGCCGCAGAAACCGTCCGACCCCCCCGACCCGCCCGAGGCACTCATGGAGGAGCCACCGGAGGCGCCCGACCCCCCGGAGCCGCGGGGCCGACCGGAGACGGCCGGTCCGTCCTCCGATCTCTTCCGCCAGTATCTGCGGGAGATCGGCCGGATCCCGCTGCTCACCGCCGCCGACGAGGTGGAGCTCGCCCGCCGGGTCGAGGCGGGGCTCTTCGCCGAGGAACGGCTCGCGAGCACTCCGGACCCGGACAGCCGACTGGCCGTCGACCTGGACCGGTTGGTGGTCATGGGGCGGATGGCGAAGCGCCGGCTCATCGAGGCCAACCTCCGCCTCGTCGTCTCCGTCGCCAAACGCTATGTCGGCCGCGGGCTGACCATGCTCGATCTGGTCCAGGAGGGAAACCTCGGACTCATCAGGGCGGTCGAGAAGTTCGACTACGCCCGGGGTTACAAGTTCTCGACGTACGCGACCTGGTGGATCCGTCAGGCCATGTCCCGCGCCCTCGCCGACCAAGCGCGGACCATACGGGTCCCGGTCCATGTCGTCGAACTCATCAACCGTGTCGTACGGGTCCAGCGCCGGATGCTCCAGGAGCGTGGCTACGAGCCGACACCCGAGGAGGTCGCCGACCAGCTCGACCTCACCGCGGAGCGGGTCGGTGAGGTCCTGCGGCTCGCCCAGGAACCCGTCTCGCTGCACGCCCCGGTCGGCGAGGAGGAGGACGTCGCGCTCGGCGATCTGATCGAGGACGGCGATGCCGCGTCCCCGGTCGAGTCCGCCGCGTTCCTGCTGCTGCGCGAACATCTGGAAGCGGTGCTCTCCACCCTCAACGAGCGTGAGCGCAAGGTGGTCCAGCTGCGCTACGGGCTGGCCGACGGGCGGCCCCGCACACTTGAGGAGATCGGCAGGATCTTCGGCGTGACACGCGAACGCATCCGCCAGATCGAGTCCAAGACGCTCAGCAAGCTGCGGGACCACGCCTTCGCCGACCAGCTGCGCGGCTACCTCGACTGACCGGGCACCGTGGACGGACGGGCCGGCTCCGCGGAGCCGTCGCCCGGGAGCGGACGGTCCGTCACCCGCTGTCACCCGAAGGGCGCCGTGGCGGCCACCGCCCCTACCGGCCCCCGGCGGCCGACGGGTTCGCGGTCGGCCCCGGACGAGAGGGGCCCGTACCGCCGACCGGCGCTACGGGCCCCGTCACGTGCCGCGCTCGCGTCAGTCGACCTCGGCGACCGCCTGCGCGAACTGCGCCGAATACAGCCGGGCGTACGCGCCCTCGGCATCCAGCAACTCGTCGTGCGTGCCCTGTTCGACAATCGAGCCGTTCTCCATCACCAGGATGACGTCGGCGTCCCGGATGGTGGAGAGCCGGTGCGCGATCACAAAGCTCGTACGGCCGTGTGCCAGGCGCGCCATCGCCTTCTGGATCAGCACCTCGGTACGGGTGTCGACGGAGCTCGTCGCCTCGTCGAGCACGAGTATCACCGGGTCGGACAGGAACGCCCGCGCGATGGTGATGAGCTGCTTCTCGCCCGCGCTGACACCGGAGCCCTCGTCGTCGATCACCGTGTCGTAACCGTCCGGCAGGGTACGGATGAAGCGGTCGGCGTGGGCCGCCTTCGCCGCCTCCTCGATCTCCTCCCGGCCGACCTCGCGCGAAGCGCCGTACGCGATGTTCTCCGCGATGGACCCGCCGAACAGCCAGGTGTCCTGGAGGACCATGCCGATCCCCGCGCGCAGGTCGTCGCGCGACATGTTCGTCACGTCGACCCCGTCGAGGGTGATCCGGCCGCCCGTCACCTCGTAGAACCGCATCAGCAGATTGACGAGCGTGGTCTTGCCGGCGCCGGTCGGGCCGACGATGGCGACCGTGTGACCCGGCTCGACGTTCAGCGACAGGTTCTCGATGAGCGGCTTCTCCGGGTCGTAACGGAACGACACCTTCTCCAGCGAGACGCTGCCCCGCAGCTCCTCGGGGCGCTCGCCCGTGCCCGGAGCGGGGTCGGCTCCCTGCTCCTCGGCGTCCAGCAGCTCGAAGATCCGCTCGGCCGAGGCGACACCCGACTGCACCAGGTTCGCCATCGAGGCGACCTGGGTCAGCGGCATCGAGAACTGCCGCGAGTACTGGATGAACGCCTGCACATCACCGATCGACAGCGATCCCGAAGCGACCCGCAGACCACCGACGACGGCGATCAGGACATAGTTCAGGTTGGAGACGAACATCATCAGCGGCTGCATGATCCCGCTGTTGAACTGCGCCTTGAAGCCCGCCTCGTACAGCGCTTCGTTCTGCTCGGCGAAGTCCTTGGCGGACTCCTCCTGCCGGCCGAAGACCTTCACCAGGGTGTGCCCGGTGTACATCTCCTCGATATGGGCGTTGAGCTTGCCCGTCACCTTCCACTGCTGCACGAACTGCGGCTGCGACCGCTTGCCGACCTTCGCGGCCACGAAGACCGACAGCGGCACCGTCACCAGCGCGACCAGCGCCAGCAGCGGCGAGACCCAGAACATCACGATCAGCACGCCGACGATGGTGAGCAGGGAGTTGATGAGCTGACCCAACGTCTGCTGCATCGTCTGGGAGATGTTGTCGATGTCGTTCGTCGCCCGGCTGAGCACCTCGCCGCGCTTGGCCCGGTCGAAGTAGGACAGCGGCAGCCGCGAGAGCTTCGTCTGGATGTCCTCACGCAGCTGGAACACGACCCGGTTGATGATCCGGATCGACAGCCGGGTGGCCACCAGCATGAGCAGCCCCGCACCGACATAGACCGCCAGCGCCACCAGCAGGACGTCTCCCACCGCGCCGAAGTCGATGCCGTGACCGGGGACGAAGTCCACCCCGGACAGCATGTCGGCGAGGCCGCTGTTGGTCTTGCGCAGGCCCTCCACGGCCTGTTCCTTCGTCGTGCCCTCGGGCATCCGCCGGCCGATGACCCCGGCGAACACCAGGTCGGTCGCCCTGCCGAGGATCTTCGGCCCGACCACCGACAGCCCGACGCTCAGCACGCAGGCCGCGAGCATCGCGTACAGCGAGGTCCTCTCCGTGGCGAAGCGCTTCAGCAGCCGCTTCGAGGATCCCTTGAAGTCCATGGACCGGTCGGTCGGAGCCCCGCCCGCCATCATGCGTCCGCCAGGCCCGGCCATTACGCGGCCTCCGCTTCCGTCAGCTGGGAGAGCACGATCTCCCGATATGTTTCATTGCCGTCCATCAGCTCGTGATGGGTGCCGGAGCCGACGACCCGGCCCTCGTCCAGCACCAGGATGCGGTCGGCGTCACGGATGGTGGACACCCGCTGGGCCACGATCACCACGGTCGCCTCGGCCGTCTCCCGCGAGAGCGCCCCGCGCAGCGCGGCATCGGTCGCGTAGTCGAGCGCGGAGAACGAGTCGTCGAAGAGATAGATCTCCGGCCGCTGCACCAGCGTCCTGGCGATCGACAGACGCTGGCGCTGCCCGCCGGAGACATTGGTGCCGCCCTGCGCGATCGGCGCGTGCAGGCCGTGCTCCAGCTCCTCGACGAACTCCTTGGCCTGCGCGACCTCCAGCGCGTGCCACAGCTCCTCGTCGGTGGCGTCCGGGTTTCCGTACCGAAGATTCGTCGCCACCGTCCCGGAGAACAGATACGGCTTCTGCGGAACGAGACTCACGGTCTTCGCCAGCAGCGCCGGGTCCAGCGTCCGTACGTCCGTGCCGTCGACCAGCACCTGACCGTCCGTCACGTCGAACAGGCGCGGTACGAGCCCGAGCAGTGTCGACTTCCCGCTGCCCGTCGACCCGATGATCGCGGTGGTCTCGCCGGGACGGGCCACCAGGTCCACCGACCGCAGCACCGGCTCCTCGGCGCCCGGGTAGCGGAAGTCCGCGCCGCGGACCTCCAGATGGCCGTGGGCGCGCAGTTCGCGGACCGGCTCGACGGGCGGAACCACGCTCGACTCGGTCTCCAGGACCTCCTGGACGCGCTCGGCGCAGACCTCGGCGCGCGGCACCATCATGAACATGAAGGTGGCCATCATGACCGACATGACGATCTGCATCAGGTAGGCGAGGAACGCGGTCAGTGCGCCGATCTCCATGCCGCCGCTGTCGATGCGGTGGGCGCCGAACCAGACCACGGCGATCGACGACACGTTCACGACCGTCATCACGGTGGGGAACATCAGCGCCATCAGCCGGCCGGTGGACAGCGCCACATCGGTCAGCTCGTTGTTGGCGCCGCGGAAGCGTTCCTCCTCGTAGCGGTCGCGGACGAACGCGCGGATGACCCGGTTGCCGGTGATCTGCTCGCGCAGCACCCGGTTCACGGTGTCGACCCGCTCCTGCATGGTGCGGAACAGCGGCCGCATCCGCTTGACGATCAGGCTCACCGCGATGCCGAGCACCGGTACCACCGCGAGCAGTACCGCCGACAGCTGGACGTCCTGGCCGAGCGCCATGATGATGCCGCCGACACACATGATCGGCGCCGACACCATCAGCGTGAACGTCATCAGCACCAGCATCTGGATCTGCTGGACGTCATTGGTCGTCCGCGTGATCAGCGAGGGAGCGCCGAACCGTCCGACCTCACGTGCCGAGAACGACTGCACCCGGTCGAAGACCGACGCCCGGACATCACGGCCGAGGGCGGAGGCGGTGCGGGCGCCGTAGTAGACGGCCCCGATGTTGCAGAGCACCTGGGCGATGCTGACGGCGATCATGATGCCGCCGAACTCGAGGATGTACCCCGTGTCCCCCTTGACGACACCGTTGTCGATGATGTCGGCGTTCAGGGTGGGCAGATAGAGGGTGGCGCAGGTCTGCAGGAGTTGGAGGAGGACGAGCAGCAGGATGGGTTTCTTGTACGGACCGAGATAGGCCCGCAGTAGTTTTATGAGCACGCGTGTCTCTCGGAGTCGGCAGAGGTCGGGAGTCGACCCATTTTCCGGCACCGCACGCTGCGACCGCGAACGTTTTTATTCAAGACCGAGTAAAAAAACAGACCGAGTACATGTGCTGCGGAGCGGCCTCCGTCAGGCGTACCCGGTCGGGTCACCCAGGGTGTGCGGATCAGGGCGCGGAGTCGAACGCCCCCGGATGGATCTGGTCGCGTGTCGCCACGTACTGCTGGCGCACCGCCTGCCCGACCGCCAGCTCCTCGCCCGGCTCCAGGACCTGCGCCGCGGCCCCCTGCCAGGCCGGGGGAGTGTGCGGATCGGCCGTCCCCTGCGAGACCCCCAGCGCCCACGCCGCCTGCCGGGCCGCGCCCAGCGCCGCGTACTCGGCGGGCTGCGGCACGACCACCTGCGTGCCGAACAGTGCGGGCGCGAGCCCCTGCGCGGCGGGCAGCTCGGCCGCCGCTCCCAGCAGGAACACCCGCCGCACCTCCACGCCGCGTCCGCGCAGCACATCGAGCGCGTCGGCCAGCGAGCACAGCATCCCCTCGAACGCCGCCCGCGCCAGATGCTCCGGCTTCATCGACTCGCGCCGCAGCCCGCACAGCGTCCCGGCCGCGTGCGGCAGGTGCGGGGTGCGCTCGCCCTCCAGATACGGCAGGAGCACGAGCCCGGAGGCGCCCGGCGTCGACTTCAGCGCCAGCGCGGACAGCTCCTCCAGCCCCTCCGCACCCAGCATCTCGGCGGTCCCGCGCAGCGCGCGCACCGCGTTCGACGTGTGCACCACCGGCAGATGCATCCCGGTCGCGTCCGCGAACGAGGTGATCATTCCGTTCGGATCGGAGAGCGCCTCGTGGTGCACCGCCATGACCGAACCCGAAGCGCCCAGCGACACCACCGCGTCGCCGACGCCGACCCCCAGCCCGAAAGCCGCCGCCATCGTCTCGCCGGTCCCCGCGGAGATCAGCAGCCCCTCGGGCGTCGTCCCGGCCGTGTCGGAGGGGCCGAGCACCTCGGGCAGCGCGGCCTGGTGGCCGAGTGCGAGCTCCACCAGGTCGGGCCGGTAGGCGCCGCTGTCCGCCGACCAGTAACCGGTGCCGGACGCGGCACCCCGGTCGGTGGTCCGCCGGACCGGCCGCCCCAGCAACTGCCACACCAGCCAGTCGTGCGGCTGCAGCACCGAGGCCACGCGCCGGGCCGCCTCCGGCTCGGTCCGCGCCAGCCAGCGCAGCTTCGACACCGGCTGCGCGGCCTGCGGCACCGCGCCGACCGCCTCGGCCCAGGGCTGCCGCCCGCCGAGCGCGTCGATCAGGTCGGCGGCGGCGGCCTGGGCCCGCTTGTCGTTGCCCAGCAGCGCCGGACGTACGAGATTGCCCTGGTGGTCGAGCGGCACCAGACCGTGCTGCTGCGCGGAGACGCCGATGGCCTGCACGCCTTCGAGCAGCCCGTCGGTGGCGGCCTCACCCAGCGAGAGCAGCCATGCCTGCGGGTCGACCTCGGTGGCCTTCGCCTCGACGGGGTGTGCGGCGTACCCCCGGCGCAGCACGGCGCCCGTGTCCGTATCGCAGACCACGATGTGGGTGAAGGCGGAAGAACTGTCCAAGCCGGCGACTATGCCCATGCCCAAGATTCTGCCGCACCGCCGGAGCTTTTCCGTACCGGTGGTGCGGCAGTGGGCGGACGGGTCCGGCGTCCCGGCGGGGCGCGGTGCCGGGCCCGTGGGCCCGGCAGGATCCGGAGGAGGTCCTATGTGTTGCTGGTGCCCCAGTCGTCCTCGCCGTTGCGGCCGCGGTCCCGCAGGGAGCGCATCCGGTCGGTCACCGAGGCGGGCACCTTCTCGCCGACCTTGTCGCTCACCGCGCGGTACGCCTTGCCGGCCAGGTCACGGCTGCTCTGTGCCGCGGACTCGGCGGTGTTGCGCACGGCCGGATTCTGGGCGAACTGACGTGCGGACTTCTTCATCTGTTCGTAGCGCTCGCGCCCGGCCCGCGTGCCGATCACGTATCCGAGAGCCAGTCCGGCGATGAACGTGAGCCGGTACCGCATGGCTGCCACCCTTCCTTGCTCAGTGCGACGCTCAGTCTGACGTGTGCTGCCCGCCTGCCCGCGGGCACCCGGGATCACCCCCGGGCGATACCGATTGGCAAAGCACCCCCCTGCTTGCGCTAATGTATGTGTCGCAGCGAACGCGCGCCGCCCGGCAGAGCCAGGCAGGTAGTGTTCGTTGCAAACGCAGCAATCCCCTGTAGCTCAATTGGCAGAGCAGCCGGCTGTTAACCGGCAGGTTACTGGTTCGAGTCCAGTCGGGGGAGCGCGATCCCCTGTAGCTCAATTGGCAGAGCATTCGGCTGTTAACCGGAGGGTTACTGGTTCGAGTCCAGTCGGGGGAGCGGAACGGAAGAGGACCCTGCGGGGTCCTTTTTCGCGTGCCCGCGGCTGCCCGTCTCCGTGGTGCGGGTGGGGTTCACGTGACTCTTTCGCGTGTACTTCGCGCCATCCGGAACCGGGCAGGGGGCGATGCGGTCTTCATGGTCAGGTGAAGCCGACCATCCGCAGCGAGAGATCGTATGACCGGCTATGCTGCGGCAGACGGCGCGCACACTTGTACGCGCCACGCCGAAAAGGGGCGGTAGCTCAGCCGGTTAGAGCAGCGGACTCATAATCCGTCGGCCGTGGGTTCGAGTCCCACCCGCCCCACTGCCGCTGATCCGGCAGAAACGTTATGACCTGCGCGTACGCAGGGGATCGGGCCCTCATGGATTCCATGGGGGCCCTCATCATGGCCCTGGAGCGGCATCAAGTGGCCGTGCCGCGTCCCGGCGGGTCGTCAGCCCGGCCCCTCACGCCGTCAGGACGTGTGCGGGCGGCCTCGATTGTGTGCGACGGGCATGGACGCAAGGCATCGCCGCGGCCCCGTCGCCCGCATCCGTCACACGAGGAATCTGCCCTCCTTCTGGCGAGATGTCCGTGTAGTCACTCATGACAACGCTCCGGAGGTTTGCGGTATTTCGTGAGTTTTATCCGGATTGCGGCTTGTACGACTTGTTGGCCGTTGAGGGTCGTCGTAATGTCGGAAGTGCCGCAGCAGGAACAAGGAGCGGCACAGCGACATCCTCCAAAGGAGGCGAAGATGAAGGTTCGCAACATCTTCGACCACGGTGGCAGGGGCCGCGGCGGACGCGGCGGACGTGGCGGACGCGGCGACTTCGGACGCGGCGGCCGCGGCGGACGTGGCTTCTTCGGACGCGGCGACTTCGGACGCGGCGGACGCGGCGGACGCGGTGGCGGCTACGGCGGCTACGGCGGGGGCTACTACTGACCCGACACCCCTGACTCCAACCCCCAAATGGGGCCGACCCGTGCCCGGGCGCGGGTCGGCCCCGCAGTTTGGGGTCCACGCCTATGGAGATGGTCCATAGTCCGAGCACCTCTGTGACGTGACGCCCATGCGCCTGCGCAGCTCGCTCCCGGGCCCAGTGCCCCCCGAGGAGACTTCTCAGGAGTCGGTGACGGACGTACCGATCCGCACCGACCCCATCAGCGTTCTGGTGGCGTTCCGGCGCTTCTGGCCTCTGACCAGGGGTGACCGGCGCTGGCTCGTTCTCATCCTCCTGTGTGCCGTCCTGGCGGCCATCGCCGAGACCATCACCGTTCTGCTCTTTGCCGAACTCACCGACTCCGCTCTGCAGAAGGGCTCGGTCAGCGCCTTCTGGAAACCCGCCGGTCAGTGGCTCGCCGTGGCGGTCATCGGCGCGGTGGTGGGATATCTGGGCCACTCGGTCGCGGCCTGGGTCGCCGAACGGTTCGTGCTGCGCCTGCGGGCCCGTGTCTTCGGCCATCTCCAGACGCTCCCGCCGCACTTCTACCAACGCAATCGCCGGGGTGACCTGGTGGAGCGGCTGACGGGTGACGTGGAGGCCATCGAGGCACTCGTGGTCTCCGGCATCGTCGGGGCGGCCTCGGCCCTGTTCAGCACGCTCTTCTACGCCGCCGCCGCTCTGTGGCTGCGCTGGGACCTGGCTCTCGCCACCTTCGTGATGGTGCCGCTCTTCTGGTTCACGACCCGTCGATTCGCCGGCCCGCTGCGCGCGGTCTCCCGACGGGGCCGCGCGGCGGACGGTGCCATCACGGCGGTGGTCGAGGAGACCTTGGTCAACGTCGTCATGACCCAGGCGTACAACCGGCAGCAGGACGAGGAGGCGCGGCTCCTCGGCAAGGCGCGTATCCGGCTGAAGACGGCGGTGAAGGCCGTCCGCCTCACCGAGTTCTACGAGCAACTGGTCGAAGTTCTCGAAACGTTGTGCGTCCTGACCATCATCGGCCTGGGGGCGTGGGAGATCGCCGCAGGACGGATGACCCTCGGGCAGCTCCTGGCCTTCGCCGCCTTCATCGGCTACCTCTATCCGCCGATCCGCTCCCTGGGCCAGTTCGGTCTGACGGCCACCGCCGCGACCGCGGGAGCCGAACGGCTGCTGGAGATCCTCGACGCCCGGCCCGCCGTCACCGATCCGGCCGCCTCCGTGCCCGCCCCGCCCCGCAGTCGCGCACTCGGCGAGGTGGAGGTGAGAGAGGTCCTCTTCCACTACCCCGACAGCACCGAACCGGTGCTCCGGGACGTCTCGTTCACCGCGAGCCCGGGGGAGCTGCTGGTCATCACCGGTCCCAGCGGAGCGGGTAAGTCCACCCTGGCGGCCCTGCTGCTGAGGTTCTACGACCCGGACTCCGGCAGCATCCGGCTGGACGGTGTGCCGGTGGACCGGCTGCCGCTGACCCACCTGCGCCGCAACATCACGCTGCTGCCCCAGGACACGCTCGTCCTGCACGACACCATCGAGGAGAACATCGGTTGCGGGCGTACCGATGTGAGCCACCGTGACGTCGTGGAGGCCGCGAAGGCGGCCGACGCCCACGAGTTCATCCGCACCTTGCCGGAGGGATATGACACAGTCATCTCCACGGGCACCTCACGGCTGTCCGGGGGCCAGCTGCAGCGCATCGCGATCGCCCGCGCCATGCTGCGCGACGCACCCGTCCTCCTCCTGGACGAACCCACCACCGGACTGGACAGACTGGCCGCGCAGCGGATCGTGGCCCCGCTGCGGCGTCTCGCCGAAGGGCGCACCACCATCGTGATCACACACGATCTGGCCCTCGCCGCGGACGCCGACCGCATCCTGGTGCTGGACGAGGGACGCCTGGTGGAGTCGGGCACGCACACCCAACTCCTGGGCCGGAAGGGGCTGTACGCCACTCTGTTCGAGCGCCGTGCCCAACCTGCGAACGGCACGGTGTACCAGCCCGTCCGCCCGACGGGAATCCACTGGCGGTAGCCGGAGCGGAGCGGCTCGAACCGCGTGGGCGGCCGCGTCTCCTGACGGGAAGGACGGTCAGGGACGGCCGGTACCCGATGGTGACCGGACCGCTGGTCGTTACCATCCGCTGTGACCGAAACAGCCGAGACAGCCGAAGAACCCCTGCGCCGCGCACGCATACTCGCCGACCTGACGCCCCTGCGGACCTCCGCCGACTACCGGCGGCTCTGGTTCGGGAACACGGTCTCCTGGATCGGGCAGGGGATGACGGCGCTCGCCGTGTCGCTCCAGGTCTACGACATCACCGGGTCCGCCTTCTCGGTGGGGCTCATCGGGTTCTGTTCGTTCCTGCCGATGGTCGTCTTCGGGCTGTACGGCGGTGCGGTCGCCGACACCATCGACCGGCGCAAGCTGGGGCTGGCCAGCTCCGCGGGGTCGTTCGTGCTCTCCGTCGCACTGGTCGCCGCCACCGTCGCCGGGGTGGAACAGGTGGGGCTGCTGTACGCGGTCGTCGCCCTGCAGGCGGCCTGCTTCGCGCTCAACGCCCCGGCCCGCAGCTCGATGATCGCCCGGCTGCTGCCGGCCGAGCAGCTGCCCGCTGCCAACGCGCTCACCTCCATGACCAGCACCACCGGAACACTGGTCGGACCGATGCTCGGCGGGCTCGTCGTCGGCTGGTGGGGGTACCGGGCCGCGTACACCGTCGACGCCATCACCTTCACCGCCTCGCTGTACGCGATGTGGCGGCTGCCCTCGATGCTCCCGCAGCGCGAGGAGGGCGCGGGCGACAAGCGGGCGTCCGTCGCGGACGGGCTGCGGTTCCTGGCGGCCAGGCCCAATCTGCGGATGACCTACCTCACCGACCTGTGTGCCATGGTGCTGGCCCATCCCCGGGCGCTGTTCCCCGTGGTCGCCGTCGTCTGGTTCGGCGGGGACGCGAAGACCACCGGGCTGCTGGTCGCCGCTCCGGCGCTGGGGGCGCTGCTCGGCGGGGTCTTCTCCGGCTGGCTGGGACGCGTCCGCCGCCACGGACTCGCCGTGCTCATCGCCGTCGCCTGCTGGGGCACCGCCGTCGCGGTCTTCGGTCTGACCCGTCAGCTCTGGCTCGGGCTGATCCTCCTGGCGCTCGCCGGATGCGCGGACAACACCTCGATGGTCTTCCGGAACACCATGCTCCAGGCGGCCGTTCCGGACGAGATGCGAGGACGGCTGCAGGGCGTGTTCATCGTCGTCGTGGCGGGCGGACCGAGGCTGGGGGACTTCGTGGCCGGATCGGTCGCCGATCTGACCACGCCCGGCATGGCGGTGACCGGCGGCGGGATCGCGTGTGTCGTCGCCGTGTCACTGCTGGGGCTGCGGTGGCGCGGGTTCGCGCGGTACGACGCGAAGAACCCGCAGCCCTGAGAGCCTGTCGGGTGACCTTCGATCGGAGAGCGGACGCGGCGTGGTGCGTGCGATTCCAAGGAGCCGGGACGGCCTCGGACGGGGTCTCCTCTGCTCCTTGAGAGCTCGGGGAAGGAGCTGCCAGGGCATTTCGGCAACGCCGGAGGGCGTCCCCCCTGACCCTCAAGGCCTTGGGGGAGTGCGTGTCATGCCGTGGCCGCCCGATCAGAGGTCGCCCGACAGGCCGTGAGGCTCAGTCCCGCGACGGCCGCGGTCCCACGACGCTCCGGGCGATGCCCAGTTCCACCAGGTCCTGGGGGCGAAGCCGCAGTTGGTCGGCGGTGGCACGCACCTCGTCCGGACCACGCTTCAGGATCGCCGCCGCCAGTTCCGGGGCGATGACCGAGAAATAGCTGTCCCGGGTGACATGGGTGTTCCCCGGTGACGCGAGCGCCAGCGCGCCGCCCGAACCGCCCTCGCCGATCACCAGGGTCGTGACCGGGACCCCGGCCCCGGCGATCGCCGCGAAGGCGTCCGCGATGGCCGCGCCCGCGCCGGCCCGTTCCGCTTCGGCGTCGTTCGCCGCGCCAGGGGTGTCGATCAGGGTGAGCACGGGAACGCCGAGCCGGTCGGCCAGCCGGATCACCCGGGCCGCCGTGCGGTATCCGGCCGGACGGGTCGCGGTGCCGCACTGGGCGACGTACGCGATCGTCCGCCCGTCGCGCCGCCCGAAACCGCAGCGCAGCCCCGGATCCGTACCACCGCAGCGGTCGCCGCTGAGCGGCAGCAACTGGTCGAAGTACGCGTCCAGATACGCCTCGGCGCGGGGCCGGGAGGAGGCGCGGGCCTGCCGGACCGCGTCCCAGCCGGTCACCGGGAGGTCCGTGGCGCAGAGGGCGTCCGGCACGGGAGCGGGCCCGGGGGCCCGGGAACCGTCGGTGTGGAGTGCCCGCAGCCAGTCGGCCACCGTCCGCGCGAGCTCCGCCCGGGGGACGATCGCGTCTATCTGGCCCGCGGCCAGCTGCCCCTCGGCGGTGTAGGCGTGCGGATCCGCGCCCACGGGCCGCACCCGCGAACCGGCGAACCCGACCTGGGCGCCCGGCAGCGCCAGGATCACATCGGCGCCGGCCCCCAGCGTGGCCCAGCCGCCGCCCGTCGTCGGGTCGCGCAGGACCGCGAGCTGCGCGGGACCGGCCGCCCGCAGCCGTGCCGAGGCGCGGGCCACGCGGTGCAGCTGCGTCAGGGCGACCATGCCCTCCTGCATCCGGCTGCCGCCCGTCGCGATCAGCGAGACCAGCGGAAGCCCCGAGGTCCGGGCGGCCTCGTAGGCGGCCTCCAGCCGGTCCCCGGTGCACCGGCCCAGCGAGCCGCCCAGGAAACCGAACTCGAACGAGACCAGGACACAGCGCATGCCGTCCACGGAGGCCAGGCCGTGGACGACCGACTCCGCCTCGCCGGTACGGGCGGCGGCGCGGGCCAGGGAGTCCGCGTACCCGGCCCAGGAGAGGGGGCCGTCCCCGGCGGTGTCGGGGCCGGGGGCGGCGGATGCGGTGAGCTCCTCGAACTCGGTGGTGACGGCCGCGATCGCCGCCCGCGCCGTCAGCCGCTCAGACACCGAGCGACCGCTTCATGATCTTGCCCAGGTCGTTGCGGGGCAGCGCCTCCAGGTAGCGGACTGTACGCGGGCGCTTGTGCGGGGCCAGCTGGGCGGCCACATGGTCCGCGAGTTCGTCCCCGGCCGGAGGCGCGGCAGGGTCGGCCGGCACCACCCAGGCGACGATCCGCTCGCCCAGATCCGGATCCGGCTCGCCGGTGACGGCGGCCTCGCGGACGCCCGGGTGGTCGAGGAGCGCGTTCTCGATCTCACCGGCGCCGATCTTGTACCCGCCGCTCTTGATCAGATCGGTGGCCTTCCGGCCGACGATCCGTACGTAGCCGTCGGGGTCACGGGTGGCCATGTCCCCCGTCCGGAACCAGCCGTCCCCGGTGAGCGCGGCGGCCGTGGCGTCGGGGCGGTTGAGATAGCCGGTGAAGAGGTTCGGGCCGCGCACCTGGATCTCGCCGATGGCGTCGGGGCCGGTGAGGACGGTGCCGTCCTCCTCGACCAGACGGAGTTCCACCCCGCGCAGGGGCGCGCCGACCGTGCCGGGGCGCGGCTCGCCGTCGGCCCGGACGCCGGTGTTCATCAGGGTCTCCGTCATGCCGTACCGCTCGATGACCCGGCGGCCGGTCGCCGCCGCGATCCGCTCGTGGTCGTGGACCGGCAGCGCGGCCGACCCGGACACCAGCAGCCGGGCCCCGGCCAGTGCCTTCGCCAGCCCGGCCGCGCCGGGGCCGGAAGCGTCGAGGGCCTCGGCCAGCCGGTGGTACATGGTCGGCACGCCGAAGAGCATCGTGCCGCCGGACGACAGCTCCCGGGCCACCCCGTCGGTGGAGAACCCGCCCAGGTGCCGCACCGAACCGCCACGGCGCAGCGGCCCGAGCACGCCCAGGATCAGACCGTGCACATGGAACAGCGGCAGGGCGTGGACGAGCACGTCGTCGCCGGTCCACTGCCAGGCGTCCTCCAGCGCGTCCAGCGACGCGGCGACGGCCCGGCGCGGCAGGACCGCCCCCTTGGGCGGGCCCGTGGTCCCGGAGGTGTAGACGATCAGTGCGGGGGACTCGGGGGAGGGCTCGGGAAGCGCGGCGCCCTCCCGGCCGTCCGGGGCGGTGTCGACGTCGATGCGGTCCAGGGCGGCCAGCGCGGGCGGGAGCACGTCCCCCGCCCCGGCCAGCACCACGCCCGGTTCGCTGTCGGCCACGATGTGCCCGAGCTCGCGCGTCCCCGTCCTCGGGTTCAGCGGCACCGCCGGCACCCCGGCCCGCAGCGCCGCCACGACGGCGACCACGGTCCCGGGCGTGGGAGTGGCCCAGACGGCGACCCTGCCCGCGCCGGTCAGCCGGGCGGCGAGCGCGGTGGAGGCGGTGGCCAGCCGGGCGTACGTCATCGAGTGTTCGCCGAACCGGATGGCCTCCCGGACGGAAGCGTCGGCCGGTACGCACAGGAGAGGAGTCACCCACCGCACCCTAACGGCCTGCCCCCACGACGGGGAGTGGGCTTCGGGCGCCCCGTGACCGCGCTGTGGGGGCCCGCATCCGCCGTGGGGCCGCGCCCTGCTCCCGCTGGAGCCCCCGCATGCGCCCGTACGCGTACGCACACCCCGCCGGCGCCGGATCCGACAGCAGCATGAAACCGATCGAGTACGACCCCTTCGCGCTGTGGATCGCCCCCATCACAGGCGGTGGTACGAAGCCGCCCAGGCCCCCCGTCGCACCGACGATCCCCGTCACGCTGCCCGCGTTCGCCTGCGGCGCCAGCCGCCCTCGGACCCGTTCCGGGCGCTACGTGCGAAGCCACGAACCGGACAAAGCTGCGACAATCGCGGTATGGACCGGCTGGACAGGGAGATCCTCGGCATCCTGCAGGAGGATGCCCGGATCTCGTACCGCGATCTGGGTGTGCGGGTCGGACTCAGCGCGAACGCCGCGGCCGACCGGGTGCGGCGGCTGCGGCGCGACGGGGTCATCCGCGGCTTCACCGTGATCATCGATCCGGCCGCCGACACCCGTACGGGCCTGGTCGTCTTCATCGATGTGACACTGCGGATCGACACGACGAACGAGGTGTTCGAACGGTCGGTGCTCGCCCTGCCCGGCATCACCGAGGTGATCCATGTGACCGGCGGCCACGACTATCTCGTGCGGGCCACCGTCGCCGACACCGCGGCCCTGGACGGACTGCTGCGCAGGCTGAAGCGGGAAGCCGGTGTCGCCCACTCCAACACCCGCATCGCGCTCAGAGCGGCGCCTGCCAGATGACGGTCGGCGAGCGCGAGCCGTCCTCGTCGCGGCCGTCGTCGGCCACGGCCAGCCGTACCGCGGGCCGCCCGTCCGGCAGCACCGTCGTCGCGTCCACCTCCACCTCGATGGCCGACACCCCCGCCCGCCGGTGCGCGGCGGCGAGCGCGCCGCGCAGCGCGGCGAGGAGCTGCCGGTCCACGGGCTCCCGGACCAGGGCGTCGACCGCCCCGTTGAAGTGCACCGAGGGCTGGAAGCCGAGGACGGCCGCGGCGCCCCCGGTCTCCCGCAGCACCAGTCCGCGGAAGGTGGCGGGGGACTCGGCGGGCGGCTGCTGGAGGGCGAAGATCGCCGTCCGTACTTCCTGAATGGTCGAGTCCAGCTCGTCGACGGCCCTGCCGAGCAGCTCGTCGGTCTCCGGGGCGGCGGCCCTGCGACGGGTCGACTCCAGCATCATCTCGGTCGCGAACAGCCGCTGGACGACCAGGTCGTGCAGATCCCGGGCGATCCGGTCCCGGTCCTCGTACACCGCGAGCTGCTCCCGGTTGTGCTGGGCGTCCGCCAGGACCAGGGCGAGCGCGGCCTGCGAGGCGAACTGCGAGGCCAGCTGCCGGTCCACGGCCGTGTACGGGCGGGCACCGCGCCGCCGGGGCAGGGCGAGAGTGCCGATCAGTCGCCCGCCGCTCTGCAGCGGCAGCATCATGCTGGGACCGAACCGCGACCGCACATGCGTCGTCATCCGAGGGTCGGTCGCCGAGTCATCGATGAACACCGGCTCCCCGCCGAGAAGTTGGACCAGAACGGCGGAGCCGGGCTCGATGGTCGTGCCGACGATCCCGGCCGGGTCGTCGAGCGTGGACGCGGTGACGATCTCCATCCCGCCCTCCTCGTTCGGCTGGAGGATCACCCCGGCACTGGCGTCGGCGAGCGTTCTGGCCGCTTCGGCGACGGTCATCAGCGCGTCGGCCGCGTTCCCGCCCGTCAGCAGGGTGGTGGTGACGGCGGCCGCCCCCTCGATCCAGCGCTCCCGCTGCCGGGCCGCCTCGTACAGCCGGGCGTTGCCGATCGCGATTCCGGCCTGCGAGGCCAGCACCCGCAGCAGCGCCATGTCCGTGTCGGTGAAGCGGCCGGTGCGTTTCTCGGTGAGGTAGAGATTCCCGAAGACCTGGCTCTGCACCCGGATCGGCGCCCCGAGGAAGGAGTGCGCGGGCGGATGGCCGGGCGGCACCCCGCAGGAGCGCGGGTCGGCGGACAGGTCGTCGCAACGCAGCGGCTGCCCCTCGTCGATGAGGACGCCGAGCATCCCTGTGTGTCCGTCCGGGAGGCGGCCGATGCGCCGACGTCCCGCGTCGTCGAGGCCGGAGGTGAAAAGCTCGCCGATGGTGCCGAGTTCGGGATCGAGCACGCCGAGCGCGCCGTACCGGGCGCCGATCAGCGCGGTGGCGGTGTCCACGAGCTGCTGGAGAGTGGCCCGCAGTTCGAGAGCGGTGCCGACGCTCAGCACCGCTTCCAGGAGCACCGGCAGCCGGGGCGACGGGCCGGTGCCGGACGGGGCGGTCGTTCCCTCGTCCGAGGGCTCCGCGGCCGTGTTCGCCGCGTCGTCGGTCATGCGCCGCACCCCCCGAGGTGTTCAGCAGGCGAGCGGGTCGAGGACCAGCGGCTGGATCTGACCGTCCAGCATCGCGCCGAGTCCCAGCACGGAGCACACGTCGGGCCGCTCCGCGATCTGTACGGGCACACCCGTGGCCTCCCGCAGCATGTGATCGAGACCGGGCAGCAGCGCGCTGCCGCCGACCATCATGATTCCGCAGTCGGCGATGTCGGCGACCAGGTCGGGCGGGCAGTCCCGCAGGATCTTGCCGAGACCGTCGAGCACCGCGGTCAGCGGGGCATGGATGGCCTGGCGCAAGGCCGCGGTGTCGACGTGCACCGAGCGGGCCAAACCGGTCGCCACGTCACGGCCGTGGATCTCGGTCGTGGCGGGACCGCGCGCGGTCAGACCGCTGCCGCTGAGCGCCAGTTGCAGCGGGCGTACGGACTGGCTCGGCAGCATCAGCTCGTGGTGCTGGCGCAGATGCTGGATCACCGCGTGGTCGATGGCGTCGCCGCCGATCGGGATGCGTACGGCGGTCACGATCGAGCCGAGGGAGAGCACGGCGATCTGGGTGGTCGCCGCCCCGCACACCATGATCATGGAGGCGGTCGGCTGCTCGACGGGGAGCCCGCAGCCGACGGCCGCCGCGATCAGCGTGTCGACCAGCTCGACCCGCCGGGCGCCGAGCCCCACCAGGGTCTCGACGGTGGCCCGCTGGGCGAGCGGATCGCTGTCGTGCGGGGTGCAGGCGGCGGCCCGCAGCCGGGGCTTGCGGCGCAGCTGGCGGCGGAGCTTCTCGCCGAGCAGCTGGCGCAGCATGCGCTGGGCCATCTCGATGTCGATGACCGTTCCGCCGGTCACCGGCCGGACCACCCGGATGTAGTCGGGGGTGCGGCCCGTCATCTGTTCGGCGAGTTCACCGACGGCGATGAGGGAGCCGGTACGGGTGTTCACGGCGGCGGCGCTCGGTTCGTCGACGACGAGTCCGGGCCCCTTGACGTACACACGGGTCCGGGCGGCCCCGAGGTCGACGGCGACATGGCAACGGCGCAATTGCTCAAGGCTGACGGTCACGGCGGGTTCTCCCGGGAGCGCGGATGAGGTACCGGCGGCAGCCGGCTCTCCTGGCATCGTGCGCCGTTCGGAGTCATCGCGCGCGTCGGGGTGAGCCGTAGGAGGGACGGGGCTGACGGGGTGACAGCGGAGCGGCGTACACGGAGGTCAGCCGGGCAGCAGTCGCTGGAACAGCCCCCAGGTGAATTCCGCGACATGGCATTCACCCGTTCCGGGCGCGGTGATCGCGAGTGCCCACCGGGTCGGCGCGCTGCCCTCCATCGGGCGGGCCGGTGCGAAGGCCCGTGCGACCTCGTCCACCGTGGCCGACCAGGGACGCAGATCCTCGACCGAGCGCAGCTCGGGACCCGCCCTCCCCGGCGTCCGGACCAGCCATTCGTTCCATACGGCCCCGCCCGGCGCGACCATCACCTCGAAGCAGAGATCCGGCCAGAGGGGCACCGGCCACAGCAGCGCGTCGCACTCCAGATCGCCGATCGTGCGGTGCGTGGACGATGCGGGCTCGCCGAGCACCGAACGGTAGCGGCGCAGGGCGCCCCGTCCGCGGGGCGCCCGCACCATGGCCTGCCAGCGGCGGTTGGCCTCGCGCATCTCGGCGAGCGAGGCGCTCAGCTCCTGCCGGGCGTCGGCGACGAGATCCGGTTGGTGGTCGGCCATCCGTCGCAGCAGGACGAGCTGGAACTCACGAGGGCCGAAAGGCGGGTTCGCGGTCACGGAATCAACACTTCCACACAGAACCCTCACACGAGCGGCTTTCTTGGTTGTCCTTTTGGCATCTAATCTGCGGGCGCCATGGATTATTGCCACCCGTGTCAGCGGCATCTCAACGGTGCCCTGGCCTGTGCCGGATGCGGAACCCCCGTCGAGGCGCTGAGCCCGTACGTCACGCCCGCGTTCTCCGCACGCGAGCCGGACGCGGTGCACGAGACGCCCGCACCGCCCCGTCCCGGCGGCCGGCGTCGTCGGGAGCACGGTGCCGACCGGCCCGCGCGCGCCACCCGCGGATCCCGCGGGGCGGACCGACGGGGCGGGGGAGAGGAGCCCGCCGCCCGGGAGGGGCGCGGCCGGCGCGCGCACCGCCGCCGCGGCCGGACGGCCCTGTTCGCCGTCCTCGGCGTGGTGCTCGCCGCCGGGGTGCTGAGCCTGGCCCAGCTGGCCATCGAGCCGAACGGCGACGACCGCGCCTCGGACTACGTACGCGAATCGACCGAGGTCACGTCCGAACCGGCCCCGGACCCTTCGGCGAGCGACGCGCCCGAGCGGCCCGGCCCGGTCGACGGTCCCTCCGTGCTCCCGGTCACCGATTCACATCCCGCCGACGCCACGGGCGCGGGCACGGCGACCGGCGACGCCCGCCCCGAGGGCTCCGGCGCCGAGCCCGGCCCGGCCTCCGCCGCGCCCCCGGGTGCCACGGACGATCCGTCGCCCGACCCCGACCCCGGCACCGACGAGGAAACGCTCGCCGACCCGTCGGACACCGCACGGCCCGACGACGGCCCGACCCGGCCGGCACCTGCGACGTCGCCCAGCCCCAGCCCCACCCCGGCACCGACCCGGTCCGAGACGTGCTGGTTCCTCTTCTTCTGTTCGTGAGCGGTCCATAGCGGTCCGCAGTGGTCCGTAGTGGTCCACGGTGATCTATAGCGGTCCGTAGTGGTCCGCAGTGGTCCGTCCGGTCGCGTGGCCCGAGGCCGCGCCATTGTCCTCAGCCGCCGAGCGGGCCTCAGTTGCCGAACGGGCCTCAGCCGCCGGACGGGCCCGGCTCGCCCAGCATCCGCCGCAGCAGGTCCCGCAGCACGGTCCGGTCCTCGTCCGACAGTTCGGCCAGGGGCTCCCGGGCGAAGGTGAGCGAATCGCGCAGCTGCTGCGCCGTGCGGGCACCCTTCTCCGTCGGGGCGGCCAGCTTCACCCGCCGGTCGGCCGGATCCGGCCTGCGCTCGACCAGTCCGCGCGACTCCAGCCGGTCGACGATCCCGGTGACGTTCGACGGCTCGCACTTCAGCTTCTTGGCGATCCTGCGCATGGGCATCGGCTCCAGGGAGAGCAGCCCCAGGACGCGCGCCTGCGCGCCGGTGAGCGAATGGGCCGCGGCGGCCTCGTCGTACTCCTCGTAGTAGCGCGCCACGACGGTGCCGATGAGTTCGACGACTTCGAGGGTCAGAGGGTCTGTCCGGGGAGTGGCCATGACATCCAGGATAACCAGTTACTTGACAATATGAAATATTGAGGAGCATGGTTGTTTCACATCATGAAGCATTATTGGTTTCCCGGTCGGCCCCGGCAGGCCGGCGAAGCCTCCCCCCACCCCGTGAGGCATTGAGGAGACCCTGAGCCCATGTCTGCAGCACTTCCCACGTCCGGCCGTGAATGGCATCTGGTCGCCCGCCCCCACGGCTGGCCGAAGGCCGAGGACTTCGCGCTGCGTGAGGCCCCGGTCACCGCTCCCGGCGAGGGGCGCGTCCTGGTTCGCAATCTGCACTTCTCGGTCGACCCCTACATGAGGGGAAGGATGAACGACGTGAAGTCGTACACCCCGCCCTTCGAGCTCGACCGCCCCATGGACGGCGGCGCGGTCGGCGAGGTCATCGCCTCGAACGCGGAGGGCATCGCGGTCGGCGACCACGTCCTGCACGGCCTCGGCTGGCGCGAGTACGCGGAGGTCCCGGCCGCGCGCGCCGTGAAGGTCGATCCGTCGCTCGCCCCGCTCTCCGCCTATCTCGGCGTGCTCGGCATGACCGGACTCACCGCCTACGCGGGGCTGTTCGAGGTCGCCTCGTTCAAGGAGGGCGACGCCGTCTTCGTCTCCGGCGCGGCCGGTGCGGTCGGCAGCCAGGTCGGCCAGATGGCGAAGCTCAAGGGCGCCTCGCGGGTCATCGGCTCGGCCGGTTCCGACGAGAAGGTCAAGCTCCTTGTGGAGGAGTACGGCTTCGACGCGGCCTTCAACTACAAGAACGGCCCGGTCGCCGAGCAGCTGCGCGCAGCCGCCCCCGACGGCATCGACGTCTACTTCGACAATGTCGGTGGCGAGCACCTCGAAGCGGCGATCTCCTCGCTCCATGTGCACGGCCGCGTCACCGTCTGCGGAATGATCGCCCAGTACAACGCCACCGAGCCGACCCCCGGCCCGCGCAACCTCGCCCTGGTCATCGGCAAGCGGCTGCGCATCCAGGGCATGCTCGTCGCCGATCACGCCGCGCTCCAGTCGCAGTTCGTCCAGGAGGTCGCCGGCTGGCTGGCCTCGGGCGAGCTGAAGTACCGCGAGACCTTCGTCGAGGGCATCGAGAACGGCTTCGACGCCTTCCTCGGTCTGCTGCGCGGCGAGAACACCGGGAAGATGATCGTTTCCCTCGCCTGACAGCCGCTTCGGCGCAGGCGTTAGGCTCATCCACAGGCCGTCGCGATCGTGGGCGCGAGTCGCGGCGCACAGCAGAAGGATATTTTCGATATGGCTCTTCAGGACATCACCGTTGCCTACACCGCCGTCGCCACCGCCGAGAACGGCCGTGACGGCCGCGTCTCGTCCGACGACGGCAACCTCGATGTCATCGTCAACCCGCCCAAGGCCATGGGCGGCAGCGGCGCCGGCACCAACCCGGAGCAGCTCTTCGCGGCCGGTTACAGCGCCTGCTTCCAGGGCGCCCTCGGGGTCGTGGCCCGTCAGGAGAAGGCCGACATCTCCGGCTCCACGGTGACCGCCGCGGTCTCCATCGGCAAGACCGCCGAGGGCGGTTTCGGCCTGGAGGTCGCGATCAGCGCCACCATCCCGAACGTCGACGCCGCCACCGCGCAGTCGCTCGTCGAGAAGGCCCACCAGGTGTGCCCGTACTCGAACGCCACGCGCGGCAACATCAAGGTCGAGCTGTCGGTCGTCTGACCGCTCACCGCCGGCCGAGGGCCGCACCCCGCCGGGGTGCGGCCCTCGGCCGTGCACAGGCCGCACCGATACGGGAGCGGCCCCCGGCCCCCAGTACGCTGACGCCATGCGTGATCTAGGGGCGGGCTTCGGCTACTTGATAAGCGGACAGCGCTGGGTGGGCCGGCACGGCCGCTGGTTCGGCTTCGGGCTGCTGCCCGGCCTCATCACCCTCGTGCTGTACGTGGCGGCGCTCGTCGGCCTCGGCTACGGCGCCGACGATCTGGTGGCCTGGGCGACGCCCTTCGCCGACGACTGGTCCTCGCCCTGGGCCGGTCTGCTCCGCACCACCCTGACCGTGCTGGTCTTCGCCCTCGGGCTCTTTCTCGCGGTGATCACGTTCACCGCGGTGACGCTGCTGGTCGGCCAGCCCTTCTACGAGTCGCTGTCCGAGCAGGTCGACCGTACGGAGGGCGGCGAGGTCCCCGAGTCCGGGCTGCCGCTCTGGCGCGAGCTGTGGATCTCCGCCCGCGACAGCATCCGCATCCTGGTACGGGTGGGGCTGTACTCGGTGCTGCTCTTCGCCCTCGGGTTCATACCGGTCGTCGGCCAGACCGTCGTCCCCGTGATCGGCTTCTGCGTCACGGGCTACTTCCTCTCCGAGGAGCTCACCGCCGTCGCGCTCCAGCGCCGCGGCATGGTCCTGAAGGACCGCCTCCGCCTGCTGCGCGGCCGCCGCCTGCTGACCCTCGGCTTCGGCGTACCGCTGGGGCTCGCCTTCCTGGTCCCGTTCGTGGCCGTCTTCCTGATGCCGGGCGCCGTCGCCGGGGCCACGCTGCTGGCCCGGGACCTGGTCGCGCGGGACCCGGTGGCGCCCGACGAGGGCGCGGCCCCCGCCCCGTACACCCTCGACAAGGGCTGAGAGCCTGTCGGGTGGTCTCCGACCGGGCGGCCACGCCCTGGCACGCACGCTTCCCGCGTCGTCGTCGGTCGCCGACGCTCCTTCCAGCTCTCAGCCGCGTTCGAGCAGGCGAGACCCCATCCGATCCCCTCCTCCGCCTCGGAACCGCACGCACCGGACCACGCCCGCCATCCGGTCCGAGGCCACCCGACAGGCCCTGAAGGGATCCGTCCCCATGACCGAGATCGTCGCCGTCGCCGTCATCACCGTCCTCGCTGTCATCAGTCCGGGCGCGGACTTCGCGATGGTCGTCCGCAACAGCTGCCTGTACGGCCGTACGACGGGACTGCTGGGTGCCGTCGGAGTCGCCGCGGGTGTGCTCGTCCACGTCACGTACACGATGCTCGGCGTCGGGCTGCTGATCGCCTCGTCGACCGCCCTGTTCACCGCGATCAAGCTGGTCGGCGCGGCCTATCTCGTCCATATCGGGGTACGGACCTTCCTCGCCCGCGACGATCTCGGAATCGACCTGGACTCGAAGCCGCGGCTGACCCGGCTCGCGGCCCTGCGCACCGGTTTCCTCACCAACGCACTGAATCCCAAGACCACGCTCTTCGTCGTGTCGACCTTCACCCAGGTCGTCGGGCCCACGACCGGCCTGTGGGAGCAGGCAGGTTACGGGTTGTTCATGTCCGTCGCCCATCTCGGCTGGTTCGGCCTGGTCGCGCTGTTCTTCTCGAACGCGCGGCTGCGTACCGCGATGCTGCGGTGGCAGAAGGCCCTCAACCGGGTCATCGGAACGGTGCTCGTCGGACTGGGCGTCACCCTGGGCCTGGCCCGCTGAGCGACGCCCGCCCGACCGGGGTCAGCTGGTGTGCACCTCCAGCGCGGACCGGACCGCGGACTCCAACGCCCCTTCGATCCAGGCCGGTTTGACCGAGGTGTGGCAGCCCGCGAAGTGCAGCGGCCCCTCGACCGACCGCACGTCGGCGAACAGCTCGGTGTGCTGGCCCGGCAGCAGGACCGACGCCTCGCCGTACGCGTACGGATCGCGCATCCACGACTGGGTGGCGCCGACGCCGGTGTAGAAGACCTCGACGCGCTGCCCGTACACGTCCTGCACCCCGCCCAGGGCGTGCGGATAGCGCTCGTCGTCGTCCAGCGAGTCCCACTTCAACGCGTCGTCGGCCCAGCTGTAGGAGGCGAGGACCACGCCGCCCGCGCTCTTCTCGACCGGGTGGGACGGCTGGAACATGAAGCGGTTGGGGTTGTCGGTGACCGATCCGCCGCCGATGACGTGTGCCGCCTCGGGCTGGTTGCGGGCGTCGGCGCGGTACGCCGCGTAGTGCACGCGCTGGTTGGGCGGGAGGTGCCCGGGGGGTACGGAGGGGTGGGCGCCCAGCAGTGAGCCGTCGGCCGGTGCCTTGCCCCGACGGTAGGCGTCGTACAGGCCGGGCCTGATCCTCTCCAGCTCGGTCCTCCAGTCCTTCTCCTCGAACTCCCACCAGCGGCGGCTGAATTCGAGCAGCACCTTGGTCGCCGCGTCGTAGTGGATCTCGGTGATCGCGCGCCGCTTGCCGTACGAGAGCGCAGGAGCGACCGGGATGTGGCGCAGTCCGGAGAACGGCACGGTGATGATCGCCCGGTCGCCGGTGAACGTCTCGCGCACGAGCGGCTTGCCGTCGCGGCCCTCGGACACCGTCTCGACCCGGACGCCGCCCGCGCCGTGGCTGATCCTGGTGGCCCGGCGGTCCAGCCGCACGATGTCCTTGACCCGCTCGTACATCGCGTCGGCGAGCGTGGCCGTGCCGCCCGGCAGTTCGAAGAACGCGGTGTCCGGGCTGATCAGCGAGGCACCGATGAAGCTGTGCACAAAGGCGAGATGGAGCCGGGAGGTCAGGTTCTCGACCGTGCCGATGAGGTCGATCGTCCGCTCGTCGAGTTTGGCGGCCTCGGTCAGGAAGCGGTACATCGACCAGTGTCCGTACCGCTGGATCACCCGCGCCCAGCCCTTGACGAGCTCGCTGCCCTCCTTGCCCTCGAATTCCTTGCGCACGGGTGCGAAGGCCTCGCGCACGATCGTCGCGGCGGTCTTGTTCTCGAACTCCGCGGGGACGCCGAACGAGCGGTTGACCGCCTGCGGCTTCGCCGCGTAGTCGGCCTTGCGCATCCGGACGCCGTTGACGTGGATCCAGGTGCGGTTGACGGGCCGGCCTTCGGCGTCGACATCGACCAGGTAGAAGCGGCGGCGCTTCAGGTCGAAGGCGTCGATGAGTCCGGTGACCAGCGGGTGGCTGTCGGGGATCCGCATGGCGCCGGCCTCGGCGTACTGATGCGGGTCCGCGAACGGCGCCTTCGCGTTCTCGTGGCCGCCCTTGCGGAAGGTCTTGATCCGGCCGCCGACGCGGTTGCCGTTGGCCTCGATCACGGTGACGGTGTGCCCGGCGCTGCGGAGCAGATGGGCGGCGGTGAGCCCGGCCGGGCCCGCGCCGACGACCAGCACCTTCTTGGGGGCATTGCGGCTGCGCGGCAGGCCCTTGGACAGCAGGATGTCGCGGTAGTGGGGGACCAGCGGCTGGTCCTGCTCGTCGCGTACGAGGATGGCGCGGGCGATGGTCAGGCAGGCCGCCCAGTCCGATCCGGCGGCCGCCGGGGCGAGCGCGGTGCCGGATGCGGCGCCGTCAAGGGCAGCGGGGGCGGCGGCACTTGCGGTGCCGACGGCGGTCGAGGCAAGGGCGGCGGCACCGGCGGCGGCGCCCGTGAGCACGGTGCGTCGGGAGGGCGGGCCGGAGGAAGGTCCGGCGGTCTGGGAAGTCATGCGCCCCACCCTGGGGCGCCCCGGACGGCGCCTTGTGCCCGGACGCGCGTAGATCACCCGGAAATCACCCGGAGGTGACGTTCATCGATCCTGCCGTACCGGAATCGTCGCAGGCCGTGTCATGCTGGGGGGTTCTCCGGATCGTGCGGTTGCGGAGAGCCCAGCAGCGTCAGGAAATCCTGGAACGCCGCGGACATGTCCACCGAGTCCGGGTCCAGCAGCCACTGGTACTGAAGCCCGTCCATCACCGCCACCAGCAGCGGCGCCGCGCGCTCCGGCGTCAGGCCGCCCGGCAGCCGCTCGCCGTACTCCGCGCGCAGCGTCGTCGCCATGCTCGCCCGGACCTGGGTGTAGCGGTGGGTGAAGAACTCCCGCGCGGGGTGACCCTCCGTCACACTCTCGCCGAGCAGCGCCGAGAACGTCTGGACGATGCCGGGGCGCATCGCGTTGTACTCGACGAGCGAGGCCAGCAGATCGGTCCGCCATCTGCCGTCGCTCCGGGTCCCGCCGCCGGTGTCCCACTGGTCGCGCTGCTCCAGCACGGCGACGAGCAGCGCCTCCTTGGTCGGGAAGTAGTGCAGGAGGCCCTGCTGGCTGAGGCCGACCCGCTCGGCGACGGCGCTCAGCGAGGCGCCCCGGTAGCCGCGCTCGGCGATCACTTCGAGAGCGGCGCGGAGAATCTCCGCCCGCCGCTCCGCGCTTCTGGCCCGCGCCATCGCCCCGGCCCCTTTCGGTGCTCCATCGGTCCCGCACCGAGGACCGTACGCCATCCCGATAAATCACAGACTGATAACGAAGCCTACTGCTTTACCGGTCATGCGGTCACTATGGAGACATTCAGTGCAGGACACCGACGAGGAGGTACGGCCGTGGCAGGCGCGTCCACCCCCACCCACCCCGATGCGGCCCGCGACGCCGCGGTCGAAGCGGCGCTGTCCGCGCTCGGGCTCGACGACAAGACGCGGCTGCTGGCCGGGCAGGACATGTGGTCGCTGCCCGCGCTGCCCGCCGTCGGACTGCGCTCCCTGGTGATGTCCGACGGGCCGATCGGCGTCCGCGGGGTCGCCTGGAACGCCGACGACCCCTCCGTGGCGCTGCCCTCGCCCACCGCGCTCGCCGCGACCTGGGACCCGGACCTGGCCCGCCGGGCCGGCCGGCTGCTGGCCCAGGAGGCCCGCCGCAAGGGAGTGCACGTCCTCCTCGCCCCGACCGTGAACCTCCACCGTTCCCCGCTCGGCGGGCGCCACTTCGAGACGTACAGCGAGGACCCGTACCTCACCGGCGAGATCGGCACCGGCTATGTGCGCGGTGTGCAGGACGGCGGTGTCGGCACCACCGTCAAGCACTTCGTCGCCAACGACGCCGAGACCGAACGCTTCACCGTCGACAACCTCGTCGCCCCGCGGACCCTGCGCGAGATCTACCTCGCCCCGTTCGAACGCATCGTCAAGAACGCCCACCCCTGGGGCATCATGGCCGCCTACAACCGGGTCAACGGCTCCACCATGACCGAGCACCGCTATCTGCAGAACGCGGTGCTGCGCGGCGAATGGGGCTTCGACGGCTACATCGTCTCCGACTGGCTGGCCGCCCGCTCCACCGTCGCCGCCGCGAACGGCGGCCTCGACGTCGCCATGCCGGGCCCGAAGACCGTCTACGGCAAGGCGCTCGCCGACGCCGTGCGCGCCGGTGAGGTCGAGGAGTCCGTCGTCGACGGGGCCGTGCGGAACGTGCTGCGGCTCGCCGCCCGCGTCGGCGTCCTGGACGGCGCCCCGCCCGTCGTCGACGAGGCGGCGCACCCCGCGACCGTCGACGGCGACGCGCTGGCCCGCGAGATCGCCCGCCGCTCCTTCGTCCTCGTGCGCAACGAACGCGCCGCGCTCCCCGTCGACCCGGCCGCCGTGCGCAAGGTCGGGCTCAGCGGGGCGCTCGCCCGGGACGCCCGGGTCCTCGGCGGCGGCTCCGCCCAGGTCTTCCCGCACCACATCGTCTCGCCGCTGGACGGCCTCACCGCCGCCCTCCCCGAGGGCGTGCTCGACTACCGGGTCGGCGCCGACCCGAACAACGAACTCGCCCCCGCCGAGCAGGGCTTCGAGCTGAGGGCCGTCTGCCACGACGCCTCCGGCACCGTCATCGGCTCGGCCCCGCTGCGTGGCGGCACCCTCCAGTGGACCGGCACCGACTTCCCCGCGGGCGTGAGCCCCGAGACGCTGCACAGCGTCGAGATCACCGGCACCTTCGTCCCGCGCGACGACGGCGAGCACGTCTTCGGCACCCGCGGCACCGGAGCGCTCACCCTCACCGTCGCGGGCGAGACCCTGTACGACGGGATCCACCGGGTCACCGGCTCCACCGACCCCGGCGAGGCGTTCTTCGGCAACCCCCTGGAGCGCGGCCGGATCACCCTCGCCGCGGGCGAACCCGTCGAGGTGTCGCTGCGGCAGATCCCCGACACCCTGGGCGAGGACGCGCCGATCTCCGGCGTCTCGTTCGCCTTGTGCCACCTCGGGCCGCGCCGCGACCCCGGCGAACTGATTGCCGAGGCGGTCGAGGCGGCGCGTGGCGCGGACACCGCGATCGTCGTCGTCGGCACGACCGAACGCGTGGAGTCGGAAGGCTTCGACCGCACCGACCTCCGGCTCCCCGGCCACCAGGACGACCTGGTCAGGGCCGTCGCCGCCGTCAACCCGAACACCGTCGTGATCGTGAACTCCGGTTCCCCGGTGGAGCTTCCGTGGCGCGAGGAGGTCTCCGCGGTCCTGCTCAGCTGGTTCCCCGGCCAGGAGGCCGGCCACGCGCTGGCCGACGTCCTGCTCGGCGCCGAGGAGCCCGGCGGCCGCCTCCCCACCACCTGGCCGGTCGCGCTCGCCGACGTCCCGGTCTCGAACACCACGCCCACCGACGGCGAACTCCGCTACGAGGAGGGCGTCTTCGTCGGCTACCGGGCCTGGGAGAAGGCAGGCACCGCGCCCGCGTACCCCTTCGGCCACGGACTCGGCTACACCACCTGGGAGTACGAGAGCCTGACGGCCGGCCCCGACTCCGCCACCGTCCGCCTCCGCAACACCGGTCCCCGGCCGGGCGCCGAGACCGTCCAGCTCTACCTGGCCCCCCGGGACGACACCGCCGAACGCCCGGTCCGCTGGCTGGCCGGTTTCGCGCGGGTCGAGGCGGCGCCCGGCGAGAGCGCCGAAGCGGTGATCGCACTGGAGCGGCGCGCGTACGAGATCTGGGACGAGACGGCGTACGACTGGACTCTCGTCCCCGGCACGTACGAGGTGCAGGCGGCCCGCTCGCTCGGTGACGTACGTCTGACCGCGGCCGTGGAGGTCAAGGAGTAGCGGGCCACGGAGGAACGGAAGGGCCCCGCAGCGGCATCCGAGGCCGCTGCGGGGCCCTTCCCCGCTCAGCGCACCGCGAATCCGTACACCGTCGTCGAGACGTACTCCTCGCCCGGCCGCAGCACCGTGCTCGGGAACCCGGGCCGGTTCGGGGAGTCCGGGAAGTGCTGGGTCTCCAGCGCGATCCCGGCGCACGGGCCGAACGGCCGGCCGTCGAGGTGGTCCGCCGTGTACAGCTGCATGCCCGGTTCCGTCGTGGTGACGGTCAGGACCCGCCCCGACGCCGCGTCGTACAGCTCGGCCGCGGGCCCCGCCCCGGTCCCGTCCAGCACGAAGTTGTGGTCGTAGCCCGCCGCCACCGGCTTCGGCTCACGGAAGTCGAACCGGGTCCCGTCCACCGGCAGGAACTCGCCCGTCGGCAGCGACTCGGCGTCCGCCGGAGTGATCTGCCCGGCCGCGATCCGCAGCACCTGCCCGAGCGCGCTGCCGCTGTCGGCGCCCGCGAGATTCCAGTACGTGTGATTCGTCAGGTTCAGCACCGTCGGGGCGTTGGTCGTCGCCCGGTACGCGATCCGCAGCGCCCCGCCCTCGTCCAGGGTGTACGTCGCCGACACCGACAGACGCCCCGGGAAGCCCTCCTCGCCGTCCTCGGAGACCAGGGACAGCTCGACGCCGTCGGCCACCCCACGCGCCCGCCACACGCGCTTGTCGAAGCCCCTGGCCCCGCCGTGCACATGGTTGCGCCCCTCGTTCCGCGTCAACCGGTGCGTGTGCCCGTCCAGCTCGAAACAGGCACCGCCGATCCGGTTCGCGTACCGGCCGACCAGCGCCCCGAAGTAGGGGCCGGAGAACGTCTCGTACCCGGCGAGGTCCGGCAGCCCGAGCGCGACATCCGCCCGCGCCCCGTCCCGGCCCGGCACCTCGACCGACTGCACGATGCCGCCGTACGTCAGGACGCGCACGCGTGTGCCGTCCCGCTCCAGCGTCCAGCGGTGCACGACGGCACCGTCCGCGAGGGTGCCGAACTCTTCCGTACGCAGCACTGTGCTCGAACCCGTGTCCATGATCACGGAGCCTACGCGGGCGGCCGGGCCGCGGTGACATTGCGGTAGGCGATCTCCGCCAGCCGCGCCTGTCCGTTGCGCCCCGGATGGAACCAGTCCCACTGGCTGAGCTGCTTGCCGGTGAACCGGTAGTCGTAGACCTCACCGCCGTCGTAACGGCAACGCAGATCCTTCGCACAGACGTCCCGCAGCACCCCGTTGTACGCCACGACCCGCTCCTGCACCGAGGCGCGCCGGGCCACCGCCTGCGCGCCCATGTCGTCCGCGTCGCCCAGCATCGACTGACAGATCCCCAGCTTCCAGATCTGCTTGCCCAGCGCGTTGCCGCGCCCCGTCTGCCAGAGCCGCATGAGATCGGGCACGCTCGACACGTACACCTGCGCCTTCGGTGCCCCGGCGCGCAACTGACGCATCGCCGCCTCGAAGGACGACCGGAAATCCGCCACCGGCGTCATGATCCGTGCCGAGTCCCGGCAGGCGTCATTGGCGCCGATCATCACCGTCACCAGATCCGGCCTCTCCTTCGCGGCCAGCGCCATCTGCTCCGGCAGCTGAGCGATCCTTGCCCCCGTCGCGGCGTGGTTCCAGCTGCGTGCGGCGGCCCCCGACTCACCGAGCAGCCGCACGGCGAGACTGCGCACCTCGCTGTCCGTGCCGGTCGCCCAGGACACCTCCGGGCAGTCGGCCAGCACCGAACAGGCGTCGAAGCCGCGGGTGATGGAGTCGCCGACGGCGGCCACCGACCCCGGACTGCGGTCCCAGACCGGACCGGGCCTCGCGGACGGGTGCCGCTGCCCGGAGGCCGACCCCTTCGTCGTCCCGTCCCGGTCGGCGTCGCAGCCGGTCAGTACGGCGACGCCGAGCAGCGAGACCACCGCCGCCAGGACAGCGGTCGCGATGCGCGAACGGTGACGGGCGGAACGATCCTGCATCCCTTGGTTCCCCTCGTTTATGCCCCCGGCAATCCTTTGCGGCACCAGGTGTACGACCCGGGTGCCCCGCAGGGTGAAAGCTCAGCGAATGAAGTGCCCAGGACCGACCGTACGTCACACCTCGACCGCCGCCGCGCGGTAGCTTTTCCTCGTCGAACCAGCGGCGCATACCCTCGCCCGGCTCCACTCGGGTGGCTTTCTGTAAATCACACCACGTCACGTACTGCCCCTTTTCAGGAGATTCACCCCGATGCTGTTTACTGATGACAACCTCGGGAGCCGGCCGAGAAGCGACGGTACGGGCGCGAGGCCGCTGGGGAAGGCGAACTTCGTCCCACACTGGAGGTCCCGGTGACGACACGTGGAGTTCTGTACGTTCACTCCGCACCGCGCGCGCTCTGCCCCCATGTCGAATGGGCGGTGGCGGGCGTCCTCGGTGTGCGCGTCCAGCTCGACTGGATCAGACAGCCGGCCGCGCCCGGCACCTGGCGGTCCGAGTTCTCGTGGCAGGCCCGCCCCGGCACGGCGTCGAAACTGGCCTCCGCGCTGCGCGGCTGGGATCTGCTGCGCTTCGAGGTGACGGCGGAGCCGAGCCCCACCACGGAGGGCGAGCGCTACAGCTCCACGCCCGAACTGGGCATCTTTCACGCCGTCACCGGCATGCACGGCGACATCCTGGTGCCCGAGGACCGGCTGCGGGCCGCGCTGGCGCGCTCCGTCCAGGGCGAGACCGACCTGGAGGCCGAGATCGCCAAGCTGCTCGGCAAGCCGTGGGACGACGAACTGGAGCCCTTCCGTCACGCGGGCGAGGGCGCACCCGTGCGGTGGCTCCACCAGGTGGTGTGAGGGCGCGGAATCCAGCCCCTCCGGCGAGCGAGGAGCGGGGGTCCGGGGGCGGAGCCCCCGAAGCCGCCCGTGCAACGGACGAAACCCGCCTCTCCGGCTGGAGAGACGGGTTTCGGTGTACCGGGGCGCGGACCGCAGGTCAGACGCTGCGGAACGCCAGGACGACGTTGTGCCCGCCGAACCCGAACGAGTTGTTGATCGCGGCGATCGGCCCCTCCGGCAGCGGCCGAGGCGTGTCGCGCACGATGTCCGCCTCCACCTCCTCGTCGAGGTGTTCCACGTTGATCGTCGGCGGAGCCATCCGGTGGTGCAGCGCCAGGACCGTCGCGACGGTCTCGATGCCGCCGGCGCCACCGAGGAGATGACCGGTCATCGACTTCGTCGCGGAGATCGCGACATGGTCGAGGTCGTCGCCCAGAACCTTGCGCAGCGCCTTCAGCTCCGCGACGTCGCCCTGCGGCGTCGAGGTGGCGTGCGCGTTCAGGTGCACGACCTCGGACGGCTTGAGGTCCGTCTGGTCCAGCAGGTTCTGCAGCGCGGCGGCGATACCGCGACCCGTCGGCTCGGGCTGCGCGATGTGGTGGGCGTCGGCGGACAGCCCCTGGCCCAGCACCTCGCAGTAGACCCTGGCACCACGCGCGGCGGCGTGCTCCGCGGACTCCAGCACGACGACGCCGGCACCCTCGCCGAGCACGAAGCCGTCACGGCCGGTGTCGTACGGACGGGAGGCCTTCTCGGGCTCGTCGTTGTTCTTGGACATCGCCATCATGTTGGCGAACGCGGCGATCGGCAGCGGGTGGATCGCCGCCTCGGTGCCACCGGCGAGGACCACATCGGCGCGGCCGGTGCGGATCATCTCGACGGCGTATCCGATCGCCTCGGCGCCCGAGGCGCAGGCGGAGACCGGAGTGTGCACACCGGCCTGGGCGTTGACCTCCAGGCCGACGTTGGCGGCCGGGCCGTTGGGCATGAGCATGGGCACGGTGTGCGGGGAGACGCGGCGTACGCCCTTCTCCTTGAGCACGTCGTACTGGTCGAGCAGGGTGATCACGCCACCGATACCGGAGGCGATGACCGAGCCCAGCCGCTCGGGCCGGACCGCGTCGTCCTCACCGGCCTTGCCGGTGAAACCGGCGTCCGCCCAGGCCTCGCGGGCCGCGATCAGCGCGAACTGCGCCGAGCGGTCCAGCTTGCGGGCGAGCGGACGGGGCAGGACGTCGCCCGGGTCGACCGCCGCGAGCGCGGCGATCTTGACGGGCAACTCGGCGAAACGTTCGCCCTCAAGAGGCTTGACGCCGGAACGACCGGCCATCAGACCTTCCCAGGTCGACGCCGAGTCGCCACCCAGCGGAGTGGTTGCGCCGATACCGGTGACGACCACGGTGCGATTGGTCGAGTTCACTGGAAAATCTTCTCCACGTGTAGAGGGTCGTGAATCAGCGGCGCCACCGCCGGGTGGCGACACAGAGCCGGCCTGATCAGGCCTGGTGCTTGAGGATGTACTCGGCGGCGTCGCCGACCGTCTTGAGGTTCTTGACGTCCTCGTCGGGGATCTTGACGTCGAAACGCTCCTCGGCGGCGACGACGACCTCGACCATGGACAGCGAGTCGACGTCCAGGTCGTCGGTGAAGGACTTGTCCAGCTGGACGTCCTCGACCGGGATGCCGGCGATCTCGTTGACGATCTCGGCGAGACCCTTGACGATCTCTTCCTGAGTGGCGGCCATGTTGGCGCTCCTTCGATGTTTATCTGCTGGGTTCTGGCGTCCGGGCCGAAAAAGGCCTGGTGTGCCTAGGGGAGGGTAACGACCGTCGCGGCGTAGACGAGACCCGCCCCGAAGCCGATGACGAGCGCGGTGTCGCCGCTCTTCGCCTGACCGGTCGCCAGGAGCCGCTCCATGGCGAGCGGAATCGAGGCGGCGGAGGTGTTGCCGGTGGTCTCCACGTCACGGGCGACCGTGACGCTCTCCGGCAGCTTCAGGGTCTTCACCATCGAGTCGATGATCCGCATGTTGGCCTGGTGCGGAATGAAGACGTCCAGGTCTTCCGGGGCGATCCCGGCCGCGTCCAGCGCCTGCTGGGCGACCTTCGCCATCTCGAAGACGGCCCAGCGGAAGACCGCCTGGCCCTCCTGCGTGATGGCCGGGAACTTGACGTTGCCCCGGGAGTCGAGCGGCAGCTGCGACACGTCGCCGCTGCGGAACTTGTCCCAGGACACGGTCTGCTTGATCGTGGCGGCCTTGTCGCCCTCGGAACCCCACACGGTCGGGCCGATCGCGGGCTCCTCGGACGGGCCGACCACGACGGCACCGGCGCCGTCACCGAACAGGAAGGCCGTCGTCCGGTCCTCCAGGTCGGTCAGGTCCGACAGCCGTTCCACGCCGATGACCAGGACGTACTCCGCCGAGCCCTCGACGATCATGCCCTTGGCGAGGGTCAGTCCGTACCCGAAGCCGGCGCAGCCGGCCGAGATGTCGAACGCGGCGGCCTTGTCGGTGCCCAGCTTGTCGGCGATCTCGGTGGCGATGGCGGGCGTCTGCGCGAAGTGCGAGACGGTGGAGACGACCACGGCGCCGATCCGGTCGGGGCTTATTCCGGCGTCGGCGATGGCCTTGCCGGACGCCTCGATCGACATCGCGGCGACGGTCTCCTCGTCGTTCGCCCAGTGGCGGGTGGCGATGCCGGAGCGCGAGCGGATCCACTCGTCGGACGAGTCGATCGTTTCGAGGATCACCTCGTTGGGCACGACCCGGGTCGGACGGTAGCCGCCGACACCCATGATGCGTGCGTACGGGGCGCCCTTGCTGGGCTTGATCTTCGACATGCTCTCGGGCTCCTTAGGCGCCCGCGTGCTCGATGACGAGCGCGCGGGCGGCGTCGAGGTCGTCGGGGGTCTTCAGCGCGAGCGTCTGCACACCGGGCAGCGCGCGCTTGGCGAGACCCGTGAGGGTGCCACCGGGGCACGCCTCGATGAGAGCCGTGACGCCCATTTCCTTGAACGTCTCCATGCACAGGTCCCAGCGGACCGGGTTGGCCACCTGGCCGACCAGCCGCGAGATGACCTCGTCGCCGATGGCGATGGCCTTCCCGTCGGCGTTCGAGACGTACGTCACGGTCGGGTCGGCGATCTTCAGCGCCATCGCGGCCTCGCGCAGCCGGTCGACGGCGGGTGCCATGTGGTGCGTGTGGAAGGCACCGGCGACCTTGAGGGGCACCACGCGACGCACGCCCTCGGGCATGTCCTCGGTCAGTGCGGCGATCTGCGCGGCGGTACCGGCGGCGACGATCTGGCCGCCCCCGTTGACGTTCGCCGGAGTCAGCCCGAGCTTCTCCAGATGAGGGACCGTCACCTCGGGGTCGCCGCCCAGCAACGCGGCCATGCCGGTCTCGGTGACGGCGGCGGCGTCGGCCATGGCGAGCCCACGGGTACGGACGAGACGCAGCGCGGCCTCGTCGCCGATGACTCCGGCGAGGGCGGCTGCGGTGATCTCACCAACGCTGTGACCTGCGACGATGTCAGGCGATGCGTTGAGTGCGGCGGCGGACAGCAGACCGGCGGCGACCAGCAGCGGCTGCGCCACCGCGGTGTCACGGATCTCCTCCGCGTCGGCCTTGGTGCCGTAGCGGGCGAGGTCGAGCCCGATGGCGTCGGACCAGGCCGCGATGCGGTCGGTGGCACCGGGAAGGTCGAGCCAGGGAGTCAGGAAGCCGGGCGTCTGAGCGCCTTGGCCGGGAGCGACGAGTACGAGCACCCTCACACTCTCTCTTGTGAACGGTCCGGAACGCCCGTGGGGACAGGGACGAAGAACCGTATGGGGAATTGTTGATGTCCGACAAAAGTTTAGGACTGCGGATCCCTGGCGGCCAGGCGCCCCAGAATCAGGGCGATTCGCAGAGTGAACGCCGAGCGGACATCGGAGGGTGACCATCCGGTGACGTCTGTCACACGTCGGAGCCGGTAGCGCACGGTGTTGGGGTGGACGAAGAGCATCCTCGCCGCGCCTTCCAGGCTGCTCGCCTGTTCCAGATACACACTCAGTGTTTCCAGGAGCGCGGAACCCGCTTCTTCCAGCGGTCTGTAGATCTCCTCCACCAATTGGTCCCGTGCGGCGGGATCTCCCGCCATCGCGCGCTCCGGCAGCAGATCGTCGGCCAGCACCGGCCGCGGGGCGTCCTGCCAGGCACCGCACGCCTTCAGCCCGGCGGCGGCGGCCTGCGCGGACCGGGTGGCCGCCAGCAGGTCGGGCACCACGGGCCCGGCGACGACGGGGCCCGCCGCGTACGGGCCGATCAGCGCCTTCGCGACGTGCAGCGGGTTGTCGCTGCCGCCCGCGATGACGACCAGTCGGTTGCCGAGCACCCCGGTCAGGACCTGGAGCTTCGCGTGCCGGGCGGCCCGGCGGATCGCCTCCACGGTCAGTTCGCTGTCGCCGTCCGGGGCCGTACCGAGCACCACGCAGACGTGTTCGGGGGAGTTCCAGCCGAGCGCCGCGGCACGCGACACGGCACCTTCGTCGGCCTCGCCGGACAGCACCGCGTTCACGACCAGCGATTCCAGCCGGGCGTCCCAGGCGCCGCGGGCCTCGGCGGCCTGCGCGTACACCTGGGCGGTCGCGAAGGCGATCTCCCGCGCGTAGACCAGCAGCGCCTCTCGCAGCACCGACTCGTCACCGGGCGCGGCGACCTCCTCGATCGCGGCCTCCATGACCTCGATCGTCGTACGCACCATCTCGACGGTCTGCCGCAGCGTGATCGCCCGGGTCAGCTCGCGCGGAGCCGTGCCGAACACATCGGTGGAGATGGCCTGCGGGGTCTCCGGATGCCGGAACCACTCGGTGAACGCCGCGATCCCGGCCTGGGCCACCAGGCCGATCCAGGAACGGTTCTCCGGCGGCATCGCCCGGTACCACGGCAGCGTCTCGTCCATGCGGGCGATCGCGTTGGCGGCCAGGCGGCCGGAGGACTGCTCCAGCCGTTTCAGGGTCGCGGCATGCAGGTGGGCGTCGTTCGCAGCGGGCTGCTCAGGATCGGGTCGGGGCACGAACACAAGACTGCCTCATCGGACCACGTGCACGGAGAGCCGGGGCTGTCGCGGGTCGTACTGCCGGGTAGCGGACGGGGGCCCGAGGAGGGGCGCGCGGGCCCGCGGGGGGCGGTCCCGGGCGGCCCGCGCCGGGCTACCGTGGTCGGGTGATATCCGTTCAGCGCTCCGACGACCGTTTCACGGGCGGGGACGAGGCCGCCGGCATCGAGTCCCTGCACGCCTTCTCCTTCGGCGGCTTCTACGATCCGGACAACCTCCGCTTCGGCGCGATGCTTGCCTGCAACGAGGAGCGGCTCGCCCCCGGCGCGGGCTTCGACGAACACCCGCACAGCCACACGGAGATCGTCACCTGGGTCGTCGAGGGCGAGCTGACCCACCGCGATTCCACCGGTCACGCCACGGTCGTACGGGCCGGGGACCTCCAGCACCTCAGCGCCGCCGCGGGCGTCCGTCACGTCGAGCGCAACGACGGCGACGGTCCGCTGACGTTCCTTCAGATGTGGCTGGCCCCGCTCGAACCGGGCGGTGAGCCCGCGTACACGATCGTTCCCGGCATCGCCGACTCCACCCCGTACGCCCTCCCGGCGGCCGGTGCGATGCTGCATGTACGCAGACCGGCCGCGGGGGAACGCACGGCGGTGCCGGACGCGCCGCGGGCGTATGTCCACGTGGTGGCCGGGCGTGTGGGGATCGGCGACGAGGAGCTGGGACCGGGCGACGCGGCGCGGATCACGGGGGAACAGGGCCTGGAGCTGGTGGCGGCCGACGCGGCCGAGGTGCTGATCTGGGAACTGTCGGCCTGAGAGCCTGTCGGGACCTCGGGCAGCCCGCATTCGGATCGGTCGCGGCGCGGCGATGAGTTCTGCCGGCCCGAAGAGTCTGATCACTGTTACCGACGACGCAGGAGGAACGCGTGACCCAGCTACTGAGAGTCCAGAATTTCAATGTCTCCAGTGACGGAATCGGGGCCGGTGAGGACCAGAGCTTCGAGAGCCCGTTCGGCCTTCCCGATCCGGAGAGGCTGTTCTCCTGGGCCGGTGCCACGGCGAGCTGGCCGATGCGCACCGACCCCGGGGGGAGCCGGGGCCTCGACGACTACTTCACGCGGGACTACGCGCGCAACATCGGCGCCGAGATCATGGGCCGCAACAAGTTCGGGCCCCAGCGCGGGCCCTGGAACGACCACGAGTGGCGCGGCTGGTGGGGCGACGAGCCCCCGTTCCGCACCCCGGTGTTCGTCATGACCCACCACACACGTCCTTCGTACACACTGTCCGACACCACGTTCCACTTCGTCGACGGGGATCCGGCCACGGTCCTTGAGCAGGCGCGGGAAGCGGCACAGGGCAAGGACGTCCGACTCGGCGGCGGAGTCACCACCATCCGGCAGTTCCTCGACGCCGGCCTCGTCGACACCCTGCACGTGGCGGTCTCGCCGGTGAAGCTCGGATCCGGAGTACGGCTCTGGGAGTCCCCCGACGAGCTGCTCGACCGGTACCACCTGGACGTGGTGCCCAGCCCGAGCGGCGTGACGCACCACCTGTTCTGGCGGAAGTGACGAGAGCCCGTTCGGGAATGCCGGAGCGACCCGCGAGGGCGTTCCGGTGAAAGACGCCGAATGACCGCGTGGTTGCGGGCGGGACACCGGGACGGGTCGGCCGCGCTCGTCCTGGTGTCCCGTCCGCAACCACCGCACAGCCGCGGGCGGCGGGCCCGCGCGTCGGCGAGGCGCTACCGGTCCGTTTCCCGGCGCCACATCGACCACATCGGCGGCCCGGCCCGGAACGACATCTCCTCCCGCACGGTGAAGCCGTGCCGTTGGTAGAAGGTCAGGTTGCGGCGGTTGCTCGACTCCAGGAACACCGGCCGCCCGTCCGCGTCCGCCTGCTCCAGCAGCCCGCCCAGCACCTGCGATCCGCGCCCTGTGCCGCGCGCGTCCGCGTGGGTGCCGATGTACTCGACGTACCAGTGCGCGGGCTCGGCCGGGTGGCGGTGCTCCAGCGCGAGCAACCGCATTGCGGTCCGGGGCAGTTGGGCCCGCCCCGCCCGCAGGAGCGTGCCCGCGTTGCGCAGCAGATAGCCCACCGGCAGCTTCCACTTCCCGGGTTCCGCCCACACCGCCGCCACCGTGCGGTCCGGATCGGTCCACACCCGGCCCGCCGGGACCTGCTGCGCCAGATGCGCGGTGAACAGCAGCCGCAGCCGCCGGTCCCGGTCGTGCGGCATCAGCCAGGACCAGACGGGGTCCTCGGCGTAGGCACTGGCGAGTACGGAGGCGAGCGTCGGAACGTCGGAGGCGGTAGCGCGGACTGTGTCGGCCATGGCCGAGGAGAGTAGCGGTTCCCGGACAGTCCGACGGGGCTTCGTCCGGGAATGCTGGAAGACGACTCGGGAGGGGCCGATAGGCTCAGGGAATCCTGGTTCGGACATCGCTAAGCACGGAGGCCCTGATGATGCGGTTGGAGCGGGGTTCAGGCCGGCTGTACGGCATGATGCTCATGCTGGCGGCGGTGGTCCTGCTCGTGGACCAGCTCACCAAGATGTGGGCGGTCTCCGCGCTGTCCGACAGCGAGCGCGTCGCCGTGATCCCCCCTCTGATCCACTTCCGACTGCTGTACAACCCTGGCGCCGCGTTCTCCATCGGCACGGGGGCGACATGGGTGTTCACCTTGGCGGCGGCAGCGGCAGTGGTCGGCATCCTCTACACCGCACGCCGACTGGCCTCCGCGGGCTGGGCGCTCGTGCTGGGCGCGCTGCTCGGCGGTGCGGTGTCCCACCTGGGCGACCGACTCTTCCGCGAGCCCGGGGTGGCCCGCGGGCATGTTGTGGACTTCATCGACTACGGCCCGTTCGTGGGTAACGTCGCCGACATCGCGCTCGCCTGCGGGTGCGTCGCGGTGGTGCTGCTCAGCCTGCGTGGTGTGGAGCTCGCCAAGGTGCCGAGCGAAGAATCCGCCTGATCACGGGGGGAGCGGAAGGGGGCCCGGGACGACCACGGATGGTCGTCCCGGGCCCCCTTCCGTCGCGCAGGGCTTCGGTGACGTCAGCGGAGCCCGTCCACGAAGCTCTGCCAGGCGTCGGCCCCGACGGTCAGGACGGGGCCGTCGGGGTTCTTGCTGTCGCGGACGGGGACGGCGCAGGGGAGGCCGTCGGCCACCTCGACGCAGTCACCGCCGGTGCTTCCGCTGTAGCTGGACTTGCGCCAGGCCGCGCCGCCGGTGACGGTGCACTCGACGCATTCGCCGCCGTTGGTGCCGCTGTAGGTCGACTTCCGCCACTGTGCTCCGGTCAGGTCATGACTGGTCCCCATAGCGTTCCTCCATCACACGAGCGATCAGTGTCGCCGAGTCCTCGGGGGAGAGGGCTGTGGCTTGCAAGCGAGCGTAGCCGACCGAACGTTCCTTGATCACCTGCGGATTGGCGGTCATGTGCCCCTGGTCGTAGCTCTCCACGTAGAACAGGTCGGGGTCGTCCTCGAACCTGAGCAGGGTGAACGAGCCCATCATTCCCGTGTGCTGGCCGACGGAGAACGGAAGCACCTGGATCTGTACCCAGGGGTTGTCGCGGAAGTCCAACAGACGTGCCAGTTGCTCGCGCATGACGTCATGCCCGCCGACCTCTTGGAGCAACGCGGCTTCGCTCAGGACGACCCACAAGGCGGGAGAAGTCTCGCCCGTCAGGATCCGCTGGCGTTCCAGCCGGGCCGCCACCATCTCGTCGACCCTGCTCGGGTGATCGACACCGAGGAGGGCCCGCGCATACCCCTCCGTCTGCAGCAGCCCGTACACCAACTGTGCCTGGTACGTGGAGATGTATGCCGCGCGGGCCTCCATGTCCGCGTACGGCTGGAACCAGGTCGGCAGCTGGCTGCGCAGGACCAGGCCGACGAGGCGCGAGAACACACCGCCCGTGCCGAGTGCCGCGTCCACCCGCTCGGAGAAGTCGCGGGTGGGTAGCTTCCTCGTCGTCTCGATCTGACCGATCAGGGAGCCGGTGCAGAAGATGATGTCGCCGAGCTGCCCCTGTTTGAGGTTGTGGGCCTCTCTCTGGCGGCGCAGTTCCCAGCCGTAGTAGTCCAACGGGGAAGCGCTGGGATCGAGAGTCTGGATGTTGGCCACGGCGGGGGGCACCTCCGGCGTTCAACGCCTCACGGCGTTCGTTTCCGTACGTAGCCGAGCGTAATCAACCCACTGCACGCTGGTGACATGAATCACGTAATTGATCCGAGCGCTGGAGATGCGGTGGAGGCGACCTACCGCGCCGACTTCGCGATCGGTGAGCACTCGGCCCGGCATCTGCGCCGCATCCTGCGGCTCTACCTCACCGGCTGGGATCTCCTCGATGTGGCCGACGCGGCGGAGTTGGCGCTCACCGAACTGATCGCCAATGTCGTACGGCACGTCCCCGGCCGTCGCTGCCAGACGCTCATCTTCCTGCTCCCGGTCCGGGGCGTGCGCGTCGAGGTCGCGGACGGCTGCCCGGAACTGCCCCGCGCGGTCATGGGTGATGTGCTCGACGAGGGCGGGAGGGGGCTGGTCCTCGTCGACGCCGTCACCGACCGCTGGGGCGCGGAACCGCGCCGCGACGGCCGTGGCAAGACGGTGTGGTTCGAGTGTCTGGCCACGAAAGCGGCTGACGGGTGACGCCTTTCAGCGGCCGGAGCGGAGCTCCGCGAGCACCGCGTCCGTGAACGACGGCCACACCTCCACCGCCCACGGGCCGAAGGCGCGGTCGGTCAGCGCGACGCAGGCCGCGCCCGCGACCGGGTCGATCCACAGGAACGTCCCGGACTGGCCGAAGTGCCCGAAGGTCGCCGGGGACGAGGAACCGCCCGTCCAGTGCGGCGACTTGTGGTCCCGGATCTCGAAGCCGAGCCCCCAGTCGTTGGGGTTCTGGTGGCCGTAGCCGGGCAGCACGCCCTTCAGGCCGGGGTGTACGACGGTCTGCGCGGCGAGCACCGTACGCGGGTCGAGCAGTCGCGGCGCCTGTACCTCCGCCGCGAACCGTATGAGATCGTCGACGGTCGAGACGCCGTCCTTGGCGGGCGAGCCGTCGACCGCCGTCGCCGTCATCCCCAGCGGCTCCAGCACCGCCTGGCGCACGTACTCCGGGAACGGGATGTCGGTGGCCTTGGCGATGTGGTCGCCGAGGACCTCGAAGCCCGCGTTGGAGTAGAGCCGCCGGGTGCCGGGTGCGGCCGTCGTCCGGTGCTCGTCGAAGGCGAGGCCACTGGTGTGCGCGAGCAGATGCCGGACGGTGGAGCCCTCGGGCCCGGCCGGTTCGTCGAGCTCGACCGCGCCCTCCTCGTACGCCACGAGCGCCGCATAGGCCGCGATCGGCTTGGTGACGGAGGCGAGCGGGAAACGGTGCGCGGTCGGGCCGTGCGTACCGACGACCGTGCCGTCCGCTCGTACGACGGCCGCAGCCGCGGTGGGGACGGGCCAGTTGTCGATCATCGCCAGGCTTTGCATGCATACGAGCGTAGAGGGCCGTCCGGGACGGCTCGGAGGGGGTGGCCCGGCCGCCGCCGAAACCCGTCCCCGATTGCGCTTGCTTCGAGTGCACTCCAAGGTTCTAGCGTGGAGGTCATGACGGTGATGGAGAGCTCTTCCGCAAGGACGGACGTATGCGCGGCGCCGCCCAGGGCGCATCCGCGCCCCGAGGGGCAGGACCGCTACACCATCAGCGAGGTCGTCGCCTTCACCGGGCTCACCGCGCACACCCTGCGCTGGTACGAGCGGATCGGGCTGATGCCGCATGTCGACCGGTCGCACACCGGGCAGCGCCGCTTCACCAACCGTGACCTGGACTGGCTGGCGTTCGTCGGCAAGCTGCGGCTGACGGGGATGCCGGTCGCCGACATGGTCCGGTACGCGGAGCTGCTGCGCGAGGGCGAGCACACCTTCGAGGAACGGCAGGAGCTGCTGGAGGCGACCCGCCGCGACGTGAAGACGCGGATCGCGGAGCTCCAGGACACCCTCGCCGTCCTCGACCACAAGATCGACTTCTATGCGGGTGCCCGACGGGCGCCGGAAAGGCCCTGTGCCTGATGACTGACAACAAGATCGCCACGGTGGAGCTCGGCAACGGCGGCCCGCAGGTCGGTGTGCAGGGACTCGGCTGCATGGGCATGAGCGAGTTCTACGGGGACACCGACGAGCCCTCGGCGCGCGAGACGCTGGAGACGGCGCTGGCGGCGGGCGTCACGCTCTTCGACACCGCGGATGTGTACGGTCTCGGCGCCAACGAGGAGTTCCTCGCCCCGTTCGTCGGGGCACACCGGGACGAGATCACGCTCGCCACGAAGTTCGCCATAGAGCGCAGGCGCGACGACCCGCACTACCGAGGCGTGCGCAACGACCCCGCGTACATCCGCCAGGCCGTCGAGAACAGCCTGCGCCGACTGAACACCGACGTCATCGACCTGTACTACATGCACCGCCGCGACCCGGCCGTCCCGCTGGCCGAGTCCGTCGGCGCGATGGCCGAGCTGGTGCGGCAGGGCAAGGTGAAGCAGCTCGGGCTGAGCGAGGTGACCGGCGCGGAGCTGCGCGAGGCGTACGCCGTGCATCCGATCGCCGCCCTGCAGTCCGAGTGGTCGCTCTTCAGCCGGGACGTCGAGCGCAGCGCCGTGCCCGCCGCCGTCGAGCTCGGGGTGACGTTCGTGCCGTACTCGCCGCTCGGCCGCGGCTTTCTGACCGGGGCGTTCACGGACGCGGCCAAGGACCTGCCGAAGGGCGACTTCCGACAGTTCCAGCCGCGCTTCACGGGCGACAACGCGAAGGTGAACGCCGCCCTGCTGGAGCCCGTCCACAAGATCGCGGCGGCGCACGGGGTGTCGGCCGCGCAGGTGGCGCTCGCCTGGGTGCAGCAGCGGGCCCGGGTGCACGGCCTGACCGTGGTGCCGATCCCGGGCACCCGCAGGAGCAGCCGGCTGCTGGAGAACGTGGCCGCCACCCGGATCACGCTGACGGACCAGGAGCTGGCGCTGCTGGAGCCGATCGCGGGACAGGTGGCGGGGGACCGGTACCCGGACATGAGCTCCACCTCCGCCGCGCGCGAGTAGTCGTTCCCGGTTCGGGTGCGGGGCCGGGTCTCCCGGCCCGCACCCCTAAGGGCTGTCCCGTAATCCGCGGTGGATCAGCGCGCGGCGTCAGATGCGGTGCATCGTAAGGCGGAGGGGCGTCCGCATACTGGATGTATGTGGACGTTCCGACAACGCGGCGAGGTGCCGTAGCTGTCGTCGCGTGCCCGCCGGGGGTTACGGGACAGCCCTTAGGCCAGCCCCAGCGCGTACACCGCGAACCCCGTCGCCAGCAGACCCGCCACCGCCCGGCGGGCGTTCGCCGCGCGCGTACCGGTCTGCCACGGGGCCTCGAACCGGCGCGCATACCGGGCGATCAGCACCAGCAGCCCCGCGAACAACGGCATCCACGCCATCCTGGCCAGGATCCAGCCGACCGTGTCGGGTCCGGTCGTCAGCCCCGGCACCGCACCGGCGAACGACGCCGGGACCGCCGCGGCCAGCATCGCCGTCTGGTGCCAGCACAGGATCGTCATCGCGGACAGATTGATGACGACGACCGGCGCCCACAGCAGCGGCTTGCGCAGCAGCCGGCCGATCCGGTCCCGCAGCAGGATCGCCGCACCGCTCTGCGCGGCGGCCAGCGCCAGGACGAGCAGCGACGGCGGGTGCGAGTTCGTCCGCGCCTCGCCCGGTACGCCGACCATCGACGCCGGGTAGTGGAAGGCGAGCAGCAGCGCGGCGAACAACACCGTCCCGCCGATCAGCAACAGCCGGGCGCCCCGACGGCCGATCCGGCCCTCGCCCCAGGAGACGCCGAGCTGGTACGCGAAGAGCCAGCCCGGAAGGATGTTCAGCACGCTCAGCCAGGACGGCATGGCGTCGGCGAACGGCCCGTACCGCAGGAAGTCGACGACGGCGACCGAGCCCAGCAGCGGCACGGCGGCCCAGCCGCCCGATTTCCGTGCGGCCTTGACGCAGTACGGGGTGAGCGCCGTGACCACCGTGTACACCCCGACGAACCACAACGGCTGGATCACCAGCGTCGACCCGGTCCGCAGGGTGTCTCCGGGCACGCCGAGCGTGCTCAGCACCGGGATCATCGCCGCCCAGACGGCGGTCACCCCGAGCACCGGCCTGCCCAGGCGGGCGACGCGCCCGCGCAGCCAGGCCCCGGTGGTGGACTTCCTCCGGTGGTACGAGAGCACGGAGGCGTACCCGCCGACCAGGAAGAAGATGCCCAGCATCTGAAGCACCCAGCTCACCGGGGCGAGGCCGCCGAACGTGGAGAGCGGGCTGGCGTTGTGCAGCGCGCCGTCGCCGTCGAGGCGGAAGCCGCCGAGCAGCCAGTGGCCGGTCGGGACGGCGAGCAGGGCGAGGGCGCGCAGGCCGTCGACGGCGCGGTCGCGATGGGCGGGGGTACGGGCGTCGATGCGCTCGGCGAGCGTGGTGAGGCTCATCGGGCCTCCCCCTCCGTGATCGAGGCGAAGGCGCGGAGCGAGTCCGTGCCGGGGGCGAAGTAGCCGGTGTGCCCGTGGGCGTCATGGGTCGGCACACGGCGTGCGCCGAACTCCGGGCCGGTCGGATCGGGGCCGTGTCCCAGGCCCGCCACCTCGACGTTCGGCACGTCGTCGATCCAGTCCGTGGCGTCCTTGGCCGCCCAGACCCGGGCGGTGGTGTGCAGATCCCCGACGTCGTCGGCGCGCATCCCGGGCGAGCCGAGGACGACCAGGTCCGTGGCGCGCAGCCGGGACGCGGCGAGTCCGCACACGACGGAGCCGTAGCTGTGGCAGAACACGGCGGGCGCGGGCACGCCGTCGGCGGCCAGCCCGTCCGTGAACCGGGTCAGCCGGTCGGCGCCCGCCTCGGCGAGCGAGCCCGTCGCGGCATCGATGCCGATGCCGACGGGAGTGGTGTAGCCGGCCCAGGCGACGACCGCGCTGCCGCGTCCGGTCTCCGCGTACAGGGACTTCGCCATGCCCGCCGGAGTGCCGTACACATCGTTCGTACGGTCGAAGGTCCCGGCGTCGATGTCCGAACCCGGCACCACGACCGCCACATGGCGCGCGGTGCTCAAGTCCCCGAAGACCTCGGCCACCTGGCCGCGTCCGCGCGGGTCGAAGGCGAGGATCTGGCGGTGTCCCGATCCGGTGAGATGGGTGTATCGGGGGTCGTGACCGGCCCGCAGGGAACGGGCGTTGGCCCGGTAGCGCAGTGCGACGGGCACGCCGTCCAGATTTCCGACGACGAGCGGATGCCGTACGACCAGGGTCTTCTGCTGTGCTGCCGTCAACCCCCGGAAGAATCGGCTCACTTCGGCGGGGGTGGTCCGCTCCGGGTCCGGCAGCTCGCGCCCCAGCACCTGATCCGCGCGCCAGGCCGCGGTCCCGGGCGGTGGCCCGGTCAGGGCGTGCTGCGCGTTCCCGGACGCCCAGCCGGCCGTCCCGACCACCATGGTGGTCGCCAGCGCGACCGCGACCAGAGTCCTTGCGTAACGGCGCATCCCGCCCTCCCTCTCCGGCTGACCCGGCTCCCGCACGCCGTTCGGCGCGACGGAGAGGAAGGTAGGAAGGCGGTGGGTGCGGGGGCATCGCACCAGGGAGCCAAGTGCGAGGTGCTACCGGGGTAGGGGGTGTACTGGGGGCCTGCCGCAGGCGCGGGCGGGGGAAGACCCCCCTACTGCTCCCCGGGTACCACCACGCCCGCCTCGTAGGCGAAGATCACCGCCTGCGCGCGATCCCGCAGATCCAGCTTCGTCAGCACCCGCCCGATGTGGGTCTTCACCGTCTGCTCGGCCAGCACCAGCCGCCCGGCGATCTCCTGGTTGGACAGGCCCCGCGCGATCAGCTCCAGCACCTCCCGCTCGCGCGGAGTCAGCGCGTTCAGCCGCAGTGCCTGCCCGCTCCGGGCCGCCCCGGACGGGCCCTGCCGGGCGAAGTCGGCGATCAGCCGCCGGGTCACGGACGGCGCCAGCAGCGCCTCGCCCGCCGCGACCACCCGTACCGCCGAGATCAGGTCCGCGGGCGGCGCGTCCTTCAGCAGGAAGCCGGACGCCCCGGCGCGCAGCGCCTCGTACACGTAGTCGTCCACGTCGAACGTGGTGAGCATCAGCACCTTGGGCAGGTGCACCACGCCCGCGGGTGGGTTCAGCAGCTCGCGGGCCGCCGCCAGGCCGTCCATCTCGGGCATCCGGACATCCATCAGGACCACGTCCGGGTGGACCCGCCGGCTGACGTCGATGCCCTGGCGCCCGTCCGGCGCCTCACCGACCACGTCGATGTCGCTCTGTGCCGCGAGCAGTGCCGCGAAACCCGCCCGCACCATGGCCTGGTCGTCGACGATGATCACGCGGATGGTCAAGAGTCCTCCGAGGTCGGGGGCGGAACCGGGGCGAGCGGCAGCCGCGCAGCCACCCGGAAGCCGCCGTCGGGCAGCGGTCCGGTGTCCAGCGTGCCGCCCGTCAACCGTACGCGTTCCCGCATACCGACCAGACCGTGCCCGGTCCCGGTCGTCTCCAGCGGCGAACCGGGCTTCTCCGCCCGGTCGTTGACCACCAGCACGGTCAGATGCGCGCCGTCGGACGTGACCGACACCCGGGTCCGCGCACCGGGCGCGTGCCGGACCACGTTCGCCAGGGCCTCCTGCACGATCCGGTACGCCGACAGATCCACCGCCTGCGGTACGTCCGACACATCGGCGGCCAGCGACAGTTCGGCCGGCAGCCCCGCCCGCACGGTCGCCTCCACCAGCTGCTGCAGCCGGTCGAGCCCCGGCTGCGGCGCCCGCTCGCCCTCCGTGCCCTCGCTGCGCAGCACCGTCAGCAGCCGTCGCATCTCCGTGAGCGATTCCCGCGCGCTCGCCGCGATCGCACCGAACTCCTCGACCGCCTCCCCGGGCAGCCCGCTGATCCGGTAGGGCGCGGAATCGGCCTGGACCGTGATGACGGACATGTGGTGCGCGACCACGTCGTGCAGCTCACGGGCGATCCTGGTGCGCTCCTCCAGCAGCGTCCGCTGCGCCCGCTCGGCCTCGCTGATGGTCTCCTGCTCGGCCAGCCGGCGCTGGGCGTCGCCCCGTTCCCGCAGCGCCGCGCCGATCACCAGGACCACCGCGCCGAGGATCACGAGCAACAGCGCGCTGCCGTTGCTGCGCGCCGGCGAGATCAGGTGCAGGACCAGGCTCGCCGCGCCCGTCGCCACCCAGACCGCGACCAGGGTCCGCCGGGTCTCGCGCAGGGCCAGCGCGAGCAGCAGGAAGAGGTAGCCGATCAGGGTGGGCGGGGGCCACGGCCAGATGTGGAACGTGCCGACCGGATGCCCGAGCAACGCGACCGCACCCAGGATGTCGGCGGGGAAGACGATCCACCAGGCCTGCAGCGGCCGGTGCGCCAGCATCAGGAGCGGCGCCGCCTGCGCGACGGCCAGGGCGCCCGCCAGTCCTCCGTTCACGCCGTACCCATGGATCAGGACATTGATCGTGACCGGGACGAAGATCGCGAAGAGGGCGAGGACGACGACGTACGGCAGCAGTCGCTGCCACCGCCTCGGCGCGTTCGCCAGGAGGGGGGTCGCGGGATGGGACGGGTGGGACAGCCCGTGGGCGAGCTCGCGCAGATTGCGCCGGGCGGCGCTCAGCAGGCCGTCGACGGGCGGCGGGGGCGTCCGGGGCGGCGTGGACGGCATGGGCGGCGGGGAAGTGGACATGGCCCGATCAGCGTAGGCGCGGCGCGGCCCGGCGGGCGTCATACCGGGGTCCCGGTCCACCGCCGCGCTTCTCGTACGGGAGTACTACCGGCGGGCCGGAGCCCGGTCGTCACGGCACTAGAGCTCGGCGAGCAGCTGGGCCTTCTTCGCGCTGAACTCGTCGTCCGTCACCAGCCCCGCCCGGTGCAGTTCCCCGAGGTGCCGGATCCGCTCCGCGATGTCCGCGGGATCGCGCCGTCCCGCGCCCGCCAGGACGGCGGCCTGCGCGGCGGGCGCCGGCTGCTTCCTGCGTACGGACTCCAGTACGGCCGCGGCGAACGGCAGCGACTCGTGCACCGGGCCGTAGCCGAGGCCGAAGATCACCGCCGCCGGGTCCTGGTCGGCCCGGGTGGGGTGGGGAGCCGTCGGCTGCGCGCTGCTCACCGTTCCCGTGCCGAGCCCCGCGCCCGTCTCCGCGCCCGCGGTCATGCCGGGGCCGGCGGTCGTGGCGAGGCCGCCGCCCGGCCCCGGAGCCGCACCCTCCAGACCTCTCGGAACCAGCCGCAGATAGCCGTCGAAGGCCTCCGGCGAGCGCCACTCGACGCCGCTCAGCTCCGTCACCGCGAACGTCTGGTCACCGGCCTTCCACTTCGCCGTGGAGGCGCCCGTCCAGAACCAGCGGAACGAGATCCGGTCCCCGTCGAAGCTGGCCCGGCCGTCGTACGCCTTGAACTGCATCGGCGCCTCGGGGGCCGCGACCAGGAACCGCTCGGCGGGCTCCGCGGCGTCGGGAGGGAGCAGGGCGCGCAGTTCGTCCGCGTAGTACTCGGCGAGCGTCTCGCGCTCGGCGGGCAGCACCAGTCGGTACGGATCGCAGCCGTCCTTGAGCTGTCCGGCCGCGGCCTCCAGCAACGGGTCGGCACCGGGTCTCGGCACCGCGTGCAGCACCACCGTGCCCCGCTTGCCCGGGGTCAGCGTCACCGACGACAGCGCCACGTGCGGGACGCGGCGTTCACGCAGGCTCTGGAAGAGCTTCGGTGTGCGTATACCCCGTTCGAAGCGGATGAGCACGGAGTCGGTGTCGAACTCCCAGGTGGCATGAATTCCGGCCAGCACATCACCCATGTGCCTCATCGTATGCGGCACTTGCCCGCACGTCCCCCTTCGGCGTAGACCGCAATTTCCGGTCGGCTGCGGCGGCTGAGCCCTCAGATCTTCAGGACGGGCTCCTGGCTGCCGGTGATTTGTTCGTGGCAGGTGCTGTCGGAGCTCGCACAGCTCACCGAGTCGTAGGCCCCCACGCCGATGGCGGCGAAGTTGCTGAGGCTCCCGGTGCCCGGCTCGAAATAGCCGCTGTGCCCGACCGCGTCGCCCGCCGAGACGACGCGCGCGCCGAAGCCCGGGTCGACCGGGTCGGCTCCGTGACCGAGCCCGCCGAGCTCCAGGTTCGGAACATCCTCGATCCAGTCGCCGTGGTCCCGCGTCGCCCACACCCTGGCTCGGGTGCGCAGCTGCCCGGCGTTCTCCACGCGCATGCCGGGGCTGCCCGCGACCGCGATGTCGGTGACCCTGGACGGCAGTTCATGCGCGGCGACACCGCACAGCACCGAGCCGTAGCTGTGGCAGAACAGGGAGACCGGCGCGGTGCCGGGCAACGCGCCCACCAGGGCGTTCAGCCGGACCGCCCCGCGCTCGGCGAGATTCCCCAGGGCCGCGTCCACACCGATCCCGGCGGGCGTGGTGTAGTCGGCCCACGCGATGACGGCGGTCCGGGTGCCGGGGCGCGCCGCGCGCTCCGCCGCGTACAGCGACTTCGCCATGCCGACGGGGGCGGCGTTCACCTTGGGCGCGGACCGCTCCAGCGTCAGCAGATTGGTGTCGACGCCGGGGACGATCACGGAGATTCGCTGGGCCCGGTCGAGATCGCCGAACACCTCCGCGGCGCGGCCCTTTCCGGACGGGTCGAACGCGAGGATGTGCCGGCCGCGGTCGAGCATGGAGTCGAAGCGGTCCATCCGGCGGAGCGCCTCGGCGCGGCCGTCCGGGGAGAGCCTGGAGTCGTGCATGCGCTTCCGCTCGACCGTCCGTGCCGCCACCAGGGCCCGCTGGTTGGCGTGATAGCGCAGGGTGACCGGGGCACCGTTCAGATTGCCGACGACCAAGGGGTACTTGTCGGCCAGGGCGGTGCGCTGCGCGGCCGTCAGCGAGGCGAAGAACTGTGCCAGGCGGTACGGCGGCGCGTCGACGTCGGGCAGCGCGTGCCCGGCCACGTGGCCCCGTGCCCAGGCGGCGAGTGCGAGGGTGCGCGGCTCGTCGGTGCGCTGGTGACGCACGGCGGTCCAGCCCGTGGTCGCCAGCATCACGAACACGACCGCGACGGCGAGCAGCGCGCGCCATGCGGTGAGCGTGGGAGAGGAGTCGAAGGAAGTCACTCCGGCCCACATTAGGAGACGCGCGGCGGATGCCGTGAAGAGGGTGACGCACATCACCCGGCTGTCGGGAATTCAAGGTCGTTTGTTTCACGCTGTGTTGGTGCGGCACGCACACTCAGGCGCGCGGAGCGCCCTCGGAGCGTCGCATATGGCCGCCGGGGCACGGCTGTTGTGAAGTCGGTCATGTCATGACACTGAGGCGTACAGCACATCGGACGGAGCTTCCATGGCGTCACCCGGGCCCGGCGCCGGATCCCGCCCGCCAGTTCCCGGCCAGCGCCGGTACGAGTTGGTCCAGGTACACCTCGGTCAGCGCGCGCAGCGAGTCCACGCTGGCGTCGTGCCCCTGCCCCCAGAGCTGTCCGGTCACCCGCATCACCCCGCTGAACGCGGCCACGGCGACCCTCGGCCGGGGGTCCGTCTCCACGTCGAGCCCCTCGCGCTCGGCGATCAGCAGGGCGACCTGGTTCTCCAGATCGATGCTGCGCCGCAGGTGGGTGGCGAGCAGCGACGGCGTCGACTCGATCATTTGGTACGTACGCATGTGAAGTTCGACCGTGACGATCGCCTCGATCGCCTCGGCGATGCTGCTCCAGGCGCAGAGCGCCGCGCGGCGCATCGCCTCGAACGGGGCCTCCGCGGCGGGGCGCCGGCGCAGCTCCGAGAGGAAGCGCGACTCCACCATCTCCTGGAGGGCGAAGGCGACCTCCTCCTTGCTGGCGAAGTAGCGGAAGAAGGTGCGCTGGGAGACCTCGACCGCGTCGACGATCTGGTCGACGGTGGTCTCCTCGTACCCCTGGGTGATGAAAAGATCGAGGGCGGCGTGCAGCAGGGCGTCCCGGGTGTGTCGTTTCTTCCGTTCACGCAGCCCGGTCGGCCGTACGCACCGTCCGGTCGGATGCGCGGCCCGCTGCCCATCGGTCACTGAAGTGGTCCTCCTTCTCCCGCTTTTCCCAGCTCAGCGTATCTGTGAGCTACGTGACAGTTACTGACTTGTGAAATGGTTTGTCAACTGTCAGAGGCTGACACTAATCTCCCGGGCATGACTAGTCAGACCACCGTCGAGAAGGCGTCGCGGGAGCCGCAGAACAGCGCCGTGCCCGCACCTGCCAAGGGGCTGCGCGGCCACCCTTGGCTGACGCTCTTCTCCGTGGCCATCGGCGTGATGATGGTCGCGCTCGACGGCACGATCGTCGCGATCGCCAACCCCGCCATCCAGAAGGACCTGGGGGCATCGCTCGCCGATGTCCAGTGGATCACCAACGGCTACATGCTCGCCCTCGCGGTCTCCCTGATCACCGCGGGCAAGCTCGGTGACCGGTTCGGCCACCGTCAGACCTTCCTCATCGGTGTCGTGGGCTTCGCGGCGGCGTCGGGGGCCATCGGCCTCTCCCACAGCGTCGCGCTGGTGATCGTGTTCCGGGTGCTCCAGGGCCTCTTCGGTGCCCTGCTGATGCCCGCCGCGCTCGGCCTGCTGCGCGCCACCTTCCCGGCCGAGAAGCTGAACATGGCGATCGGCATCTGGGGCATGGTGATCGGTGCCTCGACCGCGGGCGGACCGATCCTCGGCGGGGTGCTCGTCGAGCACGTCAGCTGGCAGTCCGTCTTCTTCATCAATGTGCCGGTCGGTGTGATCGCCCTCCTGCTGGGCCTGGTGATCCTCAAGGACCACCGCGCCGAGAACGCGCCGCGCTCCTTCGACATCGGCGGCATCGTGCTGTTGTCGCAGGCGATGTTCTGCCTGATCTGGGCCCTCATCAAGGGCTCGGAGTGGGGCTGGGGCGACTACCGGACGGTCGGCTTCCTGGGCGGCGCAGTGGTCCTGTTCGTGGTCTTCGCCCTCTCCCAGAAGAACGTCAGGGAGCCGCTGATCCCGCTGGCGATGTTCCGGTCCGTGCCGCTTTCGGCGGGTGTGGTCCTGATGGTCCTGATGGCCTTCGCCTTCATGGGCGGGCTGTTCTTCGTCACCTTCTACCTCCAGAACGTGCACGGTCTGAGCCCGGTCGACAGCGGTCTGCACCTGCTGCCGCTGACCGGGATGATGATCGTCGCCTCGCCGCTCGCCGGCGCCATGATCACCAAGTTCGGCCCGCGGGTCCCGCTGGTCGGCGGCATGGTGTGCACGGCGGTCGCCATGTTCGGCATGTCCCAGCTGGACACCGGCACCGGCACCCTGACCATGTCGATCTGGTTCGGTCTGCTCGGTCTCGGCCTCGCCCCGGTGATGGTCGGCGCCACCGAGGTCATCGTCGGCAACGCCCCGATGGAGCTCTCCGGCGTCGCGGGCGGCCTGCAGCAGGCCGCCATGCAGGTCGGCGGCAGCCTCGGTACGGCGGTGCTGGGCGCGGTCATGGCCTCGCAGGTCAGCTCGAAGCTGCCCGACAACTGGAAGGCCGCGGAGCTTCCGCCGCTCAGCCCGCAGCAGTTGGACCAGGCGTCCTCGGCCGTCGAGGTCGGCATCCCGCCGGTGGGCGGGAACGTGCCGCCGGAGGTCGCGGGGAAGATCGCGGGCGTCGCCCACGACACGTTCGTGTCAGGCATGAGCACGGCGTTCATGGTCGCGGGCATTGTCGCGGTGGTCGCCGCACTGGTCGCCACGCTCACCAAGCGCGGTGCGAATGCCGGGGCGGGCGCGGGCGCCGGTCACATCTGATCGCCCGTCACGACGCCGCCAGGGCGTCAACACAGCGCGTACGACAGCCCCGCCGGACCGTTCCGGCGGGGCTGTCGCCTATCCGGGTGGTGTGGTCCGCGGCCCCTTCCCCGGACGCTGCCCCGCAGGTCAGGGTGCGAGCAACTGATTCGCATCACCACGGGGGTCGATTTTCATGCGCATGACCGTTCTTGCCGCCGCCCTGGCCGCAACCGCCCTGATCCCGCAGACCGCGGCCCACTCCGCGATGCCGCGGGCCACCGCCCACTCCGCGATGCCGCGGGCCGTGACCTACTCGGCGCCCGCCCGCCCCGGTGCCTGCGGAAGCGGGGAGCTCTGCCTCTGGGCGAAGCCGGACTTCACCGGAGCCCGGCAGATCCATGAGCTGTCCACGGTCGACATCGACAGCTGCGTCCCGCTGCCGAAGGGCGGCAAGGCCCAGGCGCTCGTCAACCGCACCGGCCGGCCGGTCACCACGTACCAGTCGGCGGAGTGCGCCGAGACCGGTGAGTTCGAGACCTACCCGGGCGGTGGCACCTGGGTGCCCCGGTCCCCGTACCAGATCAGGGCCTTCAAGGTCTGGGAGAACTGACGCCGGACACGCCGAAGGGCGGCGGAACAAGGGTTCCGCCGCCCTTCGGCCATGATCCGCCGTGCTTACGCGTCGCCGCCGGCCGCGCCCGGGTCGGCCGCGGTCACATCCAGCAGCTCGTACCGGTCGATCGCCTGCTTCAGCAGCGAACGGTCGATCCGGTTCTCCTTCGCGAGCTCGGTGAGCACCGCGAGGACGATCGACTGCGCGTCGATGTGGAAGAACCGGCGGGCCGCGCCACGGGTGTCGGCGAAGCCGAAACCGTCCGCACCCAGCGACTGGTACGCACCGGGCACCCAGCGTGCGATCTGGTCCGGCACGGAACGCATCCAGTCCGAGACCGCCACGAACGGTCCCTCCGAGCCGGAGAGCTTCTGCGTGACGTACGGGACGCGCTGCTCCTCCTCCGGGTGCAGCAGGTTGTACCGCTCCACGTCCACGGCCTCGCGGCGCAGCTCGTTCCAGGAGGTCGCCGACCAGACGTCCGCCCGCACGTTCCACTCGTCGGCGAGGATCCGCTGCGCCTCGACCGCCCACGGGACGGCCACACCGGACGCCATGATCTGGGCCGGGATCTCGCCCCGCTCGGCGGCCTTGTAGCGGTACACGCCCTTGAGGATGCCTTCGACATCCACGTTCTCGGGCTCGGCCGGGTGCTGGATCGGCTCGTTGTAGACGGTGAGGTAGTAGAAGACGTCCTCGTTCTCCTCGGGGGTCCCGCCGTACATCCGACGCAGACCGTCCTTGACGATGTGCGCGATCTCATAGCTGAACGCCGGGTCGTACGCGACGCAGCCCGGGTTGGTCGAGGCGAGCAGCTGCGAGTGGCCGTCCGCGTGCTGGAGACCCTCACCGGTCAGCGTCGTACGACCGGCGGTCGCACCCAGCACGAAGCCGCGCGCGAGCTGGTCGGCCATCTGCCAGAACTGGTCGCCGGTGCGCTGGAAACCGAACATCGAGTAGAAGACGTACACCGGGATCAGCGGCTCGCCGTGCGTGGCGTACGCGGAACCGGCGGCGATCAGCGAGGCCGTGCAGCCGGCCTCGGAGATGCCGTCGTGCAGCATCTGACCGGTCGGCGACTCCTTGTACGCGAGCAGCAGATCGCGGTCGACCGCCTCGTACTGCTGGCCGAGCGGGTTGTAGATCTTCGCGCTCGGGAAGAACGCGTCCATGCCGAAGGTGCGGTACTCGTCGGGTGCGATCAGTACGAAACGCTTGCCGATCTCCTTGTCCCGCATGAGGTCCTTCAGGATGCGGACGAACGCCATGGTGGTGGCGATCGACTGCTGCCCCGAACCCTTCTTCGCGGTCGCGTAGGTCTTGTCCTCGGGGAGAACCAGCGGCTTCGCGCGCACCACACGGGTCGGGACGTAACCGCCCAGGCCCTTGCGGCGGTCGTGCATGTACTGGATCTCCTCCGAGTCACGGCCCGGGTGGTAGTAGGGCGGGTAGCCCTCGTCCAGCTGCTTGTCCGTGATCGGGATGTGCAGCCGGTCGCGGAACCGCTTGAGGTCCTCGACCGTGAGCTTCTTCATCTGGTGGGTCGCGTTGCGGCCCTCGAAGTTCGGCCCCAGCGTCCAGCCCTTGACGGTCTGCGCCAGGATCACCGTCGGCTGGCCCTTGTGGGCCTTGGCCGCCGCGTAGGCCGCGTAGACCTTCCTGTGGTCGTGACCGCCGCGGCCGAGGTGCAGGATCTGGTCGTCGGTCATGTCCTTGACCATGTCGCGCAGCCGCGGGTCGTCCCCGAAGAAGTGCTGACGGATGTACGCGCCGGACTCGGTGGCGTACGTCTGGAACTGGCCGTCCGGCGTGGTGTTCAGCTTGTTGACCAGGATGCCCGTGCGGTCCTGCGCGAGCAGCGGGTCCCAGGAGCGGTCCCAGACCAGCTTGATGACGTTCCATCCGGCACCCCGGAACTGCGACTCCAGCTCCTGGATGATCTTGCCGTTGCCGCGCACTGGGCCGTCGAGGCGCTGCAGGTTGCAGTTGACCACGAAGGTCAGGTTGTCCAGGCCCTCACGGGCGGCGATGGAGAGCTGGCCGAGCGACTCGGGCTCGTCCATCTCGCCGTCGCCCAGGTAGGCCCAGACATGGGACGCGGAGGTGTCGGCGATGCCGCGCGCCTCCATGTAGCGGTTCATCCGGGCCTGGTAGATCGCGCCGAGCGGGCCGAGGCCCATCGAGACCGTCGGGAACTCCCAGAAGTCCGGCATCAGCCGCGGGTGCGGGTAGCTGGACAGACCGTTCGGCGCCTTCGACTTCTCCTGGCGGAAGGCGTCGAGCTGCGCCTCGCTCAGCCGGTCGAGCAGGAAGGCGCGGGCGTAGATGCCCGGGGACGCGTGCCCCTGGAAGAAGATCTGGTCGCCGCCCAGACCGTCGTCCTTGCCCCGGAAGAAGTGGTTGAAGCCCACGTCGTACAGCGAGGCCGAGGAGGCGAAGGTGGCGATGTGACCGCCGACACCGATCCCCGGACGCTGGGCGCGCGACACCATCACGGCCGCGTTCCAGCGGGTCGCGTTGAGGATCTTGCGCTCGATCTCCTCGTCGCCGGGGAAGAACGGCTCGTCCTTCGTGGCGATCGTGTTCACGTAGTCCGTGCTGCGCATCTCCGGCACGGCGACGCGCTTCTCGCGCGCACGCTCGATCAGCCGGAGCATCAGGTAACGGGCCCGCTCACGGCCTCGCTCGTCGACCGCGGCGTCGAGCGAGTCGAGCCATTCCTGGGTCTCTTCGGGATCGAAGTCCGGGACCTGGCTCGGCAGGCCGCCAATGATGATCGGGTTGCGATCGGATCCGGAAGCCACGCTGTTCCTTCGCTGTTCGGTGCTGCTCTACAGGGCCTGGCCACGGGAGGACATGCCCCCGAGGTGTATGCATGTACGCCATCACCATCGTGTACCGCGAGGGCGTAAACGTCATCTCTACCGAGGGGTAACCGCCGTGTTGCGAGACATCACGTCCGGAGCGCGGGGATGGGCTGGTCCAAACCGCAACCATACGCCCAACCCGTCCAAGCGTTCCCAAAGGATGTTCGACTCCGAATGGCGGACCGAAACGGCATAAGCTGTGGAAGGACGTAAAGGGTGTGGACGGTGGCGCGGCCCCCGCAGGGGACCTGCCGACAGGGCGGCGACGTGGCAGGGAACGTCACCGTTTAGGCGGTCTCGGACGCTGGGTACTTGCGCGATCCGCCGCTCCCGTGTGGACTACGGCCAACGCCCCGCGCACGCGCGTGGCTGAAGCATTTTCCGAAACATGATCAGGAGGCAACCCGTGAGCGCGACCGCGGACCACGCGGAGGAGCGGACCAACCCGGCAGCACGCCTGGGGTTCGAGCCCGGACAGGTGGTCCAGGAGATCGGCTACGACGACGACGTCGAGCAGGAGCTCCGTGAGGGCATTGAGGCCACTATCGGCCAGGAACTCGTCGACGAGGACTACGACGACGTCGCAGACGTCGTCCTGCTGTGGTTCCGCGACGAGGACGGCGACCTTACGGACGCGCTGGTGGATGCCATTGGTCTGATCGAGGACGGCGGCGCGGTCTGGCTGATGACGCCGAAGACCGGCCGTGACGGATACGTCGAACCGAGCGACATCAACGAGTCTGCGCAGACCGCCGGTCTCTCCCAGACCAAGAGCATCAATGCGGGCAAGGACTGGACGGGCAGCCGTCTGGTCACACCGAAGGCGGCCCGGGCCAAGCGCTGAACGGCTTTCGCCACGCACCCGCCCCGAAGGCCCCCGACGGCATGAGCACGTGCTGCCGGGGGCCTTCCGCGTGAGCGGAGTCCTGCCGCGTGGTACGGCCGGCGGGGCCCGCCCGTGCACGCCGCGCCGGCCCACGCGGGGCGAGGCCCCGCGTCCGTGCGGGCCTGGCGGAGGCGCAGGACGCCCCGTGCGGGTGCTGCGCGGCCCGCTGCGGGCCCTGCGTAGGGTGGGAGCCACCCGGACAGCCCAGCCCGGTGAACGTAGCGAAGGGACGCGTCTCATGGCGATCGAGGTCGGTACCAAGGCCCCGGACTTCGAGCTGAAGGACAACCACGGCCGGACCGTGAAGCTCTCCGACTTCCGCGGCGAGAAGAATGTCGTGCTGCTGTTCTACCCGTTCGCCTTCACCGGCGTGTGCACGGGTGAGCTCTGCGCGCTGCGGGACGAGCTGCCGAAGTTCGAGAACGACGACACGCAGCTGCTCGCCGTCTCCAACGACTCCATCCACACCCTGCGTGTCTTCGCCGAGCAGGAAGGTCTCGAGTACCCGCTGGTCTCGGACTTCTGGCCGCACGGCGAGACCTCGCGGGCGTACGGCGTCTTCGACGAGGAGAAGGGCTGCGCGGTGCGCGGCACCTTCATCATCGACAAGGAGGGCGTGGTGCGCTGGACCGTCGTCAACGGCCTGCCCGACGCGCGGGACCTCAACGACTACGTCAAGGCGCTCGACGCGCTCTGACCGCGAGCGGCGGATCTGCGGGCGTCCTGAACAAAAGCCTGCTTTGGCCGGGAACCGGTCACTAGGATCCACTCGTTGATTCGGATGCCAACGCAACGTGGAGGCGCCGGCGCCCGCCGGCCCCCAAGGAAACCAATGGGAGGACTCGTGGGAGTCAGCCTCAGCAAGGGCGGCAACGTCTCGCTGACCAAGGCCGCGCCCAACCTGACCGCGGTCACCGTCGGTCTGGGCTGGGACGCCCGCACCACCACTGGTGGTGACTTCGACCTCGACGCCAGCGCCCTGCTGACGAACGCGGAGGGCAAGGTCGGCAACGACGGCAACTTCGTCTTCTTCAACAACCTCAAGAGCCCCGACGGCTCCGTCGAGCACACCGGTGACAACCTCACCGGTGAGGGCGAGGGCGACGACGAGGTCATCAAGGTGAACCTGTCCGGCGTTCCCGCCGACGTCGACAAGATCGTCTTCCCGGTCTCGATCTACGAGGCCGAGACCCGCCAGCAGAGCTTCGGCCAGGTGCGCAACGCGTACATCCGCGTCGTCAACCAGGCCGACAACAGCGAGCTGGCGCGCTACGACCTGAGCGAGGACGCCTCGACGGAGACCGCCATGGTCTTCGGCGAGCTGTACCGCAACGGGGCGGAGTGGAAGTTCCGCGCCATCGGCCAGGGTTACGCCTCGGGGCTGCGCGGCATCGCGCAGGACTTCGGCGTCAACGTCTGAGAGTCTGTCGGGTGACCTTCGATCGGAGAGCGGACGCGGCGTGGCGGGTGCGATTCCAAGGCGCCGGGATGGCCTCGTAGCGGAGCTACGAGGGCATTTCGGCAACGCCGGAAGTGTGCGTGCCACGCCGTGGCTGCCCGATCAGAGGTCGCCCGACAGGCTCTGAGAAAGCGCGACCGGGCCGAGCCGTCGAGGGGCGGCCCGGGTCACGCATTCCGTCCGGCGCCGCACCTCGTGCGGCGCCGGACGCGCTCAACAGCCGGCTCACCGGCTCACCGGCTCAACAGACGGTTCATCGACTCGGGGAGGACACACCATGGGCGTCACACTCGCCAAGGGAGGCAACGTCTCCCTCTCCAAGGCTGCACCCAACCTCACCCAGGTGCTGGTCGGGCTCGGCTGGGACGCACGATCCACCACGGGCGCCGACTTCGACCTCGACGCCAGCGCGCTGCTGTGCCGGTCGGGCCGGGTGCTCGGCGACGACTGGTTCGTGTTCTACAACAACCTCACGAGCCCCGACGGCTCCGTGGAGCACACCGGTGACAACCTCACGGGTGAGGGCGAGGGCGACGACGAGTCGGTCATCGTGAACCTCACGCAGGTGCCCGCGCACTGCGACAAGATCATTTTTCCGGTCTCGATCCATGACGCGGACAACCGGGGGCAGACCTTCGGCCAGGTCGGCAATGCGTTCATCCGCGTGGTGAACCAGGCGGACGGCCAGGAACTCGCGCGTTACGACCTCACCGAGGACGCGTCGACGGAAACCGCGATGATCTTCGGCGAGCTCTATCGGTACAACGGCGAGTGGAAGTTCCGTGCAGTGGGACAGGGGTACGCGTCGGGACTGCGCGGTATCGCTCTAGACTTTGGGGTCAACGTTTCGTAAAGCCGCGCACGGCGCGGGGGAGCCCCGCACACACCCGGGGGAGACCCGTTACACACACGATGGGGTAGCCAGTGCTTCTGAAAACCTTCGGCTGGTCGTTCGCGATTACCGCGCTCGGCCTGGTCGCAGCGGTGATCTACGGCGGGTGGGAAGCCTTCGGCGTAGTCGCGATCCTTTCCGTCCTCGAGATCTCGCTGTCCTTCGACAACGCGGTGGTCAACGCCGGAATCCTGAAGAAGATGAATGCCTTCTGGCAGAAGATCTTCCTCACGGTCGGCGTGCTCATCGCGGTCTTCGGCATGCGGCTGGTGTTCCCCGTCGTGATCGTGGCCATCACCGCCAAGATGGGCCCGATCGAAGCAATTGATCTTTCGTTCAGTCAGCCCGATCGCTATCAGGAACTGGTCACGGACGCCCACCCGGCGATCGCCGCCTTCGGTGGCATGTTCCTTCTGATGATCTTCCTCGACTTCATCTTCGAGGAGCGTGACATCCAGTGGCTGCGCTGGATCGAGCGCCCGCTCGCCAAGCTCGGCAAGGTCGACATGCTGTCGGTCTGCATCGCGCTGATCGTGCTGCTGATCACGGCCCTGACCTTCGCGACGAACGCGCACCAGCACGGCGGCGGCCACGCGGACAAGGCGGAGACCGTCCTGCTCGCCGGAGTCGCGGGTCTGATCACGTACCTCATCGTCGGTGGGCTCTCCGGCTTCTTCGAGAACAAGCTGGAGGAAGAGGAGGAGCGGGAGGCCGAGGCCGAGGAGGAGGCCAGGAAGAGCGGCAAGAAGATCTCCGCGATCGCGCTTTCCGGCAAGGCCGCGTTCTTCATGTTCCTCTACCTGGAAGTGCTCGACGCCTCCTTCTCGTTCGACGGTGTCATCGGCGCCTTCGCCATCTCCAACGAGATCGTGCTGATGGCCCTCGGCCTCGGTATCGGTGCCATGTACGTCCGTTCGCTGACGGTCTACCTGGTCCGTCAGGGCACGCTCGACGACTACGTCTACCTGGAGCACGGCGCCCACTACGCCATCGGCGCGCTGGCCGTCATTCTCCTCGTCACCGTCCAGTACCAGATCAACGAGATCATCACCGGGCTTGTCGGCGTCGTGCTGATCGCCTGGTCCTTCTGGTCCTCGGTCCGGCGCAACAAGGCGCTGGAGGCCGCGGGCGACGACGCGGATTCCAGGGAAGAGGTTCCGTCCGGGGTGTGACCCGGCGGTAATGTCCGCCCGGGGTGTGACCCGGGGGGAATTGAGGAACGCTCTCAGCGGGGCGGTCCGCACGGCGACGGTTCTCCGGTATCACCGGGACCCGGCCCGGCGGCCGCCCCGCAGTGATGTGGGTGACCCGTGCGACGCATGGGACGGCCACCGGGCCGGGGAACTTTTTCTACCGATACGTGTGGGGGTTGGGGATGGCGTTCTGGGACAGCTTGTGGCCACGACGTGAGGCACAGTTCGAGTCGGGCAACGCGTCGACCAACTCCATCGTGCTCTCCAAGCGGCACGCCACGGTCTCGCTCAACAAGCAGGGCGCGCTGACCGGCAATCTGCGGGTCAACCTCTCCTGGCGGATGCGTACGTCGGACATCGAGGGCAGGTCGCGGCAGAGCGGCCGGCTGCTGCGGCCCATGAAGCTCTTCAAACCCGACGTGGTCCAGGCGCACACTCAGGGCATGGTCAACGTCGACCTGGACCTGGGTTGCATGTACGAGCTGAAGGACGGCACCAAGGGCGTGGTCCAGCCGCTGGGCAACCTTCTCGGCGACCTCAACGCACCGCCGTACATCCGGCTCAGCGGTGACGACCGCTTCGGGGCGCCGTCCGGCGAGACCGTCTACGTCAATCTCGACCAGCACGAACAGTTCAAGCGGCTGCTGTTCTTCGTCTACATCTACGACCAGACGCCCGCCTTCGACCGTACGCACGCCAAGGTGACGCTCTACCCGGGCAACGGCCCGCGGATCGAGATCGAACTCGACGAGCACGCCCCGGAGGCCCGCTCCTGCGCCGTGTTCACGGTGGAGAACGTCAAGAACGAGCTGATCGTGCGGCGCGAGGTGAAGTTCGTGTACGGATTCCAGTCGGAGCTGGACCGGCTGTACGGCTGGGGCATGCAGTGGGGACGCGGCTACAAGTCCCGGGCCTGAGGGCCCGTCGGCGGTGGCGGGGCCGTGATCATGGGTGGCTCGGGCGGCCGATGGCCGCCCCTCGACCGCCGCGGGGCGCCCGCTCGGCCGGTGCGGGACCGCCTCAGGACCGTATGAACTGCGGCCCCTGCGGTGGCAGCACGAAATTCGGGTCGGGGGCGGGCGCGGCGGCCGGGGCGGGCTGTGGATAGCCGTAGGCGGGCTGAGCGGTGGTCGGCTGCGGATACCCGTACGCGGGCTGGGGAGCGTACTGGGGAGCCGGCTGGGCCGCCGCGGGCTGCGGGTACCCGTAGGTCGGCTGCTGGTGCTGGACCGTGACCTGGGAGTCGTTGCCGAAGACCGGTGCGGGCGGGAACGGGGGCGCGGGCGGCGGAAACGCGGGCGGCGCCGCCGACGGGGGTGCGGCCACGGGAGAGGGAGATGTCACGGACGAGGGAGACGGGCCGGGTTCCGCCGCGGCCTCCGACTCGTCCACCGAGATGCCGAAGGCGGTCGCCAGACCCACCAGACCGGTGGGATAGCCCTGTGCCACGGCCCGGAATTTCCAGCCATCGCCGCGCCGGTAGAGCTCGCCGCAGATGATCGCCGTCTCCTCGCCGGTCTCCGGCCGCACGTCGAAGACGGCGAGCGGATCCCCGCCCGCCGATGCCGCGTCGTACAGCAGGATGCGCAGATCGTGCACCTGAGCGAATGCGGCTCCGTCGGAGGACGCGGCGACGACCACCTGCTCGACCGAGGCGTCCAGCGCGTTGAGGTCCGCCTCGATGCTGTCCGTGAGCCCTTCGGGCACGCTGCGCTTCGGCAGCCGTCGTACCAGGCCGGAGGGGTGACGGGGCTGGTTGTAGAAGACGAAGTCCTCGTCCGAGCGCACGCGGCCACCGGCTCCGAGCAACAGGGCCGAGGCGTCCACATCCGGAACCCCGGCCCCCGGGGTCCAGCGCAGAACGGCCCGTACGGCCAAGGCGTTCAGAGGGACGTTCGAGCCTTTCACCATCGCGTGCGTCATGCCCGTCATCCTGCCTGCTGGCCACCCGCGTGGACAACGCGGGGGTCGTACCGGGTGTCTCGGCGGTGCGTCGGAACCACGTCGTCCGCGGTGCGGCGACCCGTCGGGAAATGGACGAGTTACCTGGAGTTCATGCCTGCGGGGAACTGTTGACACCCGTCCGTACGTACTATTACCGGCCATACGTCGTCCGGCCGGTCAGGCAGTTCGGGGAATCACATGCGTCATTTCGGGCATATCGCGCCCGCTGCGAGAGAGGGTCTGTTCTTCCAGGAGCCGTGCGAATTCGGCGCCGGCTCGCCGGCCCGCGTGCTTTCGGCCGCCCTGGGAGCGACCCTGTACAGCCCTGCCACCAGGCCGAGGCTTGCTGACGACGTCATCAAGCAGGTCGGGCGCGGTGTCGTCTCGATGGTGCTGTGCCTGGAGGATTCGATCGACGACTCCGAGGTCGTCGGTGCCGAGGAGAACCTGGTCAGACAGTTCGCCGACCTCGACGCGCGCGGTGTCGATGTGCCCCTGCTCTTCATACGGGTCCGGGAGCCCGGCCAGATAGCGGACCTGGTGGGCCGGCTCGGTCGCACCGTCCGGTTGTTGTCTGGTTTTGTACTTCCGAAATTCACCGAAGAGTGCGGCGTGCCGTACCTGGAGGCACTCGCCAATGCCGAGAAGGCGTGCGGGCAGCGCCTGTTCGCGATGCCCGTTCTCGAATCGCCCGAGCTGCTGCATCTGGAGACCCGTGGCGAAGCGCTCCGGGGAATAGCCCGCACCGTCGACAAGTACCGCGAGCGGGTCCTCGCGCTGCGGCTCGGCGTCACCGACTTCTGCTCGGCGTACGGGCTCCGCAGGGCGCCCGACATGACGGCCTACGACGTACAGATCGTTGCCGCCGTCATCGGCGACGTGGTCAACGTCCTGGGCCGGGCGGACGGTACCGGCTTCACGATCACCGGGCCGGTGTGGGAGTACTTCCGGCTCCAGGAGCGCATGTTCAAACCGCAGCTGCGCCGCAGTCCCTTCCTGGAGGGGCGGGCCGAGGAACTGCGTACGGCACTGATCGAGCACGACCTCGACGGCCTGCTGCGCGAGATCGAGCTCGACCGGGCCAACGGCCTGCTCGGCAAGACCTGTATCCATCCGTCGCACGTCGCACCCGTGCATGCACTGTCCGTGGTCAGTCATGAAGAGTTCAGCGACGCACAGGACATCCTGCGGCCGGAGCGTGACGGCGGCGGCGTGATGCGGTCGGCGTACACGAACAAGATGAATGAAGTGAAGCCGCACCGCGCCTGGGCCGAGCGGACCCTGCAGCGGGCCGAGGTCTTCGGCGTCGCGAGGGAGGATGTCGGCTTCGTGGAACTGCTGGCCGCAGGCCTCGCGGAATGAGCGCGGCTCGGGGATCGAACGGGTTTCAAGAGGTGCGAGGGCCCCGCCGGGTGGGGCGACGCCATGGGATGAGCGGGCTCCGCGGAACGGGTGTGTCTCGATGAGCGAGCGCGCAGCAGGGAAAGAGGCGGCGAACGTGGTGTGGTCGGGCAGCTGGGTGGCGGAGCGACTGGGCGTCGAGCTCGTCGGCGACGGGAGCCCCGACGGCGACAAGGAGCTGAGGGATCTGCTCGGCCTCGCCCTGCGCCGCAACCCCAAGCGGGCCCATCTGCTCGTGTCGAACGTGCTCGGCAAGCACGTGCCGCAGAAGCCCTCCGTGGTGTACGCCGCAGGCTTCGAGCTCGGCCGACGGGTGCGCGAACTCCTCGGTGACGCCGCGGCGCGGCGGGCGGTCGTGCTCGGCTATGCGGAGACGGCCACCGGTCTCGGGCACGCGGTCGCCGACGGGCTCGGGGTGGCGCCGTACCTCCACTCGACGCGCCGCCCCGTCGAGGGCGTGGAGCGGGCGGGAGGCTTCGAGGAGTCGCACTCGCACGCCACCTCCCATCTCCTGCTCCCGGAGAACCCGGCCCTGCTGGCGGGCGATCACGACCCGACGGACGCAGACGCAGACACAGGCACGCAGGTGCGCGCGGGCGCTGGCGCGGGTCCGGGCGCCGACGCCGGTGCGCCGCTGGTGCTCGTGGACGACGAGTTCTCCACGGGCAACACCGTGCTCAACACCATCCGCGCGCTGCACGAGCGGTACCCGCGGAGCCGGTACGTCGTCGTCGCCCTGGTGGACATGCGGTCGACGGCCGACCACGGGCGGCTGACCGAGTTCGCCGCGGAGATCGGCGCACGCGTCGACCTGGTGACGAGGAGCTCGGGCACCGTCACCCTTCCCGAGGGCGTTCTGGAGAAGGGGCAGGCGCTGGTGGCCGCTCAGGAGGAGGCACGCTCCGCGCGGCCGGGAGCGGCCGGTCCACCGAGCCCGAAGGAAGCGGCCTCCGATGAGACGGCCTCCGCAAGGCCGCGGACAACCGGTTCCGCCGCCGCGGAGGCCGACGTCGCAACGGGTTCCGCCGTTCCTTCAGCAGCCGGTTCCGCCGCCGCGGAGGCGGGTGTCGCCCCCGGGCGCGGGTTCTGTACCCGGGTGGACCTCCAGTGGCCCGCCGGTGTGCCCGACGGTGGACGGCACGGCTTCACCCCCGCCCACCGGGCCGCCCTTGAGCCGGTCCTTCCGGCCATGGCCGCCCGGATCGCCGCAGCACTGGGCGACGCCCGACGCGTGCTCGTCCTCGGCTTCGAGGAGCTGATGTACGCCCCTCTCCGCCTGGGCACGGCCCTGGAGGACCACACCGACGCCGAGGTGCGGTACTCCACCACCACACGTTCCCCCGTCCTCGCGGTGGACGACCCCGGCTATGCGATACGGACCCGGCTGGTCTTCCCGGCCCATGACAACCCGGCCGACGGACCCGGTGACCGGTACGCGTACAACGTCGCGGGCGCCGGCTTCGACGCCGTCGTCGTGGCCGTCGACTCCACCGCCGACACTCCCGAACTCCACTCACCCGGCGGCCTGTTGGCGCAGCTCGGCGCGCACGCCGACCGCGTGCTGCTCGTCGTCGTCCCCTCGTACGTCCCGTCGTGCGCCGCCCCGCGCACCGCGTCGGGCCTCCCCGCGTACGCCTCCGAACGGCAGGAACCCCCCATGCTGCCCGAGCCCCTCCGCGGCCCCGCCTTCTCCTCCTACGCACCGGACGACGTCGGCTGGCTGCTCCAGGACCTCTCGGACGTCGAACTGGAGGCGCCCACCGAGGAGCGCGAGGAGGCGATACAGAGCGGTGGCGCGCACTACGCCGAGTCGCTGCCGGTCGAGTACCAGCCGTCCGCCCAGTACCAGGGCCTGTTCAAGGCGGCGCTGGAGCTGTCGGCCGCCCGCGTCGCCCGCGCCGTCGGCACCGTCACCGAGACGGTTCTCGCCGAGCGGACTCCCCGCCCCGTCCTGGTCTCCCTCGCCAGGGCCGGCACCCCCGTCGGCGTGCTCATGCGCCGCTGGGCCCGGCACCGGCACGGACTCGACCTGCCGCACTACGCCGTCTCCATCGTGCGGGGCCGCGGCATCGACGCCAACGCCCTGCGCTGGCTGGCCGCCCACCACGATCCGGCGGACGTCGTCTTCGTCGACGGCTGGACCGGCAAGGGGGCGATCACGCGTGAACTGTCCGCCGCGCTCGCCGAGTTCGACGGATTCAACCCCGAGATCGCGGTCCTGGCCGACCCGGGCGGCTGCGTCCGCACCTACGGCACCCGTGAGGACTTCCTCATCCCGTCCGCCTGCCTCAACTCCACCGTTTCCGGGCTGATCTCGCGGACCGTCCTCCGTTCCGACCTGGTCGGACCCGACGACTTCCACGGCGCGAAGTTCTACCGGGAGCTCGCGGACAGCGATGTGTCCGGCCACTTCCTGGACACCGTCGCCGCCCACTTCGACGAGGTCGTCGACGCCGTGGACGCCGAGGTGAAGGAGCTGCTCGCGGCCGACCGCGCCCCGACCTGGGAGGGCTGGGCCGCCGTGGAGCGCATCAGCGAGGAGTACGGAATCCACGATGTGAACCTGGTCAAGCCGGGCGTCGGCGAGACGACCCGCGTGCTGCTGCGCCGCGTCCCGTGGAAGATCCTCGCCAAGCGCGATGCGGGCGCGGACCTCGAGCACATCCGCCTGCTGGCCGAACAGCGGGGCGTCCCGGTCGAGGAGGTCGACTCACTCCCTTACACCTGTGTCGGTCTGATCCACCCGAAGTACACCAGAGGCGCGACGGGTGCGGACGGCAAGGCGGTGGAGTCGAAGTGACGAGCCCGGCCACGCCGCCCGCCCCCGCCACTTCGCCCGCCCCCCTGACACTGGTCGCCAGCGACCTCGACCGTACTCTCATCTATTCGACGGCGGCGCTCCAGCTCCCCATGCCGGACGCCGAGGCCCCCCGGCTGCTCTGCGTGGAGGTGTACGACCACAAACCGCTCTCCTACCTGACCGAGGCGGCCGCGACACTGCTCGACGCACTCGCCCGCTCCACGGTGTTCGTCCCGACGACCACCCGCACCCGCGAGCAGTACGGGCGTATCCGTCTCCCCGGCCCCGCACCACGGTTCGCGATCTGCGCCAACGGCGGACACCTGCTCGTCAACGGTGAATCCGACCGCGACTGGCACGCGCGGGTCTCCCGCAGGCTCGCCGACGAATGCGCCTCGCTCGCCGAGGTCCGCGCCCATCTCCTGGCGGCGGCCGACCCCGCCTGGCTGCTCAAGGAGCGCATCGCCGAGGACCTCTTCGCCTACCTCGTCGTCGAACGCCCGCTGTTGCCCGAGGGCTGGGTGGAGGAACTGGGCGAGTGGGCGAAGACCCGCGGCTGGACGGTTTCCCTCCAGGGCCGCAAGATCTACGCCGTACCGGGCCCGCTGACCAAGAGTGCCGCCATGAACGAGGTCGCCCGGCGCACCGGCGCCACACGCACCCTCGCCGCCGGTGACAGCCTCCTCGACGCCGATCTGCTCCTCGCCGCCGACCGCGCCTGGCGTCCGGCCCACGGCGAACTCGCCGACACCGGCTGGAGCGCCCCGCACGTCGAGACGACGGCCGGGCGCGGTGTGGTGGCGGGAGAGGAAATTCTGCGGCACCTCCTGCGGGCTTCGGGCCGGGGACAGGCGTTCTGACACCTCCCACGGACGCGCGCCGGATCCGCGACCGCTCCGGATCCGACACGCGCTCGACGCCTTGAGCCCGACGCCCGAAGCGGGCCCGACGCCCGACGCCCGGCACGCGCCGACCTCGCGTGACCGGGTGCCCGACGCGCGCCCGACCTTGCGTGACCGGTGATGATCAGCGACTACAGTCACCGCGTTCTCGCCCGCACGCCCCGCGGCCTGCGGGGACGGGCGGCGCGGCCCCGGCAGGACCGATGAGGAGCATGTGATGACCAAGGGCAACGAAACCAAGATCACGGACGAGCTGTACGCGTACATGCTGGCGCACAATCCGCCGCTCGACGCGGTGCAGCGCGAGCTCGTCGAGACCACGTATGCCCGCCTGCCCGAGCACGCGGGCATGCAGTCGGCCGAGGAACAGGGACCACTGCTCGCCTTCCTCGTCCGGTTGACCGGGGCCCGGCACATCGTGGAGGTCGGGACGTTCACCGGCTTCTCCGCCCTGTCGATGGCCCAGGCGCTGCCCGCCGACGGGCGACTGATCGCCTGCGACATCTCGGAGGAGTGGACCGCCTATGGTCGGCAGGCATGGGAGAAGGCGGGCGTCGCCGACCGGATCGAGCTGCGCATCGCCCCCGCGCTCGACACCCTGCGGGCGATGCCGGCCGAGCCGCACATCGATCTCGCCTATCTCGACGCGGACAAGGGCAACTACATCCCGTACTGGGAAGAGCTGGTGCCCCGCATGCGGCAGGGCAGTCTCGTCGTCACGGACAACGTGCTCTTCCACGGCGGGGTGACCGACCCGCGGGCGACCGGCGGAGCGGCGGCGATCAAGGAGTTCAACGATCACGTGGCCGCCGATCAGCGGATGGACAGCGTGCTGCTCACCGTGTCGGACGGGCTGACGCTGTCCCGCAAGCGCTGAGAAGAGCTCGTGGGCGGGGACCGGGCGGTTCGGAGAACTCCGGACACACGGGTCGGCAGGCGCGACCTTCCCCACGTCCCGCCCCGGCTCTCAGCGCCTGTCGGCTCTCAGCGCCTGTCGGCTCTCAGCGCCTGTCGGCTCTCAGCCGCAGCAACCTCCGCCGCAGCAGCCGCCACCGCCCCCTGCGCCACCTGCCGACGGTGCGGCGGGCGCGGACTTGGCCGACGAACCACCCACGGCCACGGTGGACAGCAGTTTCACGGTGTCGGCGTGCCCGGCGGGACAGGAGGCCGGATCCGAGGACTGGGCCATCGGGCGGCTGAGTTCGAACGTGTCTCCGCAGGAGCGGCAGCGGTACTCGTAACGAGGCATGTGCCCAGGCTATCCGGCACCGGCCGGAGGAGGCCGGGAGCCGGGCGAAAGGGCGGGCGACCGGGTCAGCGACGGCGAACGACCGGCATCGCCGCGTTCGTCGCCTTCCGGCCCATCCGCAGTTCCCGCTCGACCTCTTCGGGGTGGCGGGCCCGCCAGTACGGGTTGTCGTGGGGAAGGCCGCCGCTCACCCGCCCGTACATCCCGAAGACCATCAGCATCAGGCCGACCACGAAGCTGAAGAGCACGTTCTGGAGGTGGAAGGCGAGGAAGTTGTAGTTGGTGTCGAGCAGCGCGAGGTTGACGAAGCCGCTGAGGATGAAGGCGATGCCCAGAACCATGTTGAGCGTCGAGGCGAAGTTGCCGCCGATCACCATCCCGATGAACAGCAGCAGGCCGACGCAGATGGACAGGACGCTGAGGGCGCCGTTGGTGTTGAGGCCCGCGACGGTGGCGCCGCCGGTGCTGAAGAAACCGATCTCGTCGATCACTCCCAGGATCCCGAAGGCCAGCAGCACCAGCCCCATCAGCCCTGCCCCGACCCGGTAGACCCTGCTGAGCCGGTGATCGATCGGCAGGTGCCTGTCGAGCGGGGTGGCCCTACGAGGGCGTCGGGAAGTGTGTCGTCCGGTGGCGTGCAGTACATGGCTGGCCATGTCGGTCTCCGGTCTCCGGCGGGCGTACTACCAGGATCCGCCCGCGACCTCGCCCCCGCACATCAGAAGGGCCGCGGAGACCGGCCCGGCGCATCGTGGCGCCCCGGCCGTCCCGCCCGCACATCAGCCGCCCGTCCCGCGCTCCTCACGGATCTCGGAGACCACCCGCGCAGCTGTTCGACGCACGGCTTCGGTCTCGGTCAGAAAGTGCCAGTAGTCCGGGTGGCGCCCCTCCAGTCCGGCGATGGCACGCTCCAGCCGGGCCACGCCGTCGTCCAGCGGCCGGGCATGGCGGGGGTCGGGAGTGTTGCGCCCGGCCATGGCCAGGCGCTGGGCGTCCCGGAGCGTGAATCGGGTCCGCTGGATCTCCTGCTGAGGGTCCTTGGCCACGTCGTTGAGCCGGTGCAGCCGGTCGCCGGCCGCGGACACCGCCTCGTCGGTGGCGTTCAGCAGGGCGCGGACCGTGCTCAGCCGGGACGTCGCATCGGCCCACCGCTGCTCGTCCCGTGCCCTGGCCGCTTCCTTCAGCTTCTCCTCGGCCTGCCGCACATTGGTGGCCGCCTGCTCCGGCACCGGCTGCAGGTCCTGCCAGCAGGCCGCCGAGAAGCGCCGCCTCAGCTCGCTCAGCACCGGCTCCACCGAGTCGGCCCGGGTCGTCAGCGCCTGCGCGCGGGTCCGCAGCGACACCAGCCGGTGATCGATCTCGGCGGCCCGCTCGGGCAGCTGAGCGGCCTCCGCACGTACCGCCTCGGCATCGCGCAGTACGCGGTCGGCGCGCTGCAAGGTCTCCGGAACACCGTGCCGGCCGGCGCCCTGGTTGAGCTTGGTCAGCTCAGGAGCGAGGGCTGCCAGCCGCGCGGCGAGATCGTCCGCCCGCAGCCCGGACGCCCGCACCGCGTCGAGAGCGTTGCTCGCGCCGAGGAGCGCCTGCCGGGCTCGCTCCACGGCGGGCGCGAGCCGGGCGAGCTGCGTCTCCGCGTTGCCCAGCAGCGGCCCGAGGCCCTGAGCGAACCGGTCGAGCTCGCCCTTGACCCGTACCAGCTCGTCCTTGGACCTGGTCAGCTCGGTTCTGGCCTGAACCGCGACCGCCGGTTCCAGATCGTCCCGGTCCAGGTCGTGCGCATCGACCGCGGTGATGTACGCATGACTGGCCTCGTCGATCCGCCGCCCGAGAGCGGCGAAGTCGTCCACGGCCTTGCGCGCACCGGGCGAACTGTCCACAGCGGTGATCGTCTCGATCGAGATCCGAAGATCGCGCTGAGCCGTGTCCAGCTCGTAGAAAGCGGCCGCGGCAGCGTCCTTCGCGGCCTGTGCCTCGGCGCGCTGACTCTCCCCGCGCCCGCCGAACCAGCGCCGTGTACCGCCACCGGCGAACGCGGCCGGCAACGTGGCGGCGAGCAGCGGCACAGGCAGCAACATCAGCAGGAGGGCGTCCCCGACACCCCTGGCACCCTTGAGGCCTCGGGCACCCCTGGCTCCCCTGAGGCCTCGGACATCCCTGGCCCCCCTGAGGCCTCGGACATCCCTGGCGGCGACATCCCTGGCAGTGGCATTCCTGGCGGCGGAACTCCCACCCGCTCTCGCCCGCGGCCGCGCGTGTGTCGCCGTCACATCCCTCTCCCGTGCCGATTCGCCCTGCCCGGAACATTCTCCCACCAGGTAAGGACGAACACACGGGCCGGTCAGTTCACGCTTCGCACCGTGACCCGGCCGTTGTTGCTGTGGGCCTTCACGACGTGGGGGCTGTCATCGCTGCGCGGCGCGTCCACCGAGATTCTTCCGTTACGGGCCGTGGCGCTCACCGCGTACCTCACGGACCCGGCGGGCAGATCGATGGAGATCCTTCCGTTGTCGCTCTTGGCCTCCACGAGATCCGGCACGGCGGTGAACCCCAGTTGCACCCTGCCGTTGTCGGACCGCGCCGACACGGATGTGGCCGAGATCCCTTCGGCGGCGATGGAACCGTTGCCGCTCTCCAGCTTGAGCGGCCCGCTGGAATCCCGGACGGTCACCTTCCCGTTGTCGGCGTGCAGGTCGAGGGGCGTATCGAAGCCGGACGCGACGACCTTTCCGTTGTCCCCCTTGACGACCACGGCCACCCCGCGCGGCACCTTCACCTGGTGCTGCGCGGAACAGTCGCTGATGATCGCCCTGCACTTCACTCGCAGCGTGAGCGTGTCGTCCTGCATCGACCACTGGGGATCGGGGCCGTTCCCGAAGACCACCCAGCCGTCGGCACGGCGTGTCACCTCGACCTTTCGCACATCGGCGGGCACGAGCTCCAGGGACGTGTTCCCGGAGCGGATGGTCAGCGTCTTCCCGCTGAGCGCGAACGACTTGTGCTCGGCGGGCGCGTCGGCGGTGTCCGAACTGCCGCAGCCGGTGAGGACCAGCCCGAGCAGCGCGGCCCCGCCGGACGCGATGAGAGTGCGGCTACGGAGTGCCACGGTGATCTTTCCCCCAGGTTGTACGACGGGTGGTTCCCGACGGTGTGGCTTCACCGTACGGAGACGGGCTCACCCGCCAGAATCCGGCCGGCTACCGGAAAAAGGGTGGGGATATCCCCCGGAAACCCACCAGGCCCGCCCGCGCCGCCCCAGGGACCGTGCCGCCCTGCCCCCCCACCCCTCCGAACCGTTTGTGCCCGTGGGCCGTGGGCCATGTACGCTGTTGCCTCATCCACGGGTGCGTAGCTCAGGGGTAGAGCGCTGCTCTTACAAAGCAGATGTCGGCGGTTCGAAACCGTCCGCGCCCACCAGCACAAAGGCCCCCAACCGATCATGGTTGGGGGCCTTTGACATCCACTTCTGACGTCAACGGGTGCGGTCAGCCATGGGCGTGGTCATTCACGGCCGGGACGCCGCTTGAGCATGCGGTCCAGGTGACTCACTGCCTCGCGCTGGGTGTCCTGGACGACGTGGGTCGTCAGCCAGCCGTCTTGGCGATGATGCGCTCCATCTCCTCTGGGCCGAAGGCCCGCAGAGTCGTGGAACGGACGTTGCCCACCCCACCGAGCTGCAGGAGTGCTGCCGTGGCAGTTTCGTCGTCGGGCGCCTCGACGACGGCCACGAGGTCGTACGGACCGACGGTCCAGTAGATACTCAGGAGCTTCGCCCCGAGCTTCTGCACCGCTGACCCGAAGGCCTCGGAGCGCTTTGCGGTGTCCTTGTAGTTTCGGGCCCCTTGGTCGGTCCAGCTCAGCAAGGTGACGTACGTCGGCATGTTCTTTCACCTTCACGAGGAGACACATCGTGAGGTCAAGCCTGGACATCTGGGCTGGAACCCGCACGAGATATGCACCCGAACGAGCAACACGAGCGACCACAGGTATCGAGGGGCAGGCCGACATCGACGACAGCGGACACCGACGGTCGCCGCGGTTCTCTGCGGACCAGGGGGAGAGGTCCCGGGGCGCGGCGGGCGGAGGTTCCACCAGGGTGGCCACGTTGCGCATGACCAGTTCCTCACGGCAGGCGGCGGTCAGAGCGGTGCGCAGGACGCGGTGGGATTCCTTGGTGGTGGCCCCGGTGGTCTGCTTCTCCAGGCGGACGAGGAAGCGTCGGACGTCAGAGACGCTCAGTGATTCGAGGCGCTTGGACCCGAGCAGGGGCACGAGATGGAGCCGGATGTGCGTCTCGCACTTCGCGTACGTCGTGCACTTGCGGCGCGGCTTGATGATGCTGTCCAGCCAGTACGGCAGCCACTCGGAGAGCTTCGCCGACCCCAGTTCGCCGGCGATGGCCCGGATCGTTGCCTTCTCCCGCAGCCGGTCAGCGATGTGCAACCGCTCGTCCTCCGTCAGATACCGGGACGGCCCCGAGGCCACCCGCGCGATGGCGGGTGGCCTCGGAGGTTTCTTGCCGCCCTCGGGCCGGCCGTTGCGCCGCTCACGGCCGGTCCGGGGATTGATCCCGACACGTCTGCACGCTTCACCGTTACTGAACCCAAGCCGCATGAGCCGGAAGTATTCCTCCCGTTCCCGGCTCAGCTTGCGGGCCCCTTGTTCCTTACGGCTCTCGCGAATCCTGAAGTCCATCGCACCCCTTGAGCTGGGGTGTTGTAACGACCACTAGAACGGAAGTGAAGCCGGGCAGGGGGCTTTCGTGATGCTGCTTCGTATCGGTGAGCCCGATCGTCCTGAAGCCGTCAGCGGACGTCGAACGAGTGGGTGTTGTAGTTGTTGGTGGCGTTACAGGCGATAACTCGGGCGTAGGCGGGGGCGTTGACAGTGCCGGGGTTCATGCACTTGCTATGGGCCTGGTTCTTCAGCTGGTATCGATTGGCCTTGCTGGAGAGCTCCATGCTGAAGATCTGCTCGTCCCACCGGGCGTCACACGGACGCTGCTGGAGGGCTTCAGCGTCGCCTCCACCCACTGCGGTGACGCACATGTCACTGTTGAGATTGCGAAGCATGAAGGTGCTGCTGGTGACCGGGTCGATGGCCCACTTCTGAGCCAAATTGTCCGTGTCGACCTCGTACTGGACCTGGGCGCCGCCGACCGTCGAGCCACCGGCAACGCCGAGGACGAAGCCGGACTGCCAGTTGCGGACCTTGGTGCCGCTCAGCGGCCCGGTCGCGTCGGCGGTGCCCACCCCAAATACGGTCGCACTCAGCGTTACGGCGAGCACGGCGCAAGCAGATCGAATGCGCATGAAGGACTCCTCCACTTCAAAGCGGTCACATTGCGTGTCCGATTGATTACGCAATGTATAGCGTTGGCTTGGAGGTCCCCCGCCAACGCACCGCAACGATGGGGGTGACTCGACTCGTCCGATCAGGCAGCCCCCAGCAGCGGCAATCGCCGCCCATGAACCACGCCCCCTGTTCCGGCTCTGGTCGGGCAGGGGCTCCCGCTCTGGTCGGGCAGGGGCTCCCGCGAGAGTGCCCGGAAGGTGGGCTTCCCCTCCCGCGAGACCTCCGGCGGATGTGGTCAGGCGGAAGCTGTGCCTTCTGCGGAAGCCGCCGGCCAGGCGTCGCCGCGCCGACGGCACAGGTATACGCGGTCCGCGTACACCGTCACCCCCGGATAGGCGGCAGCAATGGCGGCCTTGTAGGCCTCGGCGGCGGCCTGTGCAGCAGCGTCCTCGTGCGGCAGCTGCGACAGGGATGCGCTGAACGGGATCTCGAAGCTGGTGCCGATCTCGACACCGTCTGCGTAGGCCGTGAACGTGAAGTGAACGGCGTAGGCGCCTTCCGGAACGGACATATCTGATCTCCTGACGAAGGAAATTCGACTGAGACTGCGATCCCAAGTGAGCGTAAGGCAAACGATGTTGGTCGCACTCGGCTTGGAGGCATGGAAGAAGCCCTGGCCGACGGCTCGGGGCTCGCAGTGGTAAGCGACGGGCGGCGCCCGCGACCGCGGTGTTCATCGTGGGCCCGGCCCACCCCCGACGATCGTCAGGGGTGGGCCCGTGTCCTTCGACCCGGGTCTTCCGCTCTCTCCGCTCCTAGGTTCGCTTCTCATGAAACGAGAAACCGGAAGTAACCGGACCGGGAACGGGCGGCCGTTGCTCGCCTGTGCCGTCCTGGGGGCCGGGGCGGTCGCCGTCATGGGGCTCGCTCCGGGCGGACGGGGCAGGGCCGGCGCCGTGGAGGTGACGGCGGGCGCCTCGGCATCCGCCTACCGTTCGGTGACCGGGGTGGTCGCCGACGCCCCTTCCTGGGCACGGTCGTTGCTGGAGCTGGCCACCGAGGGCACCCTGGTGGCGCTCGGGCTGCTGCTGGTGTGGGTCTGGTGGGGTGCCGTGCGGCACGGCGACACCCGGCTGTCCGCCGGAACCGTGCTCACCGGCTTCGGCACCGTACTGGCCTACGGCATCAGCGAGACCGTGAAGACGGTGGTGGACGAGGCACGCCCCTGCCGGGTCCTGCACGGCGGCGCGGAGGCCGTTGCCGCATGCCCGCCCCCGGGCGACTGGTCCTTCCCGAGCAACCACGCCACCCTGGCCGCCGGCCTCGCCGTGGGCCTGGCCGTGCTGCGACCCCGTCTCGCCGTCGTCGCCCTGCCGCTGGCCGGAGCCGCGGCAGCGCTGCGCGTCATGGTGGGAGTGCACTACCCGCACGACGTGCTGGCGGGCGCGGTCCTCGGGGGCGCCGTGGTCGCGGCCGTACTGCTCGCGTTCCTGCCCCTTGCCCGGACAGCGGCGTCAGCGCTCGGGAGACGGCTGCGTGGGCGCGACGATGCCGGCCTCGTGGGCGACGACCGCCGCGGCCGCGCGGTTGTCGACTCCCAGCCGGGCCAGGATGGAACTCACGTGCGCCTTGACCGTCCCCTCCACCACATGGAGCCGCCGGGCGATCTGCCCGTTGGACAGCCCGCTGCCGAGGAAGGCCAGCACGTCGCGTTCCCGGCCGGTCAGCGCACCGACCCGTTCCCGGGCCGCGGAGCGACGGCCGGCCAGAGCGCCCGCGCCCGTCGCCGAGAGGTGGGCCACGACCCGCGCCGCGACCTTCGGTGACAGATAGGCGGCGCCGTCGGCCACCGCGCGTACCCCCGCGATGAGCTCCTCGGGTTCGCCCGACTTGATCAGGAATCCGGCGGCGCCGCCTCCGAGCGCCTGGAGGATGTAGTCGTCCTCACCGAACGTCGTGAGCATCACGACGCCCGTTTCGGGCGTGGTGCGCCGGATCTCGGCCGCCGCCTCGATGCCGTTCATCCCGGGCATCCGGATGTCTAGCACGGCGACGGCCGGGCGGTGACGGCGGACCAGTTCCACGGCGTCGTGCCCGTCGCCGGCCTCGGCGACGACGTCGATGCCCGGGTCGGTGGCCAGAACGGAGCACACACCCTTGCGGATCATCGGCTCGTCGTCGGCGATCAGCACCCGGATCACCGGCCGCTCACCGTCCCTTCCCCATAAAGCGGGATCATGTGGTCAGGGCCTCCTTGGACATCAGCCTGCCCTCGCGGAAGCAGAGCCGGTAGAAGTCCCCGGAACGGTCGTCGAAGCGGTCCGCCGTCATCGCGTAGTACTCGCACGTGGTGCCTTCCCCCTTCGGTTCCCCGGCCGCCGTGCGCTGGGTGGTCTGTCGCTCGGGCAGCAGCCGCCGCACCTCGTCCCGATCCTGTCCCACCCGCAGCCGTGCGTAGTCACCCGGGTCCAGTACGGACTGCCGTGCCGAGCGGATGTCCCAGCCCATGAGGGCGGCACTCAGCACCGCCCACGCCACCAGGGGCAGTACGACCGCGGTGGCCAGCGCCCGGCGGGCGCGGCTGCGGGCGTGCCGGTGTTCCGGGGGCAACGCCGGGGCCGGTGTCCGGGACGGTGCGGCCGGACGGCGGGCGGAGGGCGTGTGCGGTATCCGGGCGGCGACCGCGAAGCCACCCGCGTACGGGCCGTGCTCGAAGGTACCGCCCGCCAGCCGCACCCGTTCATCGAGTCCGATCAGCCCGCTCCCGGTGCCCGGTACGTCCTCGGGCCGTCCTCGGGCGGGCGAGGGTCCGTTCCGTACCCGGATCGTCGTCTCCGCGGCCGTGTGGGTCACCCGCACACGCACTGGCGCGTGCGGCGCGTGCTTGGCGGCGTTGGTCAACGATTCCTGTACGACCCGGTGGGCGGCCCGCGCGACCGTCGGCGGCACCTCGTCGGCGTCGCCCTCGATCCGCAGGTGCACGGCGAGACCGGCGTCCGCGGCCTCGTCGACCAGCCGGGGGATGCCCGTGCCGGGCGGGTGGGGCGTCTCGTCGTCCGCCTCCTCGCGCAGGATGCCGATCACCTCGCCGAGCCGCTCCACCGAAGCCGCCGCCCGTGCCCGGATCTCCCCGGCCGCCGTCCGCTGGGCCTCGTCGAGTCCGGGGGCGAGCTTGAGGGCGCCCGCGGACAGGGCGATGAGGCTGAGGTCGTGGCCGAGGACATCGTGCATGTCCTGGGCGATCCGGGCCCGTTCCCGGGACCGCGCCTGCTCGGCGACGAGCCGCTGTTCGCGCTCCAGCCGGGCGGCGCGCTCCCAGCCCGCCCGTACGAGTTCCTGGTACTGGCGCCAGAAGCGCCCGGCGAACCAGGGCAGCATCGCGGCCATCACCACGACGGCGACGAACCGCCCGGCCATCAGCAGCCAGGACGGCACCAGCGCCACCGCCACCACTCCGCCCGCGACGACCGCCATGAGCGCGAGTACCGTGGGCCCGGTTCTTCCGGGTTCCCGGCCGGCGAAGAAGGCCGACACGGCCGCGGGCAGGGCCCACCACATGCTGACGGCGCTCAGCCCGACACAGCATGCCGCCGCAACGGTCAGCAGACTCCCCAGGTCGACGGCCCGCCGGACCGCGCCGCTGATCATCGTTCTGTACACCCGGACGACGGTATGCGGCCCACGGGCGGCCCGGTACTGCCGAAAGTAACCTCTTCGCCCGCTCGAACCCCTACCCGGGGGGCGCGGAGACCGCGCCCCCCGGCTGCCCGTTCGGCCTGCTCAGGCGTTGGGACGCTTGCCGTGGTTGGCGTTCTTCTTCTTGCGGCCGCGGCGCTTGTTTCCTCGTTTGGCCATGCTGTACATCTCCCTCATTCGGGACTTTTCGGGCTTTCGTCAGTCTAGGATCGGCCCGGTGCGACTGCACCGGAGGTGCGGTGGGCGTGGCGCGCCCACGTCCGGCAGCCGGGCGCGCAACGCCTCGGCGAACCAGGTGAAGGCCGCTGTCGGGTCGTCCGGGGGAGGCCAGGCGTTGATCACCGCGAGCAGTTGTGCGTACCGCAGGCGACGGGGGTCGTTCGCGGTCTCCAGCACGGTCAGCAGCCGACGGCGCAGGTCGGTGTCGTCCGGGTGGCGGAGATCGTGCGCGCAGCGGGTCATGACGGCCTCGACGACCGGGTCCGCCCCGGGCGACGCCGGCGCGATGCCGGCCGCCAGAGCCGGCGCGACGTGGTCGCGGACCGTCGCCGCCGGGTCGCGGCGCGGACCGGTCGAATCGCCTTGGGCGCGCATGGCCGCGTGGTATCCGACCAGGCGGCGCACGACGGCGCGAAAATCGGGGTCCTGGGACAGTTCGGCCAACTCGATCCAGGCCTCGACCTGTTCGGTGCCGGCGTCGTCGGGCAGCTCCGGGGTCATCGAGCGCATGATTCCGGTGAACGCGGCGTCGGTGTCGAGACCGCCGAACGCGGCGTCGAGGAACTCGCCCATCAGGTTTCGGCGCTGGTCCTCGGAGAGCGTGGCCAGTCTGTGCATGAGATCCATTTCCTCGGGTGTGGACCCGCGCCTGGCCACCGCGGTGAGCACCGCGTGCCGCGTGCGCAGCGTGCCGATCAGCGTCGTCAGTGCCTCGGCGTGAGCTGCGGCGACCTCGGGGAGCGAGAGCTCCCGGTCCATGACCTTGCGGATCGTGGTGAGATCCAGCCCCAGCTCGCGCAGCGTCCGCACCAGTTCCAGACGTGCGACGGCCTCGGTGTCGTAGCGGCGGTAGCCGGCCGGGCTGCGGTCGGTCGGCGGCACGATCCCGCGGTCGGCGTAGAACCGGACGGTCTTGACCGTCAGTCCGGTCCGCCGGGCCAGATCGCCGATCGAGTGGAGCGCGTCGCCGTCCATGTCCCCCACCCTCACATCTCCCCCCACGGGAGACTCAAGCCCGGTACGTCATTACGTGTCCCCCTCACCTTCGCACCCGGCCCCTGGGGGTCGAGTCGTACAGGTGGGCGAGTTCCCGGGCAGGCCCATCCGCAGGGTGGTGAAGTCGTGGCGGATCCCGGCGTCGTGGTCCCGGACGCATCCGTACGGCTTCCGCGCGCCGTACGGCCGCCGCCGCGCGACCGTCGCGCGTCCGAGGCGTCACCCGTACGGGTGCGTCCGAGTGGTCCTGCCGCGGAGGGCCCCGCAGGGTCGGTTCTGATCCGCAGTCCCGCTTCGGCCAAGGAGTCCCCATGGCACACTCAGCGTCCACGCCCGGCCCGACCCGTTCCGCGGACCAGGAGGACATCAACCCCTGGGCGGCCGGCGGAATCATGTTCGCCGGTGTGCTGCTGCTCGTCGACGGCGTCTTCGGAGTGATCAAGGGCATCAGCGGGATCGCGTCCGATGAGGTCTACGCGCGCATGAGCAACTACACGTTCAGGTTCGACGTGACCGCGTGGGGATGGATCCATCTCGTTCTCGGCATAGTGCTCGGATTCGTCGGTTGGGGCATCCTCAAGGGCGCCACCTGGGCCCGGGCCACGGGTGTGGTGATCGCCGCCATCAGCCTTGTCCTCAACTTCATGTGGCTTCCGTACCAGCCGATCTGGGCGATCATCTCCATCGCCATCGACACATTCGTGATCTGGGCCCTGTGCACGGAGGACGCGAAGGCGGTCATCTGAGTGGGTGCCGATCGCGGTACCACCCGGTGCCGACTGCCCCTGCCCGGACGGCTCCTCAGCGCCGCCGTCCGGGCGTACGGGTCCGACCCGGTCCGCGCGCACGGCGGTCGACGCATGGCGGCCCGCTGTTCCAGGACGTGCTCCAGGACGTGCTCCGGGATGTGTTCCGGGACGCCCCGCCGCTCCGTCGCGACCCGCGTCCTGAACGGGTGAGGGGAGGACCGCGATGCCGGAGCAGAGCACGGAAGAACTCGTCGCCCTCGCCACCGAGGCGTATGTCTACGGCTGTCCGCTGGTCCATGGCCTGTCGACGGTCGAGGACTTCATGCAGACGGGTATCGGGCTGCTGCCGCCCACCCCGTTCAACCACTTCGCCCACTCCGAACAACAGGCGTCCCCCGGAACAGCTTGCGTGACCGTCGACCACGACACGGTCCACTCCGTCGCCCATCTCGACCTCTCAGGCGGGCCGGTGCTGCTCCATGTCCCCGACACGCACGGCGCGTACTACGTGCTGCAGTTCGTGGACGCCTGGACCAACAACTTCGCGTACGTCGGCCACCGCGCCACCGGCACGGAGGCCGGGGACTGGCTCGTCGCGCCGCCCGGCTGGTCGGGCGGCGTGCCCGGCTCGGTGCGCGGCGTGATCGACGCTCCGACCTCCGTCGTCTCCGTCATCGGCCGCAACGTCTGCGACGGCCCGGACGACCTGGGCCGGGTCCGCGCGCTCCAGGCACAGCTCACCCTCACCCATCTCGAACCGGGCACCCACCGCACGGGCCTCCCGGCACCCGACCCCGATGTACCCGAGCCGCTGCGGTTCTTCGAACAGCTCAGGGTCTGGATGGCCGACTTTCCGCCGTCCGCGGCCGACCGGGCGTACCAGGACCGGTTCCAGCCGCTGGGGCTGTTGGAGGAAGGGCCGTCGCCGTACGTGTCCGCCGATCCCGCTCTCGTGCACGCGCTGACCGAGGGCCTGGTCCGGGGCAGGGCGTGGGTGGAGGAGGCGGGCCGGTCCCAGGCGGCGGGCGGGGGCTGGGAGATGGATCCGCACCTCTTCGACTACAACCTGGACCAATACGGTGTCGGGGCCCTCGACTCGCCGGAATGGCGGATCGAGGACCGGGAGAGCTCCTACCTGACCAGGGCGGTGGCGGCACGGACCCGGCTGTGGGGTGTCCACGGCTACGAGGCGGTGTACGCCCACACCCTGCGCGACGCCGAGGGCGAGCGGCTGAACGGGGCCCGCTCCTACGTGCTGCGCTTCGACCGGCAGCCTCCGGTCGGGGCGTTCTGGTCCATGACGATGTACGACGTGCCGGACCACCGCCTCGTCGGGAATCCGCTCGGGAGGTACTCGATCGGTGACCGCACCCCGGGCCTCGTGCACGGCGAGGACGGTTCGCTGACGATCCACATCCGGCGGGAGCGGCCGGACGACCTGGCCGCGGTGGCGAACTGGCTGCCCGCGCCGGCCGGGGACTTCCGGCCGGTGCTCGCGCTCTACGAGCCGGGGCGGGAGATCCTCGACGGCGGGTACGAGATCCCCGCCATCGAACGGACCTGGGGAGGGGACGGCTCACGGCGAACGGAGCGATGAGGCGGGGACGAAGGTGTCGGGCCGACGCGCGTCCCGGCCGTCGAACCCCTGCCCGTCCCGGCCGTCGGGCCGATGCCCGTCCCGGCCGTTGTCAGTGGCCCGGTCCACACTGGGGGCATGTGCCGCAGCATCAAGACCCTTCGCCCGCCCGTCCTGCCCGAAGAGGCCACCGAGGAGGAGATCCGGGCCGCCGCCCTGCAGTTCGTACGCAAGGTGTCCGGCTTCCGCGCTCCGGCCGCGCACAATCAGGAGGTGTTCGACCGGGCCGTCGACGAGATCGCCGAGGCGACCGCCAGGCTGCTGGACGGTCTGGAGATACGGGGTGCGGTCAGGACGCCGACGCCGTAGTCGCCGTTGCAGCCGCCGATGCCTGGGCGGCCGCCGCTGCCGGGCGGCGCATGACGTACGCGGCCAGGGCTCCCGCCACGAACAGGGCGAGGACCGAGACGGCCGTGCCCACCCAGGTCGCGCCGAGCCACTGGCCGCCGAAGTAGCCGAGGCCGACGCTGTAACCGGCCCAGGCCACGCCCGCCAGGGCCGACCAGGGCAGGAATTCCGTCGCCTTGCGATGCGCGGCGCCCGCGCCCAGGGAGACGACGGAGCGCCCGGCCGGGGCGAAGCGGGCGATGATGACGAGGATGCCGCCGCCCCGGGCGAGGGCGGCGCCGAGGCGTTCCTGCGCGGAGGTGAGGCGGCGGGAGCGGGCTATGGCCCGGTCCAGACGCTCGCCGCCGCGCCAGGCCAGCCGATACGCGACGAGGTCGCCGAGGACCGAGGCGGAGGCAGCGCACAGGATCAGCGCGAGGAGCGAGGGGACCTGGGGCACCTGCTCGGCGGCGCGTGCCGCGGAGGTCGCCCCGGCGACGGTCGTCGAACCGGCGGCGGCGGCCGTGGCAGCGGTGATCACCAGAACCCCGCTGGGCAGCACGGGCAGGAAGACGTCCAGGAGCACCGAGAGGGCGACCACGGCGTAGATCCATGGGCTGCCGGTCAGCGCGCCCACACTCTCAAGCACCTACTACTCCCCGATCCGGAACAACGCCGCGACGTCGCAGGGGAGCGGCAGGAGCGGCAGGGCCAGCTGTACAGCGTACGCCTGACGCTCATCCGGTGATCTACAAATACGCGCGATGTTGGGAAGGTCACGTACGCCCGGAAATGGGAAGCTCTGGTTCCGGGCGTACGTGCGCCGCTGCCCACCGGCTGCGGGCTGTGCCGTCCTCGGAGCGGCCCGCGCGCGGGATCCGTCGTGTGCGGAGCCGCTCGCGAACGTAGGGGGCGACCGTGCGGAACGGCCCCCGGGCGGTGGGGCCGGGCCCGCACGGATCGGCCCGTCACGGCTGCCGTGGCCCGCTTGGCCGTTGCGGCGGTCTGCCGGCTGTCGCAGGCTCCGGCTTCCCTTGCGTCAGACGGTTACGGCCGGCGCCTGCTCGTGCGCGCGCTCCTCCCCGCGCTCCGCGCCGCCCCGGCCGAACAGCCGGTCGAGTGCCAGCGCGCCGGGGCCGGTGAAGACCAGCAGGAGGAACGCCCAGCAGTAGACGGCCGAGGGCTCGCCGCCGTTCTGCAGCGGGAAGAGCGCCTCGGGCTGGTGGACCTTGAAGTACGCGTAGGCCATGGAGCCGGACGAGATCAGCGCGGCGACACGGGTGCCCAGGCCGAGCACCACCAGGCCGCCGCCGACGAGCTGGATGACTGCCGCGTACCAGCCGGGCCAGGTCCCGGCGGGTATGGAGCCGCCGCCCATCGCGCCGCCGAGGACGCCGAAGAGCGAGGAGGCGCCATGGCAGGCGAAGAGCAGACCTACGACGATCCGGAACAGGCCGAGAGCGTAGGGCTGGGCCTGATTCAAACGTGCGTGCATGGGGGGTGGGCTCCTTCGGTCTGGTGGGGACGTGAACCGATTGAGTGCTAAAGATTAGGGAAACCTCACCAATGCTTGCAAGTTCAACATTCTGTCGACTGGCTGAAAGTTGCCCTGCGGTTGTTGATCGATGCTTGCGTCGGCACCGTCTCCAGCTGCGCACCTTCCTGCGTCGCCTTGGCCTGAACCAATGTCGGCGCAACTTTCCGGCCACGCGGGACGAGTGGCATGAGGAGATCTTCGAACCGGGGTGCGCCGCCCTGCGGGGGTGTGCCGGAACCGCGCCCGCCCGCCCGTGTCGTGCTGCGGGCCGCCCGAAGCGCCGGACGGACGGCTGTCGGTCGGGGCGGAGGTGGTTCCAGGGGTCCCGGGGGGTCGAGTGGTGCGTGAGGGGGCAGGTCAGGCGACGGGCGCGTGCGTCGAGGGTGCCATCGGATGCCCAGGGAGCGCGGGGGCCCGTGGTGTACGCATGGTGCACATCACCTGACAGTGCGCAAACCGCCGCAAGGCAGGGCGGCCTCCCGGTCCCGTCGCCGGACCGGCTCCCCCGGTTCCTGGAAGGAGCCGGGGGAAGAGCGTCCGATGTTCCAGGTGGGAGCGCCGGCACGGCTTCCCGCCGGGGCCGGTCCGGCTTCCCTCGGGTCCGCGGCGCTCGCCCACGATGCTGCGCGGCGTTCCGCTGCGCAGCATCGTGGGCGGGCGTCGACAGCGGGGATGCGGTGCGAGGTGTCGATCAAGGGATGGCGGCAGGAACCGGGGCCGGCGGAGGTCTCCTCGCGCGCCCGGTGGGCCGCGTCGGCGTCGAGTGCCGATGGCCGCCGCTCGTCGAGCGTGCGGGCCGCGAGAGGAGACCTCGTCGGCAGTCGTACTCGGCCGAAAACACTCCGGTGGTTCCAGTGCGTGCGCGCCGCCGCGCATCCGGCTCCGCGACGGAGTGGAGCGGCGTCCCGGCGCGGCCGACACGGTCGGCGCGCTTCCGCGCAAAGCGCCCCCCGGCCGGCCCCGCCCCCCGGCCGGCCCGCCCGGTGGGTGACGTACCCGAGGCGGTGGTCCCGGCCGGTCCCGGCCGCTGCGTCGTGCTCTCGCGCCGTTACCGCGCACGGGTAGGGAGCCGTGCGGTGTGCACGGCTCCCTGGCCGGCCACGAACGACGGGGGAGAGGCGGGCTGTTCGGCTTCGCGCCCCCTGCCGCTCCGTTCGCCGCTCCGTTGACCGGCCTGTTCGCCGACCTGCTCGGTGCGGTGTCCGGCGCGGCGCCCGCCGCAGTGTTCAGGGGCTGTTCAACGCCGCCGTGTTCAGCAGTTGTTGAGGACGGACTGCAGGGCGCTCTTCTCGGCCGAGTCGACGCTCAGGTTGTAGTAGTGCTTCACATGCACCCAGGCGCGCACGTAGGTGCAGCGGTACGAGGTGAGCGGGGGCAGCCAGCCGGCCGGGTCCTTGTCGCCCTTGGACTGGTTGACGTTGTCCGTGACGGCGATGAGCTGCGGGCGCGTCAAGTCGTTGGCGAATGCCTGCCGTTGGGCGGTGGTCCAGCTGCTGGCACCCGATCGCCAGGCCTCGGCGAGCGGGACCATGTGGTCGATGTCCAGATCGGAGGCGGCGGTCCAGGTGGCGCCGTCGTACTCCGAGTACCAACTGCCGCTGACAGCCGCGCAACTGGCGTCCTGCGTCACGTTCGTTCCGTCCCGCTTGAGGACGACCTCACGCGTGTTGCAGGTGCCCGACTGGGTGATCCAGTGCGGGAACTTGTCGCGGCTGTAGCCGGTCGACGAGCCCTCTGCGGAGACGGTCAACTGGCTCAGATACGTGCGGGCGGTCGACGCCGAGACCGGGGTGGGCATGGCCGCCTGGGCGGTGGGGGCGGTGAGCAGGCCGGTCGTTGCGGCGAGGGCGGCGGATGCGGCGAGGACGGCGATGCGACGCGCGTAGACACCTGACATGCGAACTCCTTGTGCGTGGGGGGACCTTGGACGGGTGACCTGTGGGGCCCGGCCATCGTGACGGCGCCGGGTTTCCGTGGGGTGGGCGCCAGGTAACAGAGTGGCGACATGGGCACGTCACATCAAGAGTTCTGACGAACGATGCCGACGCAATGGGGGCGTACGTCCGCATCTGCGCGGGCGTATGTGCTGACGCATCGGCAACCGGCCGGTGGCGAGTGCCGGTTGATGGCTGCCGGTCGAACCTGCTCGGTCACAGGGCTACGGCGTGCTGCTGCCGGTCGAACCTGCTCGGTCATAGGGCTACGGCGTGCTGCTACCGGTCGAACCGGCCCGGTCATAGGGTTACGGCGTGCTGCTACACGTCGACATCACGCTCGGGGTCGTCCTCGCCCTGTTGCTGGCGGCGGCGGCCGGCGTCGCCGCACTGGCCTCGCTCGGCCGGTCGCGGGAGATCCTGCTGGCCGGGCTGCGGGCCGCGGTCCAACTCGCAGCGGTTTCCCTGCTCATCGGCTGGGTGGTCGGTTCGCTGCCGCCACTGCTCGGGTTCGTGGCGCTGATGTACGCCGTGGCGACGGTGACCGCGGGACGCCGGGTCACCCGCAATCGGACCTGGTGGTGGGCGGCTCTGCCGATCGGGGCGGGGGTCGCGCCGATGATCGCCCTGTTGCTGTCCACCGGACTCGTCCCGGTCCGGGGCATCGCGCTGATCCCGGTGACCGGCATCCTCATCGGGGGTGCTCTCACCGCGACCGTGCTCGGCGGTCGGCGGGCGCTGGACGAGCTGACGACCCGGCGCGGGGAGGTCGAGGCCGCGATGGCGCTCGGGCTGCTCGACCGTGATGCGAGGCTGGAGATCGCCCGGCCCGCCGCGGCGGACGCGCTGCTGCCGGGGCTCGATCAGACGCGGACGGTCGGGCTCGTCACCTTGCCGGGCGCCTTCGTGGGCATGCTGCTGGGCGGCGCCTCACCGGTCCAGGCGGGGGCCGTGCAACTGTTCGTGCTGGTCGCGCTGATGGCCGTGCAGGCGGTGGCCGTCACGGTCGTGCTCGAACTGGTGGCGCGAGGACGGCTGCACCGGGACTGACGTCCGCCGGGCAGGGGTCATCGCGCGCTGATGTGCAGCCGGATCGATCCGTCGGCCGCCGCCTCCACCCGGAGCTGTGTCAGATCATCGATGTGCGCGTCGGGCGAAAGCGCCGCGGCCCGAGGGCCGACGCCCACCACGCGCATGCCCGCCGCCCGGCCGGCCGCGATGCCCGCCTCCGAGTCCTCGAAGACGACACAGTCCGCCGGGGCGAAGCCCAGCTCGGCCGCTCCCTTCAGGAAACCCTCGGGGTCCGGCTTGCTGGCGCCGACGCACTCGGCGGTGACGCGGACGGCCGGCATCCGCAGGCCGGACGCGGTCATCCGGGTCCGGGCCAGCGCCGCGTCGGCCGAGGTGACCAGGGCGTGCGGAAGCGCGGCGATCGCGTCCATGAAGGCGGGGGCGCCGGCAACGGGGACGACGCCGTCGGTGTCGGCGGTCTCCTCTGCGAGCATCACCCGGTTGTCCGCGTAGTTCTGCTCCATCGGACGGTCCGGGAGGAGCGCCGCCATGGTGGCGTACCCCTGCCGTCCGTGAACCACCTTGAGCGCCGCCTCCGGGTCGAGCCCCTCCCGCAGCGCCCAGCGCCGCCAGCAGCGCTCCACGACGGCGTCGGAGTTCACGAGGGTGCCGTCCATGTCCAGGAGCAACGCCTTGAAATCACCAATGGTCTCTGACCTGGGCAAGGGGGCCGTCCTCTACGTGTGGCGTATTTGTTTCGCCACGATACAAAGAAGGATGCCGCTCTGGCCAATCCAGGGATGCGGGCCGCCGGCCGGACCGGTCGCGAAAGGCCGTGATGCCCTGCCCGCGAACGTCTGCATGGCGGCCTGTACGGCCTGGCGGCGCGTCTTGGTACCGAGGATCGGCAATCGCGGCCACCTGCCCGACGATCGCCCGGAAGCGGTCGATGGCGGCGCGCGGGACGGTGCGGTGGGCGGCGGTGACACGGTCTGCGGTCTCCTGCGCGAGGCGGTGGACGACTTGTGCCTGCGGGGTGATGTCGTCGACCGGCCGGCAGGTGTCGTCTGACGGTGCGCCGAGTTCGGCGACTTCGGCACGGTGACCCGCGTCGTACGCCTCGGCGGTCACCTCGAACACCTCAAGGCTCGCGGCCCGGCCGAGTTCGTCGACCACGTCCTGAGCGGAGCGTCTCAGTGCCTGCACTGCGGAGAGCTTTCGCCCGGTCCGCTGTGGTGAGTCGTATTCGTCCGTCAGTTGCCGTGCAGTGACGTCGAGTTGGCTTGCCTCGGCGGCGGCGTGCAGATCCCGCGTACCGGCGGCCCGATCGTCGACCGGGCTCCGATCCATCCGGGCCGGGTCCTCGACCGGGCCGGATGGATCGGTGCGTAGCCACCTTCCCCAGAGGTGGTTGGAGTCCCAACCTTTTAGGCGTCAACTGGGGTCATCCGTATGTTCAGTTGAACTGAAGACAACGGAACGGTAACGGAACATCTACGCCCGTAGACCACCCTTGCGTACCCTGATCCGGTGCGTACGCTGGAGTTGCCTAGCACGAAGCTCGGCAACTTTTCCATCCATAAGGAGAAAATAAGATATGCCGTCAGTCACATGAGCGAAGTACCAATGGCGCTGCGCCGCTAGCAGAGTTTGACCTTTCGACCATCGTTTCCGAATCCACTACCTGTGTGAACCGCGGGGCGCCGAGCTGGGGCCGCCGTGTCAAGGTTGTAGCGGCCGTTGCCGCATCCACCGCAGCCGTCGCTTTTTATGTCATTACCGGCATCCTCGCTGTCGACCGGGGATGCGAATCGGCACACAACGTTCCTGCCGCTGAGACTATTTGCCATATTGCGGGCGTAGCGCCCATCGAGTCAGACTCAACTATCAAGTAATCAAAGACAGTTGGGGGCCGCTCTTCCGGAGGAGCGGCCCCCTTCGGCTTGCAGGGGGGCGGGTGTCGCCGGGGTCGGGCGCCGGTCTCGGCGGGGATCGCCGCGACTTCCGCCTTCGCCGCCGTGTCCGTCCATGTCCAGGGATCGGTGCCCGGTCTTCGTGGCCGTGATGACGGCCCCGGCCCGTGTGAGCGGTTCCGGCGCGGTCGCCTCGGACTGCTCGGACTCGGCGGCGTCGAGCCCGGGGGTGAGAACGCAGGTGAAGAGAACAAGCAGCCTCGCCCGCCGGTCAGGGGGTGGCGGGCGGAGGCTACTTTGTTCCATCACGATACAAAAAGCTGTCCCCGAAAGCCAATTCCGCGCCGGACGGGGTCTTTCGGTACGGCGCTCAGGAGCGGCCCCGTCCCGTCGTCTCCGCCTCCAGCGCGCGGCGCGTGCGGGGTCCGTACACCCCGGGCTGATCACCCTCGATCGCCTTGTACGACTGGTAGACGCTCACGGCGTGCTCGACCTGCCCCGTGTAGTCGCCGTCGTCCCGTCCGTGGAACAGCCAGATCTCCTCCAGTCGACGTTGCAGCTCGGCCACCTCGGGTCCCTGGTCGCCGAGGCGCAGCGTGGGGCCTGCCGGTGGCGCGGGCGGTGCGACCGACGCCGGACGGCTCGCGGACGGCGTGGACGCCGGGGGCGCGGTCGTGGCGGGTTGCGAGGTGGCGGACGTGGACGATGACGGTGAGGTGCTCGCCGAGGGGGATGCGGAGGCGGGCGCGGACGGTGACGTGGACGCCGTTCCGGAGGGCGAGGGCGACACGGAGGCCGTTGCCGACTCCTCCGCAGGGGTGCTCGCCCCGGGGATGCTCGCCACCGTGGTCGGCAGGGCCGTTTCCCGGTCTGCGTCCCCGTTGTCGCTTCCGTCGAACAGGCCCCCTGCGAACGCCGCCGTGCCCACCACCGCGATCACGGCCGTACCCACGGCGAGTGCCGCGAAGGGCCGTCGCCGGCGAGGCCGAACGGGATCGGCGTCGGGCGCGAAGGGTGCGGCGGGGGGCGGTCCCGGGGCCGATGCGGCCCCCGCGGCGGGGGTCGGGGCGAAGGGCGGCGCGGGACAGTGCGCGGAGTTCGGCGCGAGGGGCCGCAGGGCGGCCGTCGCGCCGCCCGCTTCGGCCGTTTCGGCGGCGTCCTGCGGTGGCCCCGCCGGCTGCCGGCCGAGAAGGAGCGGCATCGTCGTGGCCGCGTCTCCCGCCGGGTGGCGGTGCGAGTCCTGCCGCTGCGGCTCGTCGTCGGCGGCCGGAGTCTCGTCGACCCCCAGTGTCACGTACGGCCGGATCCGTAGCGGATCGAAGTCCTCCGCCGCCGCGATCTCTGCCCTGTCGGCCGCCGACCGCTCGGCGATCCGTTGCTGCTCGGCGGCTCCGCGCAGCTCGTCGTCGCGCCGCGTCCCCTGCTCCCCGCACCTGCAGCGCTGTCCGGACCCGGGTCTTCCGGTCGGTTCCCCGCCGGGTCTCCGTCCCTCGTCCGGCGGTCTTCTGTCCATACCGCACTCCGGGCACATATGTCCGGTCATTGTGGGCCCCTCCCCTTGAACTGCCTGCGATTATGCAGCCCGCCGCCGAGATGCCCAATGCCGTACCGAAATGCGGTATCCGGTCCATGTCGCACCGTGGCGCTCGCCCCCGATCCGTCCTGCCGTTTCCCCGCGGGGCCGTCCCGGCCGGTCCCGGTCCCCCAGGCCGTTCCTCTCAGGTACTGCTCGGCAGGCCATAACCGCACAGAACGGCCAGGATGGGGAGGTAGTGGACCCGAGGAGATGTTCTATGGCCCAGCACCTGAGCCCCCAGGCCGCGGCCCCGGCCCCCGGTGAAGGCCGTTCCACGCGGTCGGTCATGGTGGCCATAGGTGCGCTGCTCCTCGGAATGCTCCTGGCCGCACTCGATCAGACCATCGTCTCCACCGCGCTGCCGACCATCGTGAGCGACCTCGGCGGTCTGGAACATCTCTCCTGGGTGGTCACGGCCTATCTGCTGGCGTCGACCGCCGCGACTCCGCTCTGGGGCAAGCTCGGCGACCAGTACGGGCGCAAGAAGCTCTTCCAGACCGCGATCGTCATCTTCCTCATCGGCTCGGCGCTCTGCGGCATCGCCCAGAACATGCCACAGCTCATCGTCTTCCGGGCCCTTCAGGGTCTCGGCGGCGGCGGCCTGATCGTGCTCTCGATGGCGATCGTCGGCGACATCGTCGCGCCGCGCGAACGAGGCAAGTACCAGGGTCTGTTCGGTGCGGTCTTCGGTACGACGAGCGTCCTCGGGCCGCTTCTCGGCGGGTTCTTCACCGAACATCTCAGCTGGCGCTGGGTCTTCTACATCAACCTGCCGATCGGCGTCGTCGCACTCCTCGTGATCGCCGCCGTGCTGCACATCCCGGTCCACCGCAAGCGGCACGCCATCGACTACCTCGGCACCTTCCTCATCGCCTCCGTCGCCACCTGCCTGGTCCTCGTCGCCTCGCTCGGCGGCACCACCTGGGCGTGGGGCTCGGCGCAGATCGTCGCCCTCGCCGCTCTGAGCGTGCTGCTGCTGATCGCCTTCGTGTACGTGGAACGCCGCGCCGCGGAGCCCGTCATCCCGCTGAAGCTGTTCCGGATCAGGACCTTCAGCCTCGTCGCCGTCATCAGCTTCGTCGTCGGCTTCGCGATGTTCGGCGCGATGACCTATCTGCCGACGTTCCTGCAGGTGGTGCACGACATCACGCCGACGATGTCCGGGGTGCACATGCTCCCGATGGTGTTCGGTCTGCTTCTCACCTCGACCGTGTCCGGGCAGATCGTCAGCCGCACGGGCCGCTGGAAGGTCTTCCCGATCGCGGGCACCGGCGTCACCGCGATCGGCCTGCAGCTCCTGCACCGGCTCACGGAGACCAGCAGCACCTTGGAGATGAGCGTCTACTTCTTCGTCTTCGGAGCCGGCCTCGGTCTGGTGATGCAGGTTCTCGTCCTGGTCGTGCAGAACGCCGTCACGTACGAGGACCTCGGTGTCGCCACGTCCGGTGCCACCTTCTTCCGCTCCATCGGCGCCTCGTTCGGTGTCGCCGTCTTCGGCACGATCTTCACCAACCGGCTCACCGCCGAACTGACCGCGGCGCTGGCCGGCCGCACCCTGCCCACCGGGGCCGGTGCCCAGGGGCTGGCCGCCGACCCGCGCGCCATCGGCCGGCTGCCGCCCGCGCTGCGGCCGGCGGTCCTGCACGCGTACTCGACCTCCATCACCGACGTGTTCCTGTACGCGGCACCCGTCGTCCTGGTCGCCTTCGTCTTCGCCTGGTTCCTCAAGGAGGACAGGCTGCGCGGTTCGGTGACCGCCCCGGAGCCCAGCGAGACCCTGGCGTCGAATCCGGTCGAGCGGTCCTCGTACGACGAATGCGCCCGAGCCCTCTCCGTGCTCGCCACCCGCGAAGGGCGTCGCAAGGTCTACGAGAAGATCACCGCGAGGGCGGGGTACGACCTGCTGCCCGCGGCGAGCTGGATGCTGCTGCGCATAAAGCGTCACGGCACGGTCGAGCCGGCCGCGCTCGCCGAGGCCGCCCCGGTGCCGCTACGGGTGATCAACGAGGCGGCGCGGCAACTGGAGGTGCGTGGACTGGTCCGCCGCGAAGGCGTGCAACTGGTGCTCACCGAGACCGGCGCGGAAGCGGTGGTGAAGCTCGCGACGGCCCGTGAGGAGTCGATGGCCGAGCTGCTGGGCGACTGGTGGGGGCCGGACCGGCCGACCGACCTGGTCGGACTCGTGGCGGAACTGACCGCCGAGACGAACGGGTCGAGCAGGGAACGGCCCCACAGCCCCGAGCCGAGACGGGACCACGCGGCCGGACCCGCGTGGCCTGTCTGAGCCGCTTCTCCCGGCCGGTGCGGCCCGTGTGGCCCGTGTGGCCCGTGTGGCGTGCGTGAGCCGCTACGGCCCGTCCTGGAGCCGGAGGTCCTTGGCGAACCAGTGCTCCGCGTACTGGCGCCGGTGGAACGCCGGGACCTCCCGATAGCCGTGCTTGGCGTAGAGCCCCCGTGCCTCGACGAGGTCGTTGCGGGTGTCGAGCCTGACCGTGCGTACGCCGAAGCCGCGCGCCGCGCTCTCGACGGCCGCCAGGAGCAGTCCGCCACCGCCCGTGCCGCGGAACTCCGGGCGCACGAACACCCGGGTCAGCTCCGCGATGTCCGCGTCCACCACCAAAAGTCCGGCGCAGGCCGCGGGCTTCCCGCAGAACCGGCCGACGACGAACTGCCCGGTGGGCGGGACGAGCCGGTCGGCGCCGTCGTCGGTGAGCCCCTCGTCGATCTCCTCGGCGGTAGCGGGCCGCCCCCAGTAGCGGCCGGCGACCTCGTCGTAGTAGTCACGACGCAGCAGCGCGGCATCGGGGGAGTCGAAGGGTTCGGGGGCCGTGGTCCAGGTCATGCCGGTCATTGTGACGCGGGTGGGAACACGGGATCGAACGGATGACGGCCTGGTGCACGGCAGCGAGCGGGCCCCTGCCGTGCACCGGGCCGTGAGCGGGACGGGATCCACGAGGAGACACGGCCGACGGCGACCGGATCGACGACGGGACGGATCGGTGGAGGCGGCGTTTCACCCCTCATGCAAGCGTTCGGATGGTGAGCGGGCACTCACCCCAGTGGCGGCGGAACCACGACCGGAGGCGGAGGCGCCACCGGCCGCCGCCGTCGGACCCGCAGCACCAGCAGCGCCGCTCCGGCCGCCACCAGTACGGCCCCGAGCAGCGACAGCACCCAGACGGGGATGCCGCCCACGGTCAGCAGCCTGTCGGTGTACACCATGGTCCGGTACGGGGTGTCGGCCCCGGCCGCGCGCAGTTCGTGGTCGCCGTCGATCCGTTCCGGGTACGGGAACGACTGCTCGATCGCGGTGAGGAACACCGGCTTGCCGCCCGTCATCGCCTCCAGCGCCCCGGTGTCGCCCCCTGCCGACCGGGTGTCGAGCCTGCCCGCGTACGTCACCTGCGGCGCATCGCCGCCGATCGCGCCGCGCGGCTCCATGCGATGCGCGGCCAGGACGTACAGGCCCAGCCGCTGCGGCGTCGAGGCGAGCTTCGAGAGCCGCATCGGGTACACCAGCCGGTCGCTGGCGAAGCGCAGCCGCAGCGGATCGAGGTCGCCGACGAGCGGGCTCTTCCCGTCCCGGGGGGCCAGGCGGATCGCGACGTACTCCCACTTCTGGTCGACATAGGGCGTGAGCGCCGTCGCCAGCCGGTCGGGCAGCTCGAAGCCGTTGTCCTTCAGCCATTTCTGCAGCGCCTCGGGGTCGGTCGCGGCCAGTCGTGCCACATCGAAGGGGCCGAGCCGTTCCCGGCCTACCACCTGGACCGGCGGGGCGCCCGCCGAAGGGCCGCCCACCCGGGCGCCGTCGCCCGGATCGGCGAACGGCCAGTCGCCGGAGCGCGGCCAGAAGTAGTGCCTGGTCGCCCGAACCGGCGCGGTCAGGGTGGTCAGCTCGGAGAAGAGCGACGGATCACCGAGCTCCACGCTCGCCCGGTGCGGCACCGGCATGATCCAGGCCGCCTCGGGGGCGTTCCCGCGCACCGTGAGCCGCATGACGATCTGCTCGGTACGGCCGTCCCAGTCCACCACCGATGTCTCCCGGTCGACCGAGACCTGCGTCGTCCTGCTCGGGACCATCGCCCCGCAGCCGCACGCGTACGCCGGGCTGATCAGCGATCCCAGCTGCAGCGACACCAGCATCAGCACCAGCGACAGCGCACGCACCGCCCATGGGCGCCCCTCGTCCCCGGCTCTCCGCTTCCCGTCTGCGCACCGCATGTCCGGTCTTCCTCCCCCGTGATCGACGAACACGGGGGAGGACGTGGGAACCACCGGCCCGGTTCCGGCCCGGTCGCCCGACCGATATGTCCTTCCGGACGTTCTTGCGAAAAAGGAGGACAGGCGAAGAGGGGGTGGATTGTGTCTACTTCATTGCGCAATGCGAAGGTTTCACAGCACGCCCAGGTCGAGGGACGGGTACGGAACGACGGGAGGGTCGGCGCAGCGTGGCGAATGCGGAGCACAGTGTGAGCACAGACGCGGCGACGGGGGCGAGGATCAGGGCTGCTCGGGCCCTGCTCTGGATTGTTGTGGCCGCACTGGCCGTACGGCAGATGGCGGTGGTGCTGCGGCAGCCGCCGGGCGAGCGGCTCACCGACCTGGAGACCTGGATCGGTGAGAACGGTGTCCTGCATGTCACGGGCTCGCTGTACGACACCGACCGGTTCACCGGCACGCCGTTCGCCGGGTTGGTGCTGAAGCCGCTGGCCAGGGCGGCGGAACAGGGCCTGGGCGTCGCCTGGACCTTCGGTTCGCTGCTGCTCGTCGCCGCCCTGGGCATCATCGCGGCCCGCGCGCTGCCGGGCCCGGTCACCCGCCGCACCGCTCTGCTGGCCGCCCCTGTCGCGATCAGCCTGCTGATGCTCTCCCTGCCGGTCCGTGACGCGTTCCACCTGGGGCAGACCAGCATCCTGCCGGTCCTGCTGGTGCTGCTGGCCTGTTTCACGGTGCGCGGAGAACGCGCCTCCGGTCTGTTGATCGGCCTCGCGGCCGCGCTCCAGCCGACCGTGCTGCTCTTCGCGGTCCTGTTCCGGCTCACCGGCCGCAGGCGGGCGGCCGTGACCGGCGGCGCCGCGTTCGCCGCCTGCACCGCGCTGGCCTGGGCCGCGATGCCACGCGACTCATGGACCTACTGGGTGCACCATGTCGCCGGCGCCGGGCTCGGCGACGACCCCGACAGCCTCGCCAACCAGTCCCTGCACGGCGCGCTGCTCCGCTTCGGACTGACGGGACCGATCGAGATCGTGCTGTTCGTGGTGCTCGCCGCCGCCGTCTGCTGTCTCGGACTGCGCCGCGCCGTACGGTACGCGCACGACGGGCAGCTGCTCCTCGCCGTCGCCGTGACCGGCTGCGTCGCCGTCGCCGTCTCCCCGACCGCCTGGCAGCACCAGCTGCTCTGGCTGCTGCTCGCCGTGGTCGGCCGGGTCGGCAAACGGGCCTCCGACCGGCTGATGTGGCCTGCGGTCGTGGTGCTGGTGAGCACGCTGCCGGCGCAGATGCTGCTGCCGGGCATGGCAGTGCTCTCCCCCGTACGCGACAACGCCCTGCTGCTCGCGGCGCTCGGTGCGGCCTGTGCCGCGCCGTTCCTGTCGCGCACCTCGCCGTACTGGCAGCAGCCGATGCCCGCGAACCACGCCGTCCCGGCCCCGGCCCGCTGGAGCGGCGTCCCCCTGCTGCCGTTCTGGCGGCGGGTGCTCAGCCGCCCCAACCTGCTGCTGGAACTGCTGCTGATCAGGGTCGTGTACTCCGCGTACGGGGAGGTCAGGCTCGCGGCGACGGCCGGTCGCGGCACCGCCGAACACCACGGCCGCCAGATCCACTCCCTGGAGCAGTGGCTCCACATCGACATCGAGCACTGGGCCAACCACGCGGTCGTCGAGGTCGTCCGGCTGAGGGACTTCTTCGACTTCTACTACTCGACGTTCCACTTCATCGTGCCGCTGACCGTCCTCGGCGTGCTGTACGTACGGCGTCCCGCGGACTACCGCTGGGCCCGCAGCTCCATCGGCTTCGCCACACTCCTCGCGCTGGTCGGCTTCTGGCTCTACCCGCTGGCCCCTCCACGGCTGATGCCGGGGCTCGGTTTCATCGACACGGTCCATGGCGTCCAGGACTTCGCGAAGCCGGACTACGGAACGCTGACCTCGATGACCAATCAGTACGCGGCGATGCCCTCGCTGCATTTCGGCTGGTCGCTCTGGTGCGGAGTGGTCGTCGTCATGCTGGCCCCGAAGACGTGGATGAAGGCGCTGGGGGTGCTGCACCCGCTGTTCACGGTCTCCGCGATCGTGGCCACGGCCAATCACTGGGTGCTGGACGCGGTGGGTGGCGCGGTCGTCGTGGCGCTCGGCTTCGGACTGACCTACGTGCTGTCAGGGCCCCGGAAACTGCGGTCGCCGACCGTTCCGGCGGCGGCAAAACCCCTGGACGACCTGGCGGTTCCGGCTCCCCGTCCGGCCGCGAGGCCGACCGGCGACGCGGTGGGCGGCAAACGCAGGTGACCATGTCCGCGAGGAGTGCCGTCCGGGGACGGAACCCGGAGGCGCCGAAGGGGTGCGGGGGCCGAACTCGTCGTTCCCCGCACCCCTTCGGCATGGATCGTCGCTCGACCAGCATCCGTCCATCCGCTCCGGTCCGCCACTCGAACGGCTCAGAACCTGTCGGGTGACGTTCGATCGGAGAGCGGACGCGGCGTGGTGCGTGCGATTCCAAGGCGCCGGGACGGCCTCGGACGGGGTCTTCCCTGCGCCTTGAGAGCTCGGGGAAGGAGCTGCCAGGGCATTTCGGCAACGCCGGAGGGGGCCCCGGCTCTCAAGGCCTTGGGGGAGTGCGTGCCACGCCGTGGCCGCCCGATCAGAGGTCGCCCGACAGGCTCTCAGGGGGCCGACCCCAGGGCCCAGGCGGCGAGGGACAGCGTGGCCATGGACACCACTGTCGAGGCCACCACCGAGTTGCGGGCCACCCGGGTGTCCAGGCCGTACTGCTGGGCGTAGATGAAGGCGTTCTGAGCGGTCGGCAGCGCCGAGCAGAGCACGACGGCCAGCAGCTGATGGTCCGGCAGACCCAGCAGCGGGCCACCGACGGTGAACGCGATCAGGGGCTGGACCAGCGTCTTGAGGGCAACCGCCACCACGACCTCCGCGCGCCGTGTGTGCCCCGTACGCCCCGCTCCTCCTTCGCGCGCACCGCCCTTCGCGGGTTCCGTGGCCGGACCGTCGGTCGCCGGACGGCCGTTCAGGGAGAGGCCCAGCGTGATCAGGGCCGTCGGCACCGCGGCGGCACCGAGCAGGTCGCAGGAGTGGGCGAGGGCGTGCGGCAGCCGGAGTCCGAGCGCGGAGACGACGACACCCAGCAGCGAGGCCATGATGACCGGGTTGCGGACCGGCATGGTCAGCATCCGCCGGAACACGACGCCCTTTCGGGTGCCCGTCCCCGGCCCCTGCCCGGTGCCCGCGTCCAGCAGCGTCAGGATCACGGGCGAGACCAACAGCACCTGGAACAGGATGATCTGGGCGACGAACGACGCGTCACCGAGCACCTGGACCGCCACCGGGATGCCGAGATTGGCGGAGTTGACGTAGCCGGCCGTCATGCTGCCGATCGCGCGGTCGGCCGTGCCCCGGCCGAAGAACCGGCCGGCCGCCACGAAGCCGAGACCGCAGACCAGCGTCGTACCCGCCGCGAAGGCCACCATCGACGCGTTGGCGAAGTCGGCCGGCCGCGCCCCGGAGACCATGGCGAACAGGGCCGCCGGCATGGCCACATGGAAGACGAAGCGGCCGAGCACCGCTTCCGCCTGGGCGCCGAGGAGGCCGCAGCGGCCCGCCGCGCAGCCGATGGCGGTGAGGATCCAGATGGGGGAGAAGGCGGAGAGCAGAGCGTGCATTCCCGCCATGATCCACGCGCCGATGTGCTCATTTCGCACGGGGGTTCGGGCGGGAGCCGGGGCTGCCGGTACGGGTGGCGGGGGCCGGGGCGTGAGGGAGACGGCCCCCGCCGTCCGAAGCCGACGCGGGGCCGTCAGTCCCCGGCGGTACCGACGCCCGCACCGCGTGCGGCGGTGCTGACCTGCAGCTGCTTGATCCCGTTGAGCCAGGCCGAGCGCAGCCGTCGCGGGTCGCCGACCAGTCGCAGGTCCGGCAGCACGTCGGCGATCGCGTTGAAGATCAGGTCGATCTCCATCACCGCGAGCGACTTGCCGAGGCAGAAGTGCGGACCGCCGCCGCCGAAGCCGAGGTGGGGGTTGGGATCGCGGGAGATGTCGAAGGTCTCCGGGTTCTCGAAGACCTCGGGGTCGTTGTTGGCCGAGGAGTAGAACAGCCCGACCCTGTCGCCCTTCTTGATGTGCTGCCCGCCGAGTTCGAGGTCCTGGGTGGCGGTCCGCTGGAAGGAGACCACGGGAGTGGCCCAGCGGACGATCTCCTCGGCGGTGGTCTCGGGCCGCTCGCGCTTGTACAGCTCCCACTCGTCGGGGTAGGTGAGGAAGGCGTGCATGCCGTGGCTGATGGCGTTACGGGTGGTCTCGTTCCCGGCGACGGCGAGCAGGATCACGAAGAAGCCGAACTCGTCGGAGGAGAGATTTCCCTGACCCTCCGCGGCGACCAGCTGGGAGACGATGTCCTTGGCCGGACACTCCTTGCGGGCGGCCGCCAGGTTCATCGAGTACGAGACGATCTCCATGGCCGCCTCGGTGCCGACCTCCTCGGTGATCGCGTACTCGGGATCGTCGTACGCGGCCATCTTGTTGGACCAGTCGAAGATCTTGGACCGGTCCTCCTGCGGTACGCCGATGAGTTCGGCGATGGCCTGGAGCGGCAGTTCGACGGCGATGTTGGTGACGAAGTCGAACGAACCGTCGTCGTCGGCGGAGGCGAGAGCCGTCTCGACGATCGAGCGGGCCCGGCTGCGCAGGGCCTGCTCCAGGGAGCGGATCGCCCGGGGGGTGAAGCCCCGCTGGACGATCTGGCGGACCCGGGTGTGCTCGGGCGGGTCCATGTTCAGCATGATCAGCTTCTGGACGTCGATCTGGTCGCGGCTGATCGACTCGTTGAAGCGGATGACCGCCGTATTGGTGTGCGAGGAGAACAGTTCGGGGTGGGTGGAGACGTACTTGACGTCCGCGTGCCGGGTGACGACCCAGTAGCCCTCGTCGTCGAAACCGGAGATACCGGCCGGCTGGGTGCACCACCAGACCGGCGCGGTCTGCCGCATCTGTGCGAACTCCGGGTGCGGAATGCGGGCTTGGAGCAGGTCGGGGTCGGTGAAGTCGAACCCTTCGGGCAGATGGGGGCAGGGCATCGGCAACTCCAGGTCGGTCCGAGAGCCGCCCGAACGATGTCTGACGACCCATCAGAAGTTGCCCGAAACGTAGTAACGAGTTCTACAACTGGCAAGAGGGGTGGCCCGATCTGTTGCGTGGAGAGTGGGTGAGGCAGGCATGAAGCGGGCGCAAGGTGCGTGCAAGACCCTTGCGTACCCGGGGTAAGCCCCACAAGACTGCTCGAAGAACTAGAACGCGTACTAGTTACCTCCGCGGGCGCCGGGACGCCCCTGCGGAAGGGCGAGGAGAGGACGAGCTCATGGCCGCGGAACCCGTCATCGTCGAAGCCGTACGCACCCCCATCGGCAAGCGCGGAGGCGCGCTCGCCAATCTGCATCCCGCCTATCTGCTGGGTGAGACCTACCGGGAACTCCTCGGTCGCACCGGCATCCACGCCGACTGCGTCGAACAGATCGTCGGCGGCACGGTCACCCACGCCGGCGAACAGTCCATGAACCCGGCCCGCAACGCCTGGCTCACCGTGGGCCTTCCGTACGAGACCGCCGCCACCACCGTGGACTGCCAGTGCGGCTCCTCGCAGCAGGCCTCGCACATGGTCGCCAACATGGTCGCGGCCGGAGTGATCGACATCGGCATCAGCTGTGGTGTCGAGGCCATGTCGCGGGTGCCGCTGGGCAGCGGCTCCAAGCACGGACCGGGAAAGCCCTGGCCCGACGAGTGGAACGTCGACCTGCCCAACCAGTTCGAGGCGGCCGAGCGCATCGCGCGCAACCGCGGCCTGACCCGGGAGAACGTCGACTCGCTCGGGCTGATCTCGCAGGAGCGGGCCGCCGTCGCCTGGGCCGAGGAACGGTTCAAACGGGAGACGTACGCGGTCCAGGTGCCGACCACCGAGGAGGAGCAGGCGGCCGGTGAGGGGATGTGGCGCCTGGTCGACCGGGACGAGGGGCTGCGGGACACCACGATGGAGGGCCTCGGCCGGCTCAAGCCGGTCATGCCCACCGCGATCCACACCGCGGGCAACTCCTCACAGATATCCGACGGTGCCTGCGCGATCATGTGGGCGTCCAAGCGGATGGCACGCGCGCTCAAGCTCAAGCCGCGCGCCCGGATCGTCGCCCAGGCGCTCGTCGGCTCCGACCCGCACTTCCACCTCGACGGACCGATCGACGCGACCCGCGCGGTGCTCGGCAAGGCCGGCATGTCACTCAAGGACATCGACATCGTCGAGATCAACGAGGCCTTCGCCTCGGTGGTGCTGAGCTGGGCCCAGGTCTTCGGGCAGGACCTCGAAAAGGTCAATGTCAACGGCGGGGCCATCGCACTCGGCCACCCGGTGGGCGCCACCGGTGCCCGTCTGATCACCACGGCGCTGCACGAACTGGAACGCCGGGACAAGGAGTTCGCGCTGATCACCATGTGCGCGGGTGGCGCGCTGGCGACGGGCACCATCATCCAGCGGCTCTGACGGCGGGTCGGCGGGCAGGATTCGGCGGCTCTGGCACCGCACCCACGGGAAAGACCCCTGGCCGGGGTGTCGTCAGGTGTACCTCCGGTCGGGTGTCCAGGCCGATACCCGTGCCGTGCCCGGCTGCATAGCGTCATGGGCATGGAAAAGAACAGCGCTACGAACCAGTCGACTCGGAACAAGCGACGCCGCACCGCCCGCCGTGGACTGGCCGCCGCCACCGTGGTGGTCCTGGCCGCACTCGGCACCGCGCCCGCCGTCGCCCAGCAGCCCGTCGGTGCGGCCGAGTCCTCCCACACGCTCGCGGCGCGAGACAGGGGGGACCTCCTGTCCCTCACCCCCGTGGCCGACCTCGGCCGCGCCGACGTGGCCCGTTTCCTCGCCTCCGGGGGGATGGCGACCGACACCGTCCGCCACGGCCTGCGGGCCTACCGCCTCACCTACCGCACCGTCACCCCGCAGGGCGCCCCCACCACCGCCACCGGACTCCTCGTCCTCCCCAAGGGCGGCCCGCACCGACTGGACCTGGTCTCCGACACCCACGGCACGATGGCCCACCGCGACTACGCGCCCTCCGTCAGCGAGGACTTCGGCCGCTTCGCCCCCTATCTCCACGCCTCGGCGGGCCGTGCCGTCGCCGCCCCCGACTACCTCGGACTCGGCAAGGGACCGGGCCGCCACCCGTACATGGACACCAAGTCCTCCGTCACCGCCGCCGTCGACATGCTGCGGGCCTCCCGCACCGCCGCGCAGCGGCTGAACCGCCCGCTCACCGGTGATGTGTACGCGAGCGGCTTCTCCCAGGGCGGCCAGGTCGCGATGGCCCTGGGCAGAGCCCTCGACAACGGCGCCGACCGGCACTTCAAACTCCGCGCCCTCGCCCCCGTCTCGGGGCCGTACGACATCGAGCACGCCGAGATGCCCGCCCTGTTCGACGGCCGGGTCAACGACATCAGCGGCATCTTCTACATGACGTACTTCCTCACCGCGCAGAACAGGATCCACCCGCTCTACAAGGACCCCTCCGAAGCGTTCCGGGAGCCGTACGCGGGAATCGTCGACGACCTGTTCGACACCAACCACGTCGAGGAGCAGATCATCCCGGCGCTGCCCGGCACTCTGAAGGGACTGCTCACCGACGACTACTACCGGCAGGTCCAGCACCCCACCGGTGCCCTGCTGGCCGCGGTGCGCGCCCAGGACGGCAACTGCGCCTGGAAGCCGGACGTGCCCGTGCGCCTGTACTCCTCGTCGGGCGACACCGATGTGCCGATCGCCAACGCCCGCAACTGCGCGGCCGACCTGGCGGAGCACGGTGTCAGGGCCCGGGTGGTCGACCAGGGGACGACCGGCCACAACGCCACGTACATGAAGTCGGGGCCCCAAGTCGTGCGCTGGTTCGACACGGTCGCCGCGCGGCACTGAACCCGGTACCGGCGGGGCGGAGCCGGCCGGATCCCGGCCGGCTCCGCGCCGTGGGGCGGCGGGCAAGGACGCCCGCTCAGTACGGCACGTGGGTGGGGAAGGTGGCCGTGGGGCTGAACAGTGTCGCGTACCCGTCCTCGTGGCGGCGGTGCCGCCCGGACCGGCTCACCTCGGCGACCGGGGTCGCGAGCGTGAGCAGCCCGTCGTTGGCGAGTTCCTGCACGCGCATCAGCAGTGTCCTCACCTCCAGGCCGAGTTCGGCGGCGACCGTCTGCAGGTCGAGGCCGGACTCCCAGCTCCACAGCAGCACGGAGTCCATGCTGGGCGACCAGAACACCGTGTTCTCCACCTCGACGGGCGCTGCCGCGGCAGGGGCGGGCGGTGCCATGTCCGGCGGCGGGACGACCGTTTCCTCACGCGGGTGCGGCAACGGGATCTCGGGTACGACGGGGGGTTCTTCGATCGGCTCCGGCACCACCTGCGGGGGCCGCCTCAGGAGCTCCTCGGCGAGGGAGCGCGCGTCGGTGCGGCCCACCGTGCGACGTGCTAATCGCACCTCGCGTTCGTTGAGGCCCATCAAGTCCGCGATCGAGCCGTCGTCGCCGACCGTGACGGCGAATGCCGCGAGAGTCCTGCTGCGCTCGGCCTGCGCCTCGTCCAGCAACGCCTGTGCCTGACGCATGCGTTCGTCACTGGCACAGAAAGCTTCCGCCAGGACGGTGTTCCGATCCCAGAATTCACGAGGTTCCACGTAGGTGACAACGCTCCCGCGGCCATCGGGAACGGACGGCCGAGCAAAATGCGCCTAGATGGACCAACGAGTAATTAATCTCGCCAAGTTATATGAACTTGAATATTTTTCAAGTCCTGAAGGGTCTTGCGGCGTGGCGAAGGCCCCGACCGGTGGGCGGGGCCTTCGGGCGGGCTCAGGAGCCGTCGGCTCGGAACCAGTGGTTGACCTGCCGGAACGACCAGGCGGCGCACGGGCTGCCGCAGCGCGACTTCATGCAGTCCATGCCCCACCTGATCCGGGTCGTGGGGCCGGTCCTCCGGTCGGCGCCCGCGGAGGCCGTCTTCGAACCGGGCAGGGCCAAGGCGAGGCCGTACACGCCGGACGAGGCGTCGGTCGCACCGGGGTTCCAGCCGCTCTCGCGCCGGACGATGTCGCTGAAGCACCGGAACTGCGCGGCCACTGCCCGGCATCGTGGAGGACCGACGCCCTGTGGGAGTCCTCACTCACCGGAGGCGTCGAACGCGACCCGGGCCTCGAAGGCGGCCCGGCGTGTGGCCCGGCGCAGCGCCTTCAGCAGCGTCGGGCCGATGGTGAGGGTCAGCACCACGGTGAGTACGGCCCGGCCCAGGTCCCAGCCGAGCGAGGTCGTCGTGCAGTACGCGAGGAAACGGACCAGGTTCTCCGCCAACGGGTCACCCGCGTGGAACGAGATCCCCGAACCGAGACCGGGCACGATCGTCCAGCCGTACAGGTTCATCACCGTGCCGTACGCGAACGCCGCCACGAACCCGTACGCCGCGAGCATCAGCGGCTCGGCCCGCCCGCGCAGCCGGTCCGGCCCCGGCAGCAGGCCCGCGCCCATCGTGAACCAGCCCATCGACAGCATCTGGAACGGCATCCACGGCCCCACTCCACCGGTGAGCAGCGCGGACGCGAACATCGTCACCGAGCCCAGCACGAAACCGAAGCCGGGCCCGAGCACCCGGCCGCTCAGCACCATCAGGAAGAACATCGGCTCCAGCCCCGCCGTGCCCGCGCCCAGTGGACGCAGCGCGGCGCCGACCGCCGCCAGCACCCCCAGCATCGCCACCGCCTTCGCGTCGAGACCGGAGTCCGCGATCATCGCGACGACCACGCCGACCAGCAGCGGCAGCAGCGCGGCGAACAGCCACGGCGCGTCCTGGGAGTGCGCCAGACCGGAACCCGAGCCGGCCAGCAGCGGCCAGCCGAACGCGACCACGCCGATCGCGCTGATGAGGACGAGCGCGGCGATCGCGCGCGGCCCCAGACGTATCGGCCGTACCGGGCGCCGGTCCGCGGCGCGGCCCCTCCCGCCGGTCCTTCCGCTCATGCCCCGGCTCCCAGTGCGCGACGCACCTGTGTCACGGTCAGCCACTCCTGCGGGGCGAGGATCTTCGCGGTCTGCGGAGCGAACGCCGGGGAGGAGACCACCACCTGCCGGGTCTCCCCGTCCGCGACGATCTCCCCGTCGGCGAGTATCACCACGCGGTGTGCCAGCTCGGCGGCGAGCTCCACATCGTGCGTGGCTAGGACGATCGCGTGGCCCTCGGCCGCGAGCGCGCGCAGAACCGTGACCAGCCGGGCCTTCGCCGCGTAGTCCAGGCCACGGGTCGGCTCGTCCAGGAGCAGCAGTGGGGGCCTCGCGGTGAGCACGACGGCCAGGGCGAGCGCGAGCCGCTGGCCCTCGGAGAGATCACGGGGGTGGGTGTCGTCCGGCACACCGGGCAGCAGCTCGGAGACCAGGGCCCGGCAGGTGCCCGCCGCGGCGCCCGCGTCGGCGTCGGCCGCGGCGCACTCGGCGGCGACCGTGTCCGCGTACAGCAGATCGCGCGGCTCCTGCGGTACGAGCCCGACCCGGCGCACCATCTCGCGCGGCTGCGTGCGGTGCGGGGTCCGGCCGCCGACGAGGACGGTGCCGGTGGTGGGCTCGACCATGCCCACGAGCGTGGCCAGCAGGGTGGATTTGCCCGCACCGTTGCGGCCCATCAGGGCGACCGTCTCGCCGGGGGCGACGGTGAACGTCACCCCGTGCAGCGCCTCGACGCGCCCTCGCCGTACGCCGAGCCGCTCGACCCGGGCCGGGATGTCGCCCATAGGACCGGGAGCGGCGGTGGTCGGGGCGCCGCGGCCCAGCAGCCGGGCGAGGGCGCCGCGCCGCGCCGGTGCCGGGACTGCGGGCAGCTGGGCCACCATGGCCCCGGCCGGTCCGGACGGCGCGGCGGGCGGCCGTGCCGACGCCAGCCGCTCGCGCAGACCGGCCGCGCGGCGCCGGGCATCGCGGACCGAGAGCGGCAGCGGTTCCCAGCCCGCCAGCCGGCCCAGCGCGACGACCGGCGGGTGGACCGGGGAGACGGCCATGACGTCCGCCGGCGCGCCCATGACCGGTGCCGCGCCCGGTGACGGCAGCAGGACGACCTGGTCCGCGTACTGCACCACCCGCTCCAGCCGGTGCTCCGCCATCAGGACCGTCGTACCGAGGTCGTGCACCAGCCGCTGGAGCACGGCGAGGACCTCCTCGGCCGCCGCCGGGTCCAGGGCGGACGTCGGCTCGTCGAGGACCAGGACCTTCGGGTGCGGGGTGAGCACCGAGCCGATCGCGACCCGCTGCTGCTGGCCGCCGGAGAGCGTGGCGATCGGCCGGTCGCGCAGCCCGGCCAGGCCCAGCAGGTCGAGGGTCTCCTCGACCCGCCGCCGCATCACGTCGGGGGGCAGGCCCAGCGACTCCATCCCGTACGCCAGCTCGTCCTCGACCGTGTCGGTGACGAAGTGGGAGAGCGGGTCCTGACCCACCGTGCCGACCAGATCGGCGAGTTCGCGCGGCTTGTGCGTACGGGTGTCGCGCCCGTCGACCGTGACCCGGCCGCTGAGCGTGCCGCCGGTGAAGTGCGGCACCAGACCGCAGACGGCACCCAGCAGCGTCGACTTGCCGACCCCGGACGGGCCGACGATCAGCACCAACTCGCCCTCCGGAACGGTCAGATCGACCCCGGACAGGGTGGGGCGCCCGGTGCCCTCGTAGCGCACCGAGACATGCTCGAACCGGATCACTGGCTCTCCTTGGAATGCGGGGCGCCCACCGGGGGCGGCACGGGCGCCACCACGGCGGGCAACAGCCCGATCAGCACCGCCGCCGCGGGCCACAGCGGAAGCACGGGAGCGGCCAGCGGTACGACGCCCGGCCGCAGTGCCTCCGCGTCGACACCGCCCGCCCAGACCATCGCCACGGCCACGGCGACCCCCGAACCCGCCACCAGCCAGGCCCGCCCACCCCACCGGTCGGGCCGGTAGCGGGTACGGACCGAGCGGGCCCCGCCGAGCCGCAGCCCGGCCATCGCGGCGACCAGCCCGGCGATCAGCAGCGGCAGCCCGTACACCGCGCCCTGCGCGGCCAGCAGCCCGTACGTGCCCGCGCACACCCCGAGCAGCCCGCCGAGCGTGAGGACGTTCGTGGTGTGCCGGACGGCGGGCGGGACCTGGGCCGTGCGCCCGTATCCGCGCGCGTCCATCGAGGCCGCCACCGCGACCGAGCGCTCCAACGCGCCCTCCAGGACCGGCAGTCCGATCTGGAGCACCGCCTTGACGCCGCCGGTCGGACGGCCCCGCAGCCGCCGTGCGGTGCGCAGCCGCACCACATCGGCGACCATGTTCGGCGCGAACGTCATGGCGACGACGACGGCGACCCCCGCCTCGTACAGCGCACCCGGCAGCGACTTCAGCAGCCGGGCCGGGTTGGCGAGCGAGTTCGCCGCACCGAGACAGATCAGCAGGGTCGCCAGCTTCGCCCCGTCGTACAGCGCGAAGACCAGTTGCTCGGCGGTGACGCGGCCACCGATCCTGACGCCCTTCGCCCAGTCGGGCAGCGGCACCTCGGGGAGCGTGAACACCGGATGCGTCCCGGGGATCGGCGAACCGAGAAGGACCGAGAAGACCAGCCGCACACCGACGACGAACAGCCCGATCCTGATGAACGCCCCGTACGAACGGGCCCACGGCGCGTCCGTGCGGCGCGCCGCGACCACGTAGCCGGCGACCCCGACCAGCAGCCCGAGCAGCAGTGGATTGGTGGTCCGGGACGCGGCGGTGGCGAGACCGAGCGCCCACAGCCACCAGGCCCCGGCGGGCAGGGCGTTGCTCCGGGTCGCCCCGGGGGCGCGCAGCGGCCGGCGCGGCCGGACGGTGCCGGTGGCGCCGGTCACCGGGCCGCTGGTCGGGGCGGTCATCCGCGGCGGCGGCGGGCCTGCACGACTGCGGCGATGCCGAGGAGGAGAACGGCGCCGACGCCGACGAGCACCCCGGCGGACGGCCCGCCGCCGGAGCCGCCCGAACCGGCGGAGGCGGCGGCGCCCGGGGACACCGTCGCCGAAGGCGTCGCGTGCCCGTCGCCCGAGACCTGTTCGCCGCAGCCCGAGCCCGGATAGCCGGAGATGGCACAGAGCAGCGCGTCGCCGCTGTAACGCAAGGGTTTGGCCACCGAGGCGAGCGCCTCGGCGGTGCTCGCGTCCGGGGCGACCCGCGCGCACGCGGTACGCGGCGCGGGCGGCGTCTCGCCGGCCGGGGCGTCCGCCGCCGTGCCCGGGTCGATGACCAGCGCGACCCGCTTGGTGCCGCCCTGGGCCGGGGTGTCCGCGCAGATCTTCGCGAAGTCGGGGGAGCGGCGCGGCTTCGCCGAGTCCTGGGAGTCCTCGCTGACCGAGAACCGGAAGCCCTGCACCGTGCCGTCGTCCGGCCGGACCAGGGACGGGCCCTGGGTGGCGTACGTCCAGCCGGTGCCGGAACCCTCCCAGAACGACCAGTACCGGTACCCGGCCGCCTGGGCCGTCCCCGCGCCGAGCACGGCCAGGACGGCAGCCAGGGCCACCAGCAGCGCGGTGGCCCTTCCCGCCCGCCTCACAGCTGCCGGTTCTTGCGCCGGCCGCTGATCAGGAAGGCCGCGGCAGCGGCGACGACGAGACCGATGCCGATGAACCACCACACGCCACCGATCACGTCGTCGCCGCTGTGCACCTGGTCCTTCTCCGTGGCCTCGTACCCGGTGTCGGCGGACGGGTCGGGCGTCGTGACGGCTGCGGGCGCGGGACCGGTCGCGTTCAGCCGGTCGACCAGGTTGACGCCGTTGAAGTCGCGGGCGTCGGAGCCGGTCGCGTGCGCGGCCAGGACCAGCTGGGCGTAGGCGGCGGGACCGTTCTGCTCGGCCCAGGGGCCGGCGTTCTTCTTCAGCCAGGCCACGGCCTTGGCGGCCTTGTCCTGGTGGCCCGCGGCGGACAGGGCGACGACCGCGTCCGCGGTGTTGCCGAAGTCGGGCTGCGGGGTGGTGTCGGTGGCGCCGGGCATCGGGGCCAGGTCGAGGTGGCCGCTCGTGGCGAGGGCGTTCGCGAGGTAGTGGGCGCCGTTCTGGGCGGCCTGCTCGGGCGTGAGACCGGACCCCGGGTGGCAGCTGGTCCCCTTGGCTGCGGCGTTGTTCCCGACGGCCAGGGCCTTGCCCATCGTGCCGAGCACGGCGGCGGCGGTGGCGTCCGCGTTGGCGGCGAGCTTGCCGGCCTTGTCGGGCTGGTAGGCGAAGGCGCCGCCGTCCTTGCCGCCGCACGGGATCGCGAGCGCGAGCAGCGGGGAGTAGGGGGTCTTGCCGTTCGGGGTGGTGATGTCCGCGAGCCGCTGGCCCTGCCGGGCGAGGGCGCCGATCACCAGCGAGGTGGAGTTGGCGTCGCTGGGCGCGCCGGCGGTGTAGCCCCAGCCGCCGTCCTCGTTCTGTACGGACTTCAGCCAGCGGACCGAGTTGTTCACGGTGTCCCGGTGCCCGCCCACCTCGACGAACGCCTGCACGGCGACCGCGGTGGCATTGGTGTCCAGCACCGTCTTCCCGGTGCAGGGCCGGGACACGTCGGGCCGGTACGCGGCGTAGGCGCCGTTCTCGCACTGCTGGGCGATCAGCCAGTCCACCGACTCCGTGGCGGGCGTGACGCCCTCCAGCCGCTGGGCGAGGAAGGCCAGCGACTGCCGCCAGACACCGTCGTAGGTCGGGTCCTTCGTGCCGTACAGCCCGGACGGCAGGGCGATGGACGGCGAAGGGGTGGGGGACGGCGCCGCCACCGCGACCGGGGCAGCGGCCGCACAGAGCACGGTGGCGATGGCGGCGAGCGTTGCCGCGCTGCGGCGTACGGTCATGGCGGGCGGGGCCTCTCCTGCGGGGAACCGGGCACAGGCACGCTCAGGCACCAGGCTCCGGCTCCGTATACCTCGACGGTGCCGACCACCGGGGTTCCGGAGGTCGCGAGCCGGTCACGACCGCGGACAGGGCATTCCGGCTCACCGTCTGCGACGACGGTTCACGGCTGCGTGGTCAGCGCCGGATTCGCACCGGCTTCCCCCTGAACGGGCATGATGACGACCCGCACACTCTACCGGGCGGGGTCGGACGGGTTCCGGGGCCGTCCGGGGGCTCGTCCCCCACGGGACGGGCGCGGCCCCGGGGGCCCGACGGGCGACGTCGCACCGCGCTCGCCGGAAGTCCGGCCCGTGCCGGTGCCCGGGTGGCCGGGAGAGGGCGAAACGAGCCCCCTGCCCGACGGCCCGCCGCGCCCTTCACACCGCGATGTACGTCACCGGCTCGCTCCCCGCCACCGCCTGTGCGCGCCCCAGCCTGACCAGACGCCGCAGATGCGCCTCGGCCTCCGAGACGGCGATGTTCCGCGAACCGTGCGAGATCTGCTCCCACGGCCGGTTCCACTCCATCCGCTCGGCCAGCTCCCACGGCGTGAGCGGGGTGGCCAGCAGCTTGAGCAGTCCGGTCAGCCGTTCCTCGTGATGGTCCAGGAGTTCCCGTACGCGCCCCGCGGCGTCCGTGAACGCGTACTGGTGGGCGGGCAGCACCTCCGCCACGCCGAGCCGGCCGATGTGCTCCAGCGAGCCGAGGTAGTCACCGATGGGGTCTCCCCCGGCGGACGGGGCGGTGCCCGGCGCGGCGTCCGGGTCCTCGTACAGCCCGATGTGCGGGCTGATCCCCGGCAGCAGATGATCCCCGGAGAACAGCCGCCCCCGGCCCGGCAGATTCCGCGGATGCTCCTCCTCCAGATGCAGACAGACATGACCGGGCGTGTGCCCCGGAGTCCAGATCGCCCGCAGTCGGCGGCCCGCCAGGCCGAGGAGCTCACCCGGAACGATCTCCCGGTCCGGGAGCGCGGACCGCAGCCCCGGCAGCGTGCGCATCCGGCCGCCCTCGACCGCGGCCCGCAGCGGCGCGAGATGCTCCTGGGGCGCACCGACCGCCGTGAGCTTCGTCAAGAGGTACGACAGCCAGGTGCTGGGCCGGGCCTCACGGGTGCGGCGCACGATCGCGGCGTCCGCCGCGTGCATGGCGATCCAGGCCCCGGACGCCTCGCGCACCTGGCCGGAGAGGCCGTGGTGGTCGGGGTGGTGATGGGTGATGACCACACCGTGGATGTCGCCGATGCCCGTACCGATGGCGTCGAGCCCCGCGGTGAGGGTGTCCCACGCCTCCGGATCGTCCCAGCCCGTGTCGATCAGGACCGGCCCGCGATCGGTGTCGAGGACATGGACGAGGGTGTGGCCGAGCGGATTGTCAGGGATGGGGACCTTGATGCTGTGCACGCCCCCGCCATGGTCGGTCACCTGCGTCATGGGCTCCCCATCTCTCTTCGAGGCCTGGTCGGCGCACCGGACGTACGGCGTGCGGCGCACCGCGCCCACTGTAACGAGAACTTGTTACAGTAGTAGCCCCGGTCGACCATCTGTCGGTACGTCCATCTGCCCGGCGTGCCCGGGGAGTTCGGGGTGCACGGGATCACGGGACGGCCGTGCCGGTGGGTACCGGGCGCGGGGCGGTCCGTACGGCCGGAGCCCCGCGCCGGGCGGTGGGGCCGGGTCACCGGCCGGGCGGCCGGTGACCCGGATCACTCGTCGCTCATGCGGCGTCCGCGGCCGGCCGGTGCCACACGAGTCGCGGGGCGCGCGCGCCGTCGCCGGCTCCCTCGGTCGGGGGGAGCAGGGTTAATCGGTCCCCCTCCACCCGCCACCGGCGCTCCTGCGTGGTGCCGACCCATGGGCGCAAGGACGCTATCCGCAGATGGTGGACGACCAGGTCGCCCGTCACCTCGTAGGTGCCCGCGTATCCCAGGTACGGAGAAGTCCTGAACAGGGTCGCGGTGTCGACCGGTCCGGCCGTCCCCTCCTCCGGGGAGGGCTCGGGGTCCGGGTTCAGCACGCTCACCGACATGTGGCCGTCGGCGGTGTAGGTGATCAGTCCTGTCGGACTCTGCCCGAGGGGGTGTTCGAGCGTGTCGCCGGAGGCGTCCATGATGGCGAAGGTGCTCAGCAACCAGGCACCCACGAGGGGGTGTTCCCAGGTGCCTGGCCCCGGGGTGGATGGGTGATTCGGTTCGGTGCGGGATGGGGTGCGCACGTGTTTCCCTTCTGAGCCGGCGGAATTCGGAACCTCTGGAGCGGGTGCGTGGGGGACGGGGTCGTTCTCGTCCCTACCCGTGCGGCACACCGTGGAAGCGAGGGGCGTGCCGCGAAAGCCCGGGTGGTGCGACGGCGGCCGTCCGGCCGCGCGCGTCGTCGAAGCCGTGGACTCCTGGAACTGGAACTGGTATCAGTTCTGACACGGAGTCAGGTAACGTGCCGGGTCGCGGGAGGCAGCAGCCATGACCGAGCTTGTCGAACACGGAAAACTGTTCATCGGCGGGGAGTTGGTCGATCCGCTGGGCCGGGATGTCATCGAGGTCGTGTCGCCCCACACCGAACAGGTCATCGGCCGGGTGCCGCACGCCTGCGAGGGGGATGTGGACCGGGCCGTCGCCGCCGCCCGGCGGGCGTTCGACGAGGGGCCCTGGCCGCGGATGACCCTGGACGAGCGGATCGTGGTGATCACCCGGATCAAGGACGCGTTCGCCGTGCGGTACGAGGAGATCGCCCGGGTCGTCAGCTCGCAGAACGGCACCCCGTACACATCGAGCGTCATGGTGCAGGCGCTCGCCGCGATGATGGTGTGGGACGCGGCGATCACCGTCGCCCGCACCTTCCCGTACGAGGAGCGCCGGGACGGGGCTCTCGGGCCGCTGCTGGTGCGCCGGGAGCCGGTCGGGGTGGTCGCGGCCGTGGTGCCGTGGAACGTTCCGCAGTTCACCGCCGCCGCGAAGCTCGCGCCCGCGCTGCTGGCCGGCTGCTCCGCCGTGCTCAAGGTCTCGCCCGAATCCCCGCTGGACGCCTACGTCCTGGCCGACATCGTGGCCGGGGCCGGGCTGCCGGAGGGGGTGCTGTCGATCCTGCCCGCCGACCGCGAGGTCAGCGAGTACCTGGTGGGGCACCCCGGCGTCGACAAGGTGTCGTTCACCGGGTCCGTGGCCGCCGGGCGACGGGTGATGGAGGTCGCCTCCCGCAACCTCACCCGGGTCACACTGGAACTGGGCGGCAAGTCCGCCGCCGTGATCCTCCCGGACGCCGATCTGGAGACGGCCGTCGCCGGGATCGTTCCCTTCGCCTGGATGATCAACGGCCAGGCGTGCGTCGCCCAGACCCGCATCCTCGTCCCGCGCTCCCGCTACGACGAGACGGCCGAGGCGTTCGCCGCCGCCGCGAGCGCGCTGCAGGTCGGCGACCCGCTCGACCCCGCCACCGAACTCGGCCCCCTCGTCGCGCGGCGCCAGCAGCAGCGGTCGCTCGACTACATCAGGATCGGCCAGGACGAGGGCGCCAAGATCCTCACGGGCGGCGGACGTCCGGCGTCCCAGGACCGGGGCTGGTACGTGGAGCCGACCCTCTTCGGTGACGTCGACAACTCCATGCGCGTCGCCCGCGAGGAGATCTTCGGTCCCGTCATCTGCCTCCTGCCGTACGGTGACGAGGACGAGGCCGTACGGATCGCCAACGACTCCGAGTACGGCCTCAGCGGCAGCGTCTGGACCGCCGACACCGAGCGCGGCATCGACATCGCGCGCCGGGTCAGAACGGGCACGTACAGCGTCAACACCTTCAGCCTCGACATGCTCGGTCCCTTCGGCGGGTACAAGAACTCCGGTCTGGGGCGGGAGTTCGGGCCCGAGGGGTACGCCGAGTACTTCGAGCACAAGATGATTCATCTGCCGGCCGGATACGAGGGGGCGTGATGGGGGACCGCTGGGCCGTGGAGGTCGACCGCGGGGTCTGCATCGGTTCCGGAATGTGTGTGAACCACGCCCCGGGAGGGTTCGCGCTGGATTCCGCCCGGCAGTCCCGTCCGTCGGCCCCGGAGACCGATGCCAACGAGCAGGTGCTCGCGGCGGCCGAGGGATGCCCGGTCGAGGCGATCACGATCACGCTGATCGGCTCGGGGGAGGTCGTCTTCCCGCCGGAGGACTGAAATGGTGTTCCAAGGGCTGTCCCGTAACCCCTGGCGGGCGCACGACGACAGCTACGGCACCTCGCCGCGTTGTCGGAACAACCGCATACATCCGGTATGCGGACGTCCCTCCGCCTCGCGATGCACCGCATCCGACGCCGCGCGCTCTCCACCAGGGGTTACGGGACAGCCCTTGGCAAAGGTACTTGTCAGCAATTGAGGGCTTCGGGCTCGACGGTTCCCGGCGGGCGGTCGAGGTGCGGGCGTACCCGATGCGCACCGGCCGCTGTGGGACGGCCCGCCCGCGCTCGCCGGCCGGAATGGTCAACGGGTCAGCACGGCGTCGGGCGATGGTCCGGTCCGGCGTCGCCGCTCGGAGCGGCCATGTCATCCGGAGTCAGGGAGTGGATGCGCGGTATCGGTGAAGCCAGTAGCCAGAGCACGGACAGCGTTCCCCCGGCGGCGCCGATGAGGAGTGTCGTCCGCAGGCCGAAGGTGGTGGCGAGCAACCCGCCGACGACGGCTCCGAGGGGACGTATGCCGTAGTTGACGGTGCTGAACGCGCCCGCCACACGGCTGCGCATGCCATCAGGGATCACGCTGGTCTGGAGGGAGTTGAGGTTGACGTCGAAGAGCATGACGCCGATCCCGGAGAGGAACTCCGCCGCGGCCAGTGCTCCGGCGCGGGCCCAGAGCGGGCCTCCCGCGCCGGCCGCGACGGCGATGGGCGCCGGAAACAGCACGGCTCCCACGACGATGCTGCGCCCCACTCCGATACGTCGCGAGATCCTCGGGGCGAGGACGGCGCCGAGGAAGGCGCCGGTCGAACCGACCCCCAGGGCCAGTCCGATCACTCCGGCGGACAGCCCCAGGACGCGGCTGGCGAACAGGACCATCAGCCCGCTGCCTGCGACAAAGGTGAAGAAGTTGACAGTCATCGCGCAGCAGAGCCCGGCGCGCAGCACCGGGTGCCGCGTGACGAAGGTCATCCCCTCCCGGGCACGTCGTAGCAGTGAAGGAACCGCTGCCTCGTCGGTGCCGGCGGGCGATTCATCGAGCGGGATCCGCCCTATCAGGAACGCGGACGCCACATACGACAAGGCATCGACGACGACAGCAAAGGGTGCGGTCAACGCTTGAACGAGACCGCCGCCGACCGCCGGGCCGACCACGTGCGACACCGACCGGCTGGCACTGAGCCTGCTGTTCGCCTCGACGTAGGACGAGCGGGGCACGAGATGAGCGAAGAAGGGCGGATAGGCGGTGTTGAAGAGCACCGCCGCGGTGCCGGTCGACACCGCCACGGCATACAACTGACCGAGGCTCACCGCGTCGAGCAGGTATGCGACGGGGAGGCTGAGCAGCACCGCGCCGCGCACCAGATCGGCGAAGACCATCAGGCGGCGCTTGTGGACCCGGCGGTCGACCCAAGCCCCCAGAACGATCGCGAGCAGATTCGGAGTCCAGACGAGCGCGGTCAGCCACGCCACCTGGTTGGCCGAGGCGCTCAGCGCTGTCACGGCGATCAGCGGCAGTGCCAGTTCGGTGATCCGGTCGCCGAACTCCGAGATCGACTGCCCCGCCCAGAACCGGCGAAAGCGCCGGTCACGCCACAGGGATATCGGGGCGCCCGCCGCCGGGGCGCTCACGGTGTCCCGCCGGCCTGCTCCTCGTCCTGCTCCGGCAGGGCATAGCGCATCAGCTGGACACCGCGGCTTCCGGCCGGACGCTCGGCAGGGTTGCGTGTCACGTAAGGCGCGAGCACCTGCTCGATGGCGTCCTGGATCGCCGCAAGCTCCTCCGCCGAAACGACCACACGGGTGTTGGCCAGACCGGCAGCCCTCTGCCACAACGGGTCCAGGCCGGGCTCGACTTCGGCCACCCACCTGCTCGGCAGATCTCCGTAGCGCACAAACATCTCCCGGGACAACGCCCGCGCGGCCGACCTGCCCTCCTCGCCCTCCGGCGCCTCGAACCGGAAACCGCGCGCTGCCGCCTCCCACCGCCGTTGCCGACGGTCCGCCCCGGCCTCGGCATCCCGGACCAGTCCGAAGCCTGCCAGGTGCCGCAGATGCCAACTGGTCACCGAGGGAGTCGCTCCGACATGGGGCGCGAGTTGCGTGGCCGTCGCCGGCCCGTGCCGGTGGAGGCGGTCGAGGATCGCCAGCCTCACCGGATGTGCCAACGCCCGCATCGCCTGCGGATCGGTGATCTCGACATCGCCCAGCCGATTCCTGGAATCCATGACGTGAGAGTGTCCTCTCATAAAATGTGAGAGTCAACTCTCACATTGAATGTGCGTACGCTCACCGTCCCTCCCCGGCCCGGCACCGCACCCCGTCCCTCCCCGGCCCGGCACTTCACCCCGTCCCCTCCCCGGCCCGGCACCTCGCCCCGGACGGCGATCCGGTCTCCGGGGGGAGACGCCGGGCCCGCGGTCGTCGTGCCGTCGCCCGGGTGCACGAAGGCATCCGGGGACCCGGTCCGTCCGTGCACCCGACTCGACGTCGTCCGAGGGGCATTGCGGGAAACGGCCTGCGAGCCGGCCCGGAACCGGGCGGGCGCGCCCGGGTCAGCGGGAGGGGAAGGGAGCCAGGCGGCGGTCCCATTCGTCCGCGGCCCGGCGCAGCTCCTCGGTGCTGGTCCTGATCTCGATGACGAACTCGTCCTCTCCCTTGTCGCCTTCCCGCCACACGGGCGACGCCTCGTAGCAGAGGTGCACGCGGACCGCCCCGGCGCCGTGGCCCCCCGCGGCGTGACTGAAGGACAGAACGGGCTCCAGGAAGGCGAGATCCGGCAGCGTGCCCGTCAGCGTCTCGCCACCGGCCGCGCGCAGCCACGGCGAGATCTGACGCGCCTCGCCGGTCAGCAGGCACGGGTCGGTGAAGGACCAACTGGCCTCGGGCGTGGTCACCTCGCCCTCGACGACCAACCAGTTGTCGTCGTACCGGTCGCCGACGACCACCGGGAACTGATAGCGCAGCGGGCGCAATTCGATGCGGTGTTCCTGATCCGTGAGCAGCACCGCCCAAGGGTGTCACGCACCATGGCGCACACGAACATGAATAAACGCAAAACAAGCCGAATGTGGGGGGCCGTGGATCCCGGCACGCGCGGCCTTCATCCGTGAAACGGTCTCCTCAATGGTGAGTTGGCTGATTTCACTGCCGATGTACGGATAGTCGGCCGTGAGTTCGCGAAGTGTGCGGGCTTCTGGGGCGGCTTGATCCCCCTGGCGAGGGGGCGAACGGGGCGGACGCCGGCGTCGAAGGACAGCGAGGGACGAATTGGCCGGTAGTCCTGATAGGCGCGAAAGGAAACCGCCTGCGACGATAATCGGTAACTCGTGTTCCGGAAGTCGTGAGTCAGTACAACGATGTCATGGTGAGGGGATTGCCGGCGCGGCCACGATGTCCGTGCCCCGCGATCCCGGTTCGATCGCGGACCCGGCTCAACCGGCCGCGCAGCCACTGTCCGCGACCACGAAATACCCGGCCGGCGACTCCTTCAGCGTGTGCGTGACGAAGACGTTGTACAGGCCCATGTTCTCGCCCGAGCCGTTGGCGTACACATGACCGCCCGTGGTGTGCGCCCTGCCCGCCGTCACCTGCGCGTAGTTCGTCGCGGTGAAGCAGCGCACGGGTGCGGAGCCGGTGGTGGTCGCCGTCACCGGCGGTGAGGCGGCACCGGACGTGCCCGATCCGTCCACCGCCGTCACGGTGTACCGGTAGGCGGTACCGGCCGTGAGCCCCGTGTCCGTGTACGTCGTGGAGGCGGGGGAGGCGACCTTCGTGCCGTCGCGGTGGACCGTGTAGGAGGCCGCGCCCGGGACCGCGTTCCAGGACAGCGAGGCGCTGTTCGCGGTGACGGACGCGACCCGGAGGCCGGACGGGGCGGGAAGCTGTTCGCCGCCACCGGGTGCGCCCCGGTCCAGGCCCCAGAAGACGCCGGTGTGGTACGTCGAGCAGATGGTGCTCAGGAAGTACGCGGCGGTCGTACCGCACTGGTCGGTGCCCGAGCCCGGAGCCACCGCCAGGCCGTGGCCCATGCCGGAGACGGAGTACGTCACCACGGCGGGCCTTCCGGAGGCGTCGTCGTAGACGCTGCGTGTCGTGTTCCCGGGGAGCGAGTCCGTGGACGACGGGGTCTGGCCGATGCCCCAGACGTCCGTCCACTGGTCGCGCAGGGCCGTGGCGTTGGCGGGGTACACGGTGTAGTCGGAGGTGCCCTGCCAGATCGCCACGCGGGGCCAGGGGCCCGAGTAGCCGGGGTAGGAGCCGCGTACCTTGTCGCCCCACTGCGCGGGCGTCAGCTTCTGCGGGCCCGTCTGGCAGCCGGACGCGGCCGACTGGCTCGTCGCGCACTGGGCGGGCAGCCCCGAGGCCACGGAGCCGCCCGCGAACACGTCCGGGTACGCCGCCAGCAGGTCGGCCGTCATCCCGCCGCCCGCCGAGAGGCCGGTGACGTACACCCGGCGGGCGTCCGAGCCGTACTGCTGCTTCGCGTACTCGACCATCTGCACGATCGAGGCGGCCTCGCCCCTGCCCCTGGTGTCCTCGGCCGGGTCGAACCAACCGAAGCAGGACAACGCGTTGTTGGCGGACGTGGTCTGCGGGAAGACCACGGCGAAGCCCCACAGATCGGCGTACTTCGGCCAGCCCGAGTTCGTGTAGTAGTCGTCGGCGGTCTGTGTGCAGCCGTGCAGGGCGATGACCAGCGGCGCGTCGGCGGACAGATTCGCCGGGGCGTACTCGTACATCCGGAGGTTGCCGGGGTTCGAGCCGAAGCCGGTGACCTGCTGCAGACCGCCGGCGGCGGCGGCCGGCTGTACGGCCGCGACGGTACTCGGCGTCGCCGTGACGAGGACGAGGACGGCCGTGGTCGCGACGCGCCGCAGCAGGCGTCGCAGGGTCGATGGGCGCACGGGTGCCTCCCTGTGTGAGGTTCGGACAGTGCGGGCTGTCCGATGCGGGCGAGTGCGGGGCGGACGCTATGAGCCCCCGTCCGGCGCGCCCATGGGCCCCGCGGACACTGCCCGCGCGTGGCTGTGTGCGCCGCCGCTCTTGCGCTCGTTGACATGGAGTGCGCTCCAACACGCAGACTCCCGTCGACGCCCGCACAGGTACGGGCAGTTGGGAAAGGACCCCGCATGCGCTACCGCACCATCGGCACCGACCCCGCCACCCGCCGGGAGGTGAGCGTGCTCAGCCTCGGCGCGATGCTGATGGGCACACGCACCGACGAGGCGACGTCCTTCGCGATCCTCGACCGGTACGCCGAGGCCGGCGGAACCTTCATCGACACGTCCGACAACTACGCGTTCTGGATCAACGGCACCCGGGGCGGGGAGAGCGAGCAGCTGCTCGGCCGTTGGCGCCGCAGCCGCGGTGTCGGGGACGAGATCGTCATCGCCACCAAGCTCGGGGCCCGGCCGAACGCCCCCGCCACCGACTTCTCCCAAGGCATCGCAGGACTCTCGGCCGAGGTGATACGGGAGTCCGCGGAGCGCAGCCGGGAGCACCTCGGCGTGGACAAGCTGGACCTGCTGTACGCACACGTCCAGGACCGGAGCGTGCCGATGACGGAGACCGTCGAGGCCTTCGCGGAGCTGGTCACCGAAGGCACCGTCGGCCTGCTCGGGGTGAGCAACCACTGGGCGTGGCAGGTGGAACGCGCCCGCAGGATCGCGGCGGACGCCGGGCTGCCGGGGTACGACGTCCTCCAGTACCACCACACCTATCTGCGCCGGCGCACGGACGCGCCGAGCCGGCGTTCCCCCGACGGCCAGGAGGGCGTGGCGGGCGGGGACCTGCTCAGCTATCTGCGGGCCGAGCCCTCGCTCGTGCCGGTGGCCTACTCCCCGCTGCTGGCCGGGGCCTACGTCCGCACGGACAAGCCACTGGGCCCGGAGTTCGACCACCCGGGCACGCCCGTCCGGCAGGCGGCGCTGCGGGCGGTGGCCGAGGAGACCGGGGCGACCGTCAACCAGGTGGTCCTGGCCTGGCTCATCGGTGGCGACATCCCGTTCGTCCCGCTGGTCGGGGCCTCCTCGGTCGCGCAGCTGGACGAGAGCCTGGCCGCGGTGGACCTGGAACTGACCGCGGAGCAGCGGGCGGTGCTGGACGCGGCCCACTGACGGCCCTGGACCCGGCGCCCAGATCGCCCCGTCCCCGAAGCGGTCGACACGCCGCCCGCTCCGATGCCGCGGCGTATCCGGACACGACAGCATCGGAGCGTAGGCGCGCGAGCCACGACCGGCCTCCTCAGAGCCTGTCGGGTGACCGACGACAATGCGGGAAACGTGCGTGCCGGGGCGTGGCCGCCCGGTCGGAGGTCACCCGACAGGCTCTCAGACCTCGACCCTCGTCGCGAATTCCTGTCGCACCCGTGCCGCGGCGCCGACCGGTACGGCGTCGGCCCCCAGGGAGGCCCTGACCAGCCGGACGGGGTGGCCGCTGACCGGCGGGTCGGCGGCCAGCGACGCCAGGATGAGGGGTTCCAGCAGGGGCCAGGCGCGGCTGACCCCGCCGCCGATCACCACGGTGGTGATGTCGACGACGCCCGCCGTCATCACGATCGCCCGGGCGATCCCGGCACCGGCGGCCCGGTACACCGCGAGGGCGTCCTGGTCACCGCGGTCGGCGGCCTGCGCGACCTCGCGGGCGGTCAGTCGGCGGCCGGTGCGGTCCGCGTAACGGGCGCCGATGGAACGGCCGGAGGCCAGGGTCTCCAGATGGCCCCGGCCGCCGCACGAGCAGAGCAGATCACCGAAGCCGGGGATGTGCCCGATCTCGCCGGCCGCGCCGTGCGGCCCGGCGAACAGCGCGCCGCCGGTCCACAGCGCGCCGCCGACGCCGGTGCCCAGCGTCATCCCGAGGACGTCCGACTCGCCGCGCACGGCGCCGCCGCACACCTCCCCGTAGAGGAAGGCGTTGACGTCGTTGTCCAGGAACGCCGGGACGCCCAGCGCCTCCTCGACGGCGTCCGTCACCGCGAAACCGGCCCAGCCGGTGAAGGAGTCGCTGGCCACCAGGATGCGGCCGGTGGCGGAGTCCACCACGCCGGCCGCGCCGACCCCGCAACCGGCGAGCCGGCCGGGGGTGCGCTCCAGCAGCGGGGCCAGCGCGCCCAGGGCCGCGCCGATCATGGCCCGGCCGCCGTCGGCCGCCGGGGTCGCCACCTCCGCGCGGTCCAGCACGGTGAGGTCCTCGGCGCAGACCACCACCTGGGTCGTGGTGCCGCCGATGTCCACTCCGGCGAAGAGCGTACGGTCACGGAAGCTCATACCTGCGCCTCCGTACGGCCTGCCGCCAGGGTGGCCAGACGTTCGGCTCTGCGACCGCGCTGGATCACCGGGTCGGGCACCGGCACGGCGGCCAGCAGCCGGCGGGTGTAGTCGGTCTCCGGGTGCAGCAGGGTCGCCCCGGTGGGGCCCTGCTCCTCGACCCGGCCGGCCCGCATCACCACGACGCGCTGCGCGAAGTGCTGTACGACGGCCAGGTCGTGGGAGACGAAAAGACAGGCGAAGCCCAGCTCGTGCTGGAGCTCGGAGATCACTTCGAGCACCGCCTCCTGCACGCTCACGTCGAGCGCGCTGGTGGGCTCGTCGGCGACCAGCAGCCGGGGCTCCAGAACCAGGGCGCGGGCCAGGCTGACCCGCTGGCGCTGACCGCCCGACAGCTCCCGAGGTGCGCGCCGCGCGAGTTCACGCGGCAGCCGGACCCGGTCGAGGACGTCGGCGACCTTGCTCTGGCGGTCCTTGGCGGAGAGCTCGCGGCGGTGCACCCTGAGCGGCTCGGCGACGCATTCGCCGACCGTCATCCGGGCGTCCAGCGACGCCACCGGGTCCTGGAGAACCACACCGATACCGGCCCGCAGCGCCCGGCGGGCCCGGGACCGGGTGCTGCCCAGGTCGGTGCCGAACAGCGTGACGGTGCCGGAACTCGGCGGGATCAGACCGAGCGCGACCCGGGACGCGGTCGACTTGCCGGAGCCCGACTCACCCACCAGGCCCAGGGTCTCCCCGGCGTGTACGGCGAGCGAGACCCCGTCCAGGGCGCGCACGGCGCCCTTGCCACGGCCGAACACCACGGAGATGTCGCGGAGTTCGACCACCGGGTCGGTGTCCGGGCGGGCGGCGGCAGCCGGCGCGGCCGGCCGGCCCTGCTCGGCGACCGACAGCCGGGGCACCGCGGCCAGCAGCCGCTCGGTGTACTCGTGGGACGGGCGGAGCAGTACGTCCTCGACCGGTCCGGTCTCCACGATCTCGCCGTGGTACATCACGGCGACCCGGTCGGCGAAGTCCGCGACCACGCCCATGTTGTGGGTGACCAGCAGGACACCGGTGCCGGTCTCGACGGCGAGCCGGCGCAGCAGGTCGAGGATCTCGGCCTGCACCGTGACGTCCAGCGCGGTGGTCGGCTCGTCGGCTATCAGCAGGGCCGGTTCGTTGGCGATGGCCATGGCGATGACCACCCGCTGGCGCTGTCCGCCGGAGAGCTGGAAGGGGTAGGCGGTGGCCCGCCTCTCCGGCTCCGGGATGCCGACCTTGCGGAGGAGTTCGACGGCTTCGGCGGCGGCCTCCTTGGCGGACACCTTGCGGTGGTTGCGGATCACCTCGGCGATCTGCCTGCCGATCCGGGTCAGCGGGTCGAGCGCGGTGGCCGGTTCCTGGAACACCATGGAGACGGTCCGGCCGCGCAGCGCCGAAAGGTCGGCCTCGCGGGCACCGACCACCTGGTGGCCGGCGACGGTGGCGCTGCCGGTGGCACGGGCGTTGCCGTCCAGCAGGCCCATCGCGGCCAGCGCGATGGTGGACTTGCCGGAACCCGACTCGCCGACCAGGGCGAGCGTCTCGCCGGGGCGGACGTGCAGGGAGACACCCCGCACGGCCGGTACCTCGCCGGTCTCGGTGGTGAAGACGACACCGAGGTCGTCGAGTTCGAGAATCGGCCCGGCCTGCGGGGCGGCGGAGCCCTGGGTGGCGGTCATCCGCGTCCCCTCACGTCGAATGCGTCGCGGAGCCCGTCCCCGATCGCGTTGAACGCCCACACCACCAGGATGATGGCCAGGCCCGGCGGCAGGATGAGCCACCAGTAGCCGGAGTAGGCGGCGGTGAGACCGGCCGAGAGCATGCCGCCCCAGTCGGTGGCCGGCGGCTGGACGCCCAGTCCCAGGTAGGAGACGTAGGCGACCAGCAGGATGGCGTCGGCGATCTGGAAGGTGGCCGCGACGATGATGGTCGAGACCGAGTTCGGCAGGATGTGCCGGGTGATCGCCCGGGCGTGCGTCCCGCCGATGGCCCGCAGGGTCAGGACGTAGTCGCGGTTCTTCAGGGAGAGCGTCTCGGCCCTGATCAGCCGGGACGGCACCAGCCAGGAGACGAAGCCCAGGAGGACGATCAGTCCGGTCAGGCCCGGGGTGGTGATGGCGGAGACCACCAGCAGGATGAAGAGCGCCGGGATGGCGATCCCCGCGTCGACGATCCGCATCATGACCGCGTCGACCCAGCCGCCCGCGTAGCCGGCGACGGCGCCCCACAGGGTGCCGATCACGGTGGCCAGGATGCCTGCGGCGAGACCGACGATCAGCGACACCTTGCCGCCGTACATCAGCCGGCCCAGCTCGTCGTGGCCGACCGCGTCGGTGCCGAGCCAGTGCGAGCCGCTGGGGGCGAGGTTGACCTGCTGGAGCATCGTGTGGGTCTGGTCGGTGGAGTACACCAGCGGACCGACGAAGCAGAGCAGGAAGAAGAAGACCACGACGCCGAGCCCGACCACGGCGAGCCGGTTGCGCAGGAAGCGCCGGACGGCGAGCCGGGAGCCGGACGCCGTGGCGGCGGCGGTGGCCGTGCCGGGCGCCTGGCCCGGCTGGATGGCGGCGCTCATGCCCGGCCTGCCTTCACTCGGGGGTCGATGATCCGCTGGACGATGTCGGCGAGGAGCGTACCGACCACCGTGGCGGCCGCGATGACCAGCACGCAGCCGAGCAGCACCGGGTAGTCGGAGGACTGCGCGGCGGTCCAGAAGAGCAGCCCCATACCGGGGTAGTTGAAGAGCTGCTCGACCACCAGGGCGCCGCCGAACAGCACCGGCACGTAGTAGCCGAGCATGGCGACCACCGGCGTCAGCGAGTTGCGGAACACATGCCGCCACAGGATGGCGCGGGAACGGGAACCGCCGGCCCGCGCCGTCCTGACGTAGTCCTCGGAGAGGTTCTCCAGGGTGGCCGCCCGCATGTAGCGGCTGAACACCGCGATCATCGAGGCGGCACCGGCGACGACCGGCAGCACCAGCGCCTGCGGTTCGGAGAACACCTGGGCGAGCGTGTCCCCCTGCGGGGCCTGGGACGGGAACCACGGCAGCGCCTGGCTGAACACCATCACCAGGATCAGCCCGAGGAAGTACACGGGCGTGGAGTAGGCGATGAAGCTCAGCGTGGTGATGACGTAGTCGACCGGCTTGTTGCGCCGGACGGCCTGCCACATGCCCAGCGGGATGGCCAGCACGAGGCCGAGAATCGCCGACAGGGAGGTGAGGAGCAGGGTCTTGGCCAGCCGCTCGGTGATGAGCTGGGAGACCGGCTCATTGAGGGTGTACGAGGTTCCGAGGTCGCCGTGCAGCAGCTGGTTCAGATAGTAGAAGTACTGCACGGGAAGGGGCTTGTCGAGGCCCTGCTCGTGGTTGAAGGACGCGATCTGCTGCGCCGTGGCCTGCGGGCCGAGGATCCCGCGAGCGGGACCCCCGGGCAGGGCGTGCAGCAGACCGAAGACCACGATCGTCACGATGACGATCACCACGACGGCTTGGAGGACCCGCCTGATCAGGTACGAGGAAGTGCTCATGTGTTTTCCGGTCGCTTCGGCTCAGTGGTACGCGGGGTCACCGGCCGGGCTCACTTGGTCGTCCACTTCCACATGGCGGGGTGGAAGTTGGCGAGCGAGTCCTGGGCGAAGCCGCCCAGGCCCTTCTTGACCACGGAGACCTGGTAGTCCGGCTCCGGCAGCCAGATGACCGGGAGGTCCTCGGCCAGGGCCGCGCTGTACTTCTGCACCGCCTCGTCGGAGGAGGAGGTGGTGGTCTGGGTGATCAGCTTGTCCACGGCGGGGTTGGAGTAGCTGCCGAAGTTGGAGCCGCCGCCGGTGGCGAAGAGCGAGTCACCGCTCGGGTAGGCGGGGAAGTACCAGCTGCCCGCGGTGCCGAAGAACGACAGCTGCCACTTGCAGCCGGCCTGGTCGGCCTTGCACTGGCCGGCCTGCGAGAGGACCGAGTTGACCGGGGCGGTCTTGATGGTGAAGTCGATGCCCGTCTTGGCGAACGACGACTGCAGGGCGCTCATCATGTTGTCGGTCACGGTCGAACCGGACTGCGAGAGCACCTGCATCTGGAACTTGGTGCCCTTGTCCACGCCGGCGCCGCACTGGTTGTCGCCGGTGCCCGGCGCGGTGCACACCATGGTGCCGTTCTGCTCGGTCCAGCCGTGGCCGGTCAGCAGCTGCTTCGCCTTGGCGGTGGAGAAGGGGTACGGGTTGTTCTTCTGCTCCGGCGAGACGAAGGACGAGCTCTGGCCCTGCGGGATCGGGCCGTAGGTGGGGACCGCGGTGCCGTTGAAGACGACCTTGGAGAGGGTGGTCTGATCCACCGACATCTGGATCGCCTGGCGGGCGTAGAGCTGCTTGAACACCGCGCCCATGGCGGGGTTGTTGAAGTTGTAGGGCATGTACGTGATGGCCCAGCCGGACCACGGCTTCACCGTGTAGCCCTTGGCGGTGAAGGACGACTCCTGGCTGAGGTTGGTGGCGTTGATGTAGCCGTAGTCGACCGTGCCTGCCCGGAGCGCGTTCTCCTCGGCGTCCGTGGTGGTGAACGGCAGCAGGTTCACGGTCTTGATGTTGGCCTTGCCGCCGCCGTCGTACTTGGCGTTGGCCGTCAGCTGGACCTTGCCGGCCGTGGAGAACGACTTGATGGTGTACGGGCCGCTGACCGTCTTCCAGAGCGGGTCGGTGGCGTAACCGGAGATCTTCTTGGCGGCGTCGTTCAGGTACGCCCAGACCTTCTTGGCGTCCGCGGCGGTGCGGTCGAGGTCCGACACCGTGCCCGAGTCGCTGGTCTTGTCCCAGACGTGCTGCGGCATCGGGCGGATCATGCTCAACTCGTTGGCGAGCATCCACTGCTGGTTGTACGCCCGGTCGAAGGTGATGGTGAAGTGCGTGTCGTCGACGACCTTCAGAGAGGTCCAGTTGTCCGGTGCCTTGCCCGGGCTGTAGCTGGCCCAGTCGGCCTTGTTGGCCTTGACCAGGTTGAACCAGAACTCCACGTCGCGGGAGGTGATCTGCTTGCCGTCGCTCCAGTGCCGGTCGCCGAGCGTGATCGTGACGCTCTTGCTGTCCTTGGCGAAGTCGGCGGCGGTGGCGAGCGAGTTGTCCTTGTTCCAGCCGACCTTGCCGGTGGAGCCGTCGTACGCGATCAGCGGCTCCCAGAGGGACTGGGATATGGAGGAGTTGTTGGTGTTCAGGTGCGCGGCGGTGCCGACGGGGAGGATCCAGTTCGGCGTGAAGTTGGCCGGCAGTGCGTAGTTGATGGTGTCCGACGAACCGGAGGCGGACGACGAGGTGCCGCCCCCGGAACAACCGGTCAGCAGAGCACCCGCGGTGACAGCGGCGCCCGCGACAAGGGCCCAGCGGCGGCTGTTCGCCGTGTGAGCAAGGAACATGACTCTCCTCAGAGTGAAAGGACCCGTATGTCCGGGACCGGCACTGCGTTCACGACAGCTAACGCCGGACACACCGAAGAAACAAACAAGAATTAGTAAAAAGTAAGTTACTGCACCTTCGACAAAAGCTCTCCTGCTTCAATCACCTCGCCCCATTGGGGGTATTTGGGTGGATTGAATAGCTTTAAGGCAGGGTCTACTTCCTTCGCGAAGCTGTTCCCCCGTGCTGGGCGCGGGCGTATTGTCTTCGCCACACCCACAGTTGCGGAAGTTACTTCGTACATGACTGAAATAAGTGCATGGGACCGCAGGGCCGCAAAAGGCACTCCAGCCCTTGCCGCGCGGGTCCTGGAACTCGTCGCATCGGGCCAGGCCTCGTCACGCGCCGAACTCGCCGGACTGCTGGGGGCCGCCGCCTCCACCATCTCTCTCACCGTGGCCCATCTGGTGGAGCGCGGGCTGATCGCCGAGGAGGGCACCCAGTCCTCCACCGGTGGGCGCCCCCGCAAAGCGCTGAGACTGGGAAGCAGCGACGAGTTCGCGGTCGCCGCCGACCTCGGCGGCCGGCACGCCCGGATCGGTGTGGTGCTGCCCGGCGGCGGTCTGACCGACGTATCGACCGTCCCCTTCGTGATCGCCGACGGCCCCGAGGCGGCCCTGCCCCGGCTCGCCGAGACCCTGGAGGCGCTGGCCGAGCAGCGCGGACGTGGCCGGCTGCGCGGAGTCGGGCTCTCGCTGCCCGGGCCGGTGGACATCGCGTCGGGGGCGGTCGTCCTGCCGTCGCGGATGCCGGGCTGGAACCGTTTCCCGGTCACCGCCTGGCTGGAGGAACGCTTCGGCGTCCCGGCCGCCGTGGACAACGACGCCAACTGCATGGCGGTCGGCGAGCACACCGTACGGCCCGCCGAGCACCGGCAGACGATCATGGTGAAGATCGGCTCCGCGATCGGCGCCGGCGTCATCGTCGACGGACGCCTCTACCGGGGCGGCACCGGCGCGGCCGGTGACATCACCCATATCCGGATCGACGGCGGCGCCGACATCCCCTGCTCCTGCGGCAACACCGGCTGCCTGGAAACCGTGGCGTCCGGCGCCGCCCTGGTCCGCATCCTGCGCGAGCGCGGGGCCGACGTCAGCAGCCCCGAGGACGTGGCCCGACTCGCCGTCGACGCGGACCCGCTGGCCACCCGCGCGGTCCGCAGGGCCGGCGACTACCTCGGCCAAGTGCTCGCCGCCAACGTCAACTTCTTCAATCCGGACGCCGTCTACCTCGGCGGCATCCTCTCCACCCTGGAACCGTTCGTCGCCGCCGTGCGCAGCCAGCTCTACGAGAGCTGCCACCCGCTCGTCACCGAACACCTCACCATCGAGCGGGCCAGCCTCGGCGCCGACGCCGGACTGGTCGGCGCCGGGCAGTTCGCCCTGCAGCGCTCCCTGGCCCGCGCCCTGGGCGAGGTCGGCGCCGCCGACCAGTTCCGCGCCCCCGCGCCCCGTCATGTCTGACGCCCCACCCCTACGAGGAGCCATGTCGCAATCCCGCACCGCCGCAGCCCGCCCGGTCATAGCCATCGCCGGACTCGGCATCGAGTCGTCCACCTTCTCCCCCGCCCGCACCCAGGCCCCCGCCTTCCACCCCTCGCGCGGCGCCGAAGTGCTGGACCGCTACCCCTTCCTGGCCCCCGGTGAGGAGCTGCGCGAGGCGGCCGACTGGCACGGCGCCCTGGTCGGCAAGTCGCTGCCGGGCGGCACCGTCACCGCCGCCGCCTGGACCGAGCTGACCGACGAGCTGATCGAACGGCTCGCCGCGCTGCCCCACCCGGACGGCCTCTGGTACGACATCCACGGCGCGATGACCGTGGAGGGCATCGACGACGCCGAGGCGGTGCTGCTGGAGCGCATCCGCGCCACCGTCGGCCCCGACGTGATCATCTCCACCTCGATGGACCTGCACGGCAACGTCTCCCGCGAACTCGCCCACGGCAGCGACCTGATCACCTGCTACCGGATGGCCCCGCACGAGGACCACATGGAGACCAAGGAGCGGGCCGTCCGCAACCTGGTGGACCTGCTGGCCTCCGGCGCGCCCCGCCCGGTCAAGGCCTGGGTGCCGGTGCCGGTGCTGCTGGCCGGAGAGCAGACCTCCACCCGGATCGAGCCGGCCAGGAGCGTGTACGCGGCTGTTGACGAGGTCGAGGCCATGGACGGTGTGATCGACGCCGCGATATGGGTCGGCTACGCCTGGGCCGACGAACCGCGCAACCGGGCCGTGGTGGTGGTCACCGGCACCGACCGTGGCGCCGTCTCGGCCGGTGCCGAGCGCCTGGCCGAGGGCTTCTGGAAGGCCCGCGACGACTTCGACTTCGTCGCCCCGACCGGCACCTTCGACGGCATCCTGGACGAGGCCCTGGGCTCCGACCAGCGCCCGTACTTCATCAGCGACACCGGGGACAACCCGACCGCCGGCGGCGCCGGCGACATGACCTGGGGCCTGACCCGGCTGCTGGCCCGCCCGGAGTTCCGGAAGGACGACGGCCCGACCGTCATCTACGCCTCGGTGCCCGGACCGGCCGCCGTCGAGACCGCCGTCGCCGCCGGTGTCGGCGCCACCGTCACGGTCACCGCCGGTGCCGAGGTGGACGACCGGCACGCGGGCCCCGTCACCCTGACCGGTGTGGTGCACGCCATCCGGCACGGCGACCGCGACGCCCGGACCGAGGTCGTGATCCGGGTCGGCAGCGTGTACGCGATCCTCACCGGGCTTCGCAAGCCCTACCACCACGAGCACGACTTCACCGACCTGGACCTCGACCCGCGCGGCGCCGACATCGTGATCGTGAAGATCGGCTACCTGGAGCCCGAACTCTTCGACATGTCGGTCGGGTGGAAGATGGCGCTCACCCCCGGCGGCGTGGACCAGGACCTGGTACGCCTGGGCCACCACCGCATCCGCCGCCCGATGTTCCCCTTCGACCGCGAGATGGCAGACCCGGATCTGTCGGCCCGCATCATCCCCGCCTCCGACCAGCCGCTGACCGGGGACGACGAGTGACCGTGCGCCCCGCCCTGGAGATCGCCGTCACCTCACCGGCCGGCGCCCGGACCGCCCGGGAGCACGGCGCCGACCGGGTCGAACTCTGCACCGCCCTGGAGCTGGGCGGCCTGACCCCGTCGGCAGCCCTGGTGGAGGCGGTCGCCGCGGAAGGGCTGCCGGTGCACGTGCTGGTCAGGTGCCGGCCCGGCGACTTCGTCCATGACGCGGAGGAGATCGCGCTCATGGCCGCCGAGGTGCGGTCCGTCATCGCCTCCGGTGCCTCCGGCGTGGTGATCGGCGCGCTGACCGTCGACGGCGCCCTGGACACCGCGGCGGTCGCCCGGCTCGCCGAAGCGGCCCGCGCCCCGGGCCGCCCCGTGGACATCACCCTGCACCGTGCCATCGACCAGGCCGCCGACCCGGTGGCCACCGCCGCACTGCTGCCTTCACTCGGTCTCACCCGGGTCCTCACCTCGGGCGGCGCTCCTGTCGCGGCCGACGGGCTGGCGGCGATCGCCGCGATGGCCGCCGCCGCACCCGGGGTGCAGGTGATGGCCGGCGGCGGCGTGCGCCCCGCCGACATCCCGGCTCTGACCTCGGTCGGCGTCGCCGCTGTCCACCTCTCCGCCAAGGCGAGGGCGCTGCCCCGGCGCGGCGGCAAGTGGATACCGCTCGGCGCCGGAGGCGCGTCGGCCGAGCAGGACACCCACTTCGTCACCGACCCCGAAGTGGTGGCCGAGGCGCGACGGGCGGTTCAGGCGGCGGGCTGACCTCGGACCGGGGCACGAGCCGGCGGTACGCGGCGGACCCGCCCCGCCCCGTCCACGGTGCCGGGCCGCAGCCGGGCGCCGCCCTCGATGACCCACCGACGGCCACCGGCCGGACCCGCACCATGTACGCCGCCACCATGCCGGAGTGCGTCGGTGTGTGCACCGACCCCGTGTGACGTGGGCTTCGGTCTCCTTACGGTGACGACCATGGAGACTCCTCAGAGCCCGGACCACGGGCCAGGCGCGCACACCGCCCCGCTCACCGTCCCCTCGCCCGCCGCCGGCTCCTCGCCGGCATCCGCAGACCGGCCCCTCGCCGGGCGCACCGCCCTGGTGACCGGTGGTGCGAGCGGTATCGGGCGGGCCTGCGCACAGGCCCTGGCCGTCGCGGGCGCCCACGTCCACGTGGTGGACAAGGCCGCCCGAGCCGCCGGGGAGCTGGCCGAGACGCTCGGCGGAACGGCGTGGGTGGTCGATCTGTCGGTGCCCGAGGCGGTGGACACGCTGCCCGCGGACGCGGACATCGTGGTCAACAACGCCGGGCTCCAGCACGTCGCCCCCGTGCACGAATTCCCGCCGGACCGCTTCGCGCTGATCCAGCGCGTCATGGTGGAAGCCCCGTTCCGCATCTTGCGCCGGACCCTGCCGGGGATGTACCAACGCGGCTGGGGGCGCGTGGTCAACATCTCGTCCGTGCACGGCCTGCGGGCCAGCCCCTACAAATCGGCCTATGTGACGGCCAAGCACGCACTGGAGGGACTCAGCAAGGTGGTCGCGCTCGAAGCGGCGGAACACGGGGTGACGAGCAACTGCGTCAACCCCGGGTACGTACGCACCCCCCTGGTCGAGAACCAGATCGCGGACCAGGCCCGTACGCACGGCGTCTCCGAGGCGGAGGTGGTGGGCCGGATCATGCTGGAACGCAGCGCGATCAAGCGGCTCATCGAACCCGACGAGGTCGCCGAGGCCGTGCTGTGGCTCTGCGGACCGCGTACCGGGCACATCACCGGCACCTCGCTCTCCATGGACGGCGGCTGGACCGCCAACTGACCTCCCGCCCCCTACGAACGCTGGCCGCCCATGTCTGAACCGTCCGCCTCCGCCGCTCCCCATCTGCGGCGCCTGTTCGAACTGCTGGCCGACGACGCCCCCGCCGAGGCACTGGGCGCCGTCTCCTCGCAGGCGCGGGCCGCCGGCGTGCCCGCGGGCGATCTGGCGGAGGTGGAGCGGGCCACCGCCACCGCCCTGCGGATCAGGGGCGCCCTGCGGCAGCACCGGCGCCGCGAGCTCCAGCTCACCGCGCTCTTCGACACCGCGGGTGATCTCGCCGCCTCCCGCGACCTGGACGAGGTGCTGAAGGCCATCGTCCGCCGGGCCAGGATGCTGCTCGGCACGGACACGGCGTATCTCACGCTCCCCGACGAGGAGGCGGGGGACACCTACATGCGGGTCACCGACGGGTCGGTGTCGGTGCTCTTCCAGCGGCTGCGGCTGGAGCTCGGCGATGGGCTCGGCGGTCTGGTGGCACAGACCGCGAGCCCGTACGCGACCCATGACTACCGCACCGACGACCGCTTCCACCACACCCGCAACATCAACGCCGGGGTGCTGGACGAGGGGCTCGTCGCCATCCTGGGCGTCCCCCTGCTCCTGGGCTCCAGCCGCGGCGGTACGGGAAAGGTCATCGGCGTCCTCTTCGCGGCCGACCGCGCGCCCCGCGTCTTCAGCCCGGACGAGGTCGCCCTGCTGTGCTCCCTCGCCGCACACGCCGCCATCGCCATCGACACCGCCCGCGCTCTCGCCGACACCCGGTCCGCTCTGGACGAACTGGCCGGGGCGAACGCCGAGCTGGCGGAGGCGAACGCGGCCGTCCGGGCGCACTCGGCGGCCATGCGGCGGGCCGAGGAGTCCCACGACCGGCTGACCGACCTGGTCCTGCGCGGCCGTGACGTCAAGGACGTCGCCGAGGCGGTCGCGGGGCTGCTGGACTCCCCGCTCACCATTCACGACCCGGGCGGCCGGCTCCTGGCGGCGGTCCGGCCCGACGGCGCGGACTTCGCCGCCGACAGCACGGACGCCGGATGGCTGGCCGAGACCGCCGAGGCGTCCCGTACCGGAGCCCGTGCCGTGCACCGCGACGGCCGTTGGATCTGTGCCGTCCTCGCCGGACAGGAACTCCTTGCCGGCCTCGTCCTGCACCGGCGCGAACAGCTCGACGACTCCGACCGGCGGCTGTTCGAACGGGCCTCGGTGGTCACCGGACTCCTTCTGCTGCTGCGCCGTACGGTCGCCGAGACCGAGAACCGGGTCCGCGGCGAGCTGATCACCGACCTGCTGACCGACGCGGACCGCGACCCGGCCGGACTGGCCGAACGCGGCCGGCGCCTCGGTATCGACCTCGACCGTCCGCATTTGCTGCTGGTGGCCGAGGGCGGACCCCGGGAGCGGCTGGCCCCTGCCGCGATGCGCTATCTGTTCGGCGGGGACATCAGCGGGGTCAGCGCCGAACACGCCGGGCACGTGGTGCTGTTGATAGCGAGCGACGACCCCGCCCCGGCCGCCGGTGACGCGGCGCGCTCGGCCGCCGCCCAGCTCGGGCAGCTGATCCAGGCCCCCGTCACCGTCGCCGCCACCGGACCGGCGCGTGGCGCCCGCGAGCTGGCCTCCGCATACGGGGAGGCCGCCCGCTGCCTGCGCGCCATGCGGGTCCTGGGGCGTACCGGGGAAGGCGCGTGCGTCGACGAACTCGGCTTCCTGGGCGTGGTGCTGGGCAACGCCCAGGACGTCGACGGATTCGTCTCGGCGACGCTGGGACCGCTGCTGGAGTACGACGCGCAGCGCGGCACCCAGCTCGTGCGGACCCTCGGCGCCTACTTCGGTTCCGGGGGCAGTCTCATCCGCGCCAAGGACGAACTCCACGTGCACGTCAATACGGTGGTGCAGCGCCTGGACCGGGTGCAGGTGCTGCTGGGGCGGGACTGGAACGAGCCGGGGCGGGCCCTGGAGATCCAACTCGCGCTGCGTCTGCACCGGTTGGCGGGCGGCCGGGATCGCTAGTGCTGTGGCCGGAAAGGTTCACCGGCTCGCGGCGCCCGGTACGGCACCTCGCCGCGTTGTCGCATCACCCGAGTGCGGCCGGCACGAGGGCGATCCTCCGCCTTGCGACGCACCACACCGGACGCCGCGAGCCTCCCGGCAGACCTCTCCGGCCACAGCACCAGCGGCCGCCCGGCCGCTCGGGGCGGGGCCCCCGCGAGCGGGCTCGCGGGGGGTGCTCAGGTCCCGGGCGGGGCGCCGGCGTCGGACGCGCCCGGGGCCCCGGTCAGGGCCAGCAGGCGGCGGGCGATCTCCTTCGCGCCCGTGTCGCCCGTCAGCAGCGTGTAGTGGTTGACGTCCCGCACCGGCACCGGCGTCACCTCCGTGTCGTCGAGCCCGGCCGCCGCCAGGCGGGTCTCGTCGTACAGGCCCTGCTCCTCGTCCATCAGCCCCCGCTGCGCCCACAACAGCGTCGCCGGGGCGGGCAGCTTCCGTACCGCCGTCAGCACCTCCTCGTCGAAGAGGCCGATGCCGTCGGTGCGTACCGCGTCGATCCGGCAGGTCGAGCGCATGGCGGGTTCGTCCCCGGTCAGGTCCCGCTGGATGTACGCGTCCACCTCGGCCGACCAGGCAGCCGCGAACGCGGGGTGCGCCTGCCAGAACGAGCGGTAGGCGGCCCGGTCGGGGAAGGTCATCGACAGCCGGTCCATGGCCGGGCCGATCACGGCGGTCATCAGTTCGTCCGGGGAGAGATGGGTGGGGGCGGGGAAGCCGATGCCGCCGTCGACCAGCAGCAGCGGCCCGAACCGTTCCGGATGCCGTACGGCGGCCAGCGCCGCCACGAACGCGCCCATCGAATGGCCCGCCAGCACCACCCGGTCCAGCCCCAGCGCCTCGGCCAGCGCGGCGGCGTCATCGGTGTGCGCGGCGATCCCGTACGGCCCCGGCAGGGCCGAACTCCCGGCCCTGCCGCGCAGATCCGGGGCGATCAGGGTGAGGCGGCCCTCCAGCCGTCTCGCCACCGCGGCCCAGGACAGCGCGTTGGCCGTGATGCCGTGCAGGGCGACGACGGCCGGCGCGCCCGGATCGGCGGCCGGCCACCGCAGTACCGCCAGCTCGCCCCCGGTCACGGGGACCTGAATCTCTTCGTACGGAATCACGGGCGTCCGTTCTCCTTCCGGGCCTGCACGGCCGGGAGCGTTTCGGTGGCGGTGGGCCCGCGGCGTACCGCGGCCAGTCGGGAGGGCAGCCGGGCCAGGCCGCCGGGCAGCAGGTGTACCACGGCCACGAACAGCACGCCCAGCAGGAACAGCGGCTGGGAGAGCGGTACCCGCAGCACCGCGGGCAGGTCGGCGACCGCGCCCGACCCGGCCAGGTCGCCGAGCCGGTGATCGGCCCAGGTGTAGAGGATGCCGCCGACCATCGGGCCCCAGCGGGTGCCCGATCCGCCCAGCACCACCATCACCAGCAGGGACAGCGTGAAGTCGGAGGTGGTCGTCTGCGGGGTCGAGCCGCCGGTGAGCAGCAGATGCACGAGTCCGCCCAGCGCGGCCAGCGCACCCGCCAGGACGAAGGCCGTCAGCTTGAATCCGTACGGCTTCAGCCCCAGCACCTCCACCCGGCGTTCGTTCTCCCTGATGCCCTCCCAGACGCGGCCGGTGGGGGAGCGGACCGCCCAGTGGACGACGGCGAGGGTGAGGACGAGGTAGGCGAGCGCCACCCAGTAGAGGTTCGCGGTGTGCTCGATGCCGACGAGCCCGGACGGCAGCAGATCGGCGGGGGCGGCCCGCCCCTCCTCGCCGCCGGTGAGGCCGCCGGGGTTGCGCGAGACCAGGATCGAGCCCGCCTGGGCGAAGGCCAGCGTCACCATGGAGAAGCCGATGCCGGTGACCCGCAGGCTCACCGATCCCAGCACCAGCGCGAGCACGATCCCGGAGCAGAGGCCCAGCAGCGCGGAGACGGCGAACGGGAGGCCCGCCTCCAGCAGGAACATGCTGGTGGCGTAACTGCCCACGGCGAAGTAGAGCGCATGCCCGAAGGAGAGCAGCCCGGTGCGGCCGAGCAGCAGGTCGTATCCGGTCGCCAGGGCGCCGAACAGCAGGCAGGTGGCCAGGAGTTGCAGACTTCCCGGGCTGCCGAGGGGTCCGTCCAGGAGGCCGGGCAGCGGCAGCGCGCTGTACGGCGCGACGGCGAGGACCAGCAGGGCGGCGGCGGGCCACCAGCGGCGCAGCAGCCGGGCGGTGTGCCCGGGCGCCGGCACGACCGTGTGCCGGTCGCCGGTGCGGTCGTGTGTCTCGGTGGCGGTGCTCACGCGAGCCTCCCGGTCAGTCCGCGCGGACGCAGAAGCAGCAGCGCGGCGAGCAGGACGACGACGGCCAGGTCGCCGAGACCCGCTGCGGTGTAGTAGTTGGCGAACTGCTGGACCAGGCCGATGACGACGGACGCCACGGCGGCGCCGGTCACCGAGCCCATGCCTCCGGTGACCACGACGACGAACGCGAAGATCAGCAGCGAGGTGCCCTGCCGGGGGTCGACCGAACCGAAGTACAGCCCGCCCAGCGCCCCGCCGAGCGCGGCGGCGCAGCCACCGATCGCGAAGACGAGCGTGAACGCCCGCCGCACGTCGATGCCGAGGGCGGTGACCATCGCCCGGTCCTCGACCCCGGCCCGCACCACCAGACCGTGCCGGGTGCGGCCGAGGAAGAGCCGCAGCGCCACGAGGACGACGACCGCCGCCGCGACCAGCACCAGCCGGTTGACCGGGACCTGCGCGCCGAGCAGGCCGATGGTGCCGGACAGCGCCTTCGGCCCGGGGAAGGTCCGGGCGTCCGAGCCCCAGATCCCCGACAGCAGCGCGGGGACGGCGAGCCCCACCCCGACCGTGGCGAGCACCTGCTCGCGCGGCCGGGTGTAGAGCGGGCGGACGACGGCGAGTTCCAGCAGCACGGCGGCGGCGGTGCCCACCGCCGTACCGAACAGGACCGCGAGGACGAATCCCGCTCCGCCCGGCCCGGCGCCCGGCAGATGACCGGACGCCGCCCACCAGGTGCCGTACGCGCCGATGGAGAGCAGCGCCCCGTGCGCGAAGTTGAGTACGTCCATCAGGCCGAAGATCAGTGAGAGTCCCGACGCGATCAGGAAGTAGAGCGCCCCCAGACCGAGTCCGGTCATGGTGAGCAGGACGACGGTGGACATCAGGAATCCGCCTCCACGGTGTGTGCGGTGAGCGGGCCGTGGCCCACGCCGAGCAGCCTGCGAGCCGCCTCCGCGTCGCCCAGCAGCTCGGTGGCCGGGCCCTGATGGGCCGTCCGGCCGTCGGCGAGCACCGCACAGTGCTCGGCCAGGCGTCGCACGACGGCCAGGTTCTGCTCCACGAGCAGCACCGGCACCGCCTCGGCGGCCCGCTCCAGCACCTGGGCGACCTCGGTGACCACCTTGGGCGCCAGGCCCTTGGTGGGTTCATCGGCGATGATCAGCCGGTTTCCGTTCAGGAGTGTCCGCCCGATGGCCACCATCTGCTGCTGCCCGCCGGACAGCGTCCCGGCCAACTGCCGCTCCCGTGCCTTCAGTTCGGGAAAGAGTTCATGGACGAGCGGGTAGGCGGGCTCGCCCGCGCCGCGCCGCTCGGCCAGGCGCAGGTTCTCCGCCACGGTCAGCCCGGCGAAGACACCCCGGTCCTCGGGGGCGTAGCCGATGCCCAGCCGCACCACGGTGTGGGTGGGCATCGGCACGGTCTCCTCGCCGTCCAGCAGCACGCTGCCGGTGCGCGGGACGAGGCCGAGGACGCCGCGCACGGTCGTCGTCTTGCCGGCGCCGTTGCGGCCGAGGAGCGCGGTCACCCCGTGCCGGGCGACGTCCAGGTCCACGCCGTGCAGGATGTGCCGGCCGCCGATCAGGACCCGCAGGTCCCGTACGGCGAGCAGGGTCCCTTTCGTCACAACCCCTCCCCGAGGTAGGCCTGTTGCACGGTCGGGTCGGCGGTCACGGCATCGGGGGTGTCCAGCGCCAGCAGCCGTCCGTGGTGCATCACGGCGAGCCGGTCGGCCAGACCCAGCAGCACGTCCATGTGGTGCTCGACCATCAGGACGGTGCGGCCCTCGTCCCGGTGCAGGGTGCGGATGAGTTCGGTCAGCGCGGGGACCTCCTCGGCGCTGACCCCGGCCATCGGCTCGTCCAGCAGCATCAGCCGCGGCTCGCCCACCAGCAGCACCGCCAGCTCCAGCTTCCGCTTCTCGCCGTGCGACAGCTCGGACGCCGGCACCTCGGCCCGGTGGCCGAGACCGGTGCGCTCCAGTACGCCGGCCACCTCGGCCGTGTACGGGCGGGCGCGCCGCCACAGCCGGTACGAACCGCCCCCGGCGGCCTGCGCGGCGAGCCGGACGTGGTCGGCCACGGTCATCCCCGGCCAGAGGCTGGACGTCTGGAACGTGCGGCCGATGCCGCGCCTCGCCCGCGCGTGCGCGGGGCGGTCCGTCATGTCCGTACCGTCCAGCTCGATCGTGCCCGACGTGGCCGTGGTCAGCCCGCTGATCAGGTTGAACAGTGAGGTCTTGCCCGCCCCGTTGGGGCCGATGAAGGCGAGGAACTCGCCCTCGTGGACGCTGAGGGTGACGTCCTCGACGATCGTCGCCCCGCCGACGGCCCAGCCGAGGCCGGTCAGCCGGAGCACCGGGGCGGTGGTCCGCGCCCCGGCCGCTTGCTCTGCGATGGTGTCCGGTGCGGCCATCGGTCAGCCCGCCGAGGGCTTCACGGGCGGCGCCACCTTGTCCATCGGCTCGGTGCCCACCAGCTCCGGCCGGGCACCGGCCCCCTTCCCCCGGAGCTTCGCGACGAACATCGGCTGCACCAGTGCGTGGTCCTGCGCACGGATCTGCTCCTTGCCCTTCACTCCGTCGAAGCTCCAGCCCTCCAGGGCCTTGACCATGGCGGCGGAGTCGGTGGCGCCGCCCTCCTCCACGGCGCGCACGACCATCTGTGCCGCGGTGAAGCCGTCGGGGGTGAACAGGTCCGGGGTGCCGCCCGCCTTGGTGACCGAGTCGAGCATGGACTTCTCCACGGCGTTGCCGCCGCCCGCGCCAGGGAAGTAGTGCGCCAGGAACGACACCTTGGAACCGGCGTTCCCGAAGACCGGGTACGAGGCCGTTCCGGCGAGGCCGGTGACGACCTTGCTCGCGCTCAGCACGCCCTGCTGGTCCAGCGCGGTCCACAGCGCCGGCGCGGTGGACCCGGCCCAGGCGACGAAGACCAGATCGGGTCCGCCCGCCTTGACCTGCCGGGCGAAGGGGGTCAGGTCCGTGGCACTGGGCGGGGCCAGTACGGAGCCCACCTTCGCGCCCTCGGCCCCGAGGACGGCCTTCACGGCGGCGACGTTGGCCTGGCCGAAGGTGGAGTCCTGGGCCAGCACCGTGACCTTCTTGCCCTTGGCCTCGCCGAGCATCGCCCCGGCGGTGAGGATGTCCTGGTAGGACTGCCGGCCCGAGCGGAAGGTGTAGTCGTTGATCCCGGTGACGGCGTCGGTGGCGGCCGGGCCGCTGATGTACAGCACCTTGTTCTGGGCGGCGAGCGGCGCCATCTGGAGGGCCACCCCGGAATCGGTGGTGCCGGCCAGCACCTTGTAGCCCTTGCCGATGAGGTTCTTGGCCGCGGCGACCGCCTTGCCCGGGTCGCCCGCGTCGTCCTGCTCGGTGACCTCGATACGGTGCCCGGCGACCTTGCCGGTGCCCTTCGTCGCGTGGTCCAGGCCCGCCATGAACCCGTCGCGGTACTGCTTCCCGTAGTCCGCGAGCAGCCCCGTACGGGAGTAGACCAGGCCCACCTTGACGGTCTGGTTCTTCGCGTCCTTCCCGGACGCGGAATCGGCCTCGCCCGCCTTCCCGGCGGCGGTGCACCCGGCGAGCAGAAGACCGGCCGAGGCCAGTGCGACGGCGGCGGAGAGGGATCTGTGACGACGGACGGTGCCTGTGGCTCTGCGACGCATGATGACCGGCTCCTCGGCGTGTTCATGTGATGTCGCCGAACCGTATGAACACCCTGCCGCCGTCGACATGGTGCAGGGCACCCCACCTGACGTGGTGCGCATGTGGGGGCCGCACATGGGGCGGGGCCGCGGGCCGCGCCCCCGGGACGGGATCCGGTCCCGGGGCGCGGCGCGGCGCGCGAGGCGTCAGTGCCGCGGGCGGTGGCCCGTCACGCGGCGCCGATCGCCTGGAGCGTGGCGACGGTGAAGCCGAGTGCGGCGAACGCGATGCCGATGATGCCCATCACCATTCCGGCGGTCGCCATGCCGCGGCCGCCGCCCTCGCCCCGGTCGGCCATGCGCCGGGCCGAGACGCCGAGGCACAGCGCGATGATCGGCAGGATGATCGGGATCAGCACCAGCCCGAGGATGCCGAGCACCATCGAGGCCGTCGCCTTGCCGCTGGGCAGCGAGGCACCACCGGGGTAGCCGTAGCCGGGCGGGGGCTGGACGCCGTATCCCGGTCCTCCCGGGGCCTGTGCCCCCGCTGGGACGCCCGTGCTGCCTGACTGGTCAGTCATGTCTTCCTCTCCGTCGATACTGGTCATGATCATGTTAAGGAGAGGTTCGTGGTGCTCCCGGACAGAACGGTGAGGGATGTGTGATGAACCTGTCAGGTCGCCTCGGAGCGCCGGGACGTGCCCGGGGGAGCCGTCACGTCGATCAGTCGGCACACCGTCTCGATGTCTATCTTCACCTGGGCGATCGACGCACGCCCCGACAGCCAGGTGATCAGTGCGGAGTGCCAGGTGTGCTCGATGACCCGGACCGCGGACAGCTGCTCCGGCGTCGGATGCTCCAGGCCCATCGCGTCCAGGATGATCGTCGTCGTGATCCGCGAGACGGTGTCCACCTCCGGGCTGACGCTGCGGTCCGCGAAGGTCAGCGCCCGTACCATCGCGTCCGCCAGATGCGGTTCGCGCTGCAGTGCGCGGAACGCCCGCATCAGGGTGCCGGCGACCCGCTGCGCCGCGTCGTCCCCGGCCGGGGGGCGCTTGTGCAGCGTCGTGTGCATGTGCTGGAGCTGGTCCTGCATGGTGGCGACCAGCAGGTGGATCTTCGAGGGGAAGTAGCGGTACAGCGTGCCCAGGGCGACCTCGGCGGCCTCGGCGACCTCACGCATCTGCACCGCCTCGAACCCGCCCCTGCTGGCGAGCTGGGCGCTGGCGTGCAGGATGCGGCGGCGACGGGCCTCCTGGCGTTCCGTCAGCGGCGGTGATGCCGGCCTGGCTTCCGCTGTCATGTGTCCCCATCCATGGCTTCTGTCCGCAACCGAGGGAGGCGCTCGGTCTCCCGGCGGCGCACAGCATGCCAGGGTGCCGGGCCGTGGCGCGAATCACCCGGTCCGGCCGTTGCGCCGACGCTACCTGCCGGTAGATTCGTAGCTCATTGAACGATCCAGTCTGAAACTTGTTCTAGATTAGCGTGAGCGGTTACGCTCCGGCGAACACGCAGTGAGAAGGGGGCCGAGTGTGACCGCTGAGGCCATAGAGTCGGGCCCCCGCACGGGCAGCGACGTGTCGGGCAGCCCCGGCGAACGCCCGCTGCGCATCGCACTCCTCACCTACAAGGGAAATCCTTTCTGCGGCGGCCAGGGCGTCTATGTGCGCCACCTCGGCCGTGAGCTCGCCCGCCTCGGCCACAGCGTCGAGGTGATCGGCGCCCAGCCCTATCCGGTGCTCGACGAGGGCGTCCCGCTCACCGAGCTGCCGAGCCTGGACCTCTACCGCCAGCCCGACCCCTTCCGCACCCCGAAACGCGGCGAGTACCGGGACTGGATCGACGCCGCCGAGGTCGCCACCATGTGGACCGGCGGCTTCCCGGAGCCGCTCACCTTCAGCCTCCGCGCCCGACGCCATCTCGCGTCCCGACGCGGCGAGTTCGACGTCATCCACGACAACCAGACCCTCGGCTACGGGCTGTTGGCGGACCTCGGCGCCCCGCTCGTCACCACGATCCACCACCCCATCACGGTCGACCGGCAGTTGGACCTGGCCGCCGCCGCGACCCGTCGCCGGCGCGCCTCCGTGCGCCGCTGGTACGCCTTCACCCGCATGCAGAAGCGGGTCGCGCGCCGGCTGCCGTCGGTGCTCACCGTCTCCGGCTCCTCCAAGCAGGAGATCGTCGACCACCTCGGGGTGCGCGAGAACCGCATCCATGTGGTGCACATCGGCGCGGACACCGAACTGTGGTCGCCCGATCCGTCCGTCGCCGAGGTCCCCGGCCGGATCGTCACCACCTCCAGCGCCGACGTCCCGCTGAAGGGCCTCGTCCACCTCGTCGAGGCGCTCGCCAAGCTCCGCACCGAGAACCCGCGGGCGCACCTCGTGGTCGTCGGCAAGCGGGCCGAGGACGGACCGGTGGCGCAGGCCATCGAGCGGCACGGACTCCAGGACGCCGTCGAATTCGTCAAGGGCATCAGCGACGCCGAACTCGTCGACCTGGTGCGCAGCGCGCAGGTCGCCTGCGTCCCCTCGCTGTACGAGGGGTTCTCGCTGCCCGCTGCCGAGGCCATGGCCACCGGCACGCCGCTGGTCGCCACCACCGGCGGCGCGATCCCCGAGGTCGCGGGCCCGGACGGCGAGACCTGCCTGGCCGTCCCGCCCGCCGACGCCGGGGCGCTGGCCGACGCGCTCGCCCGGCTGCTCGGCGATCCGGAACTGCGCGCCCGGCTCGGCGCCGCGGGCCGTGCCCGGGTGCTGTCCCGGTTCACCTGGAAGCAGGCCGCCATCGGCACCGCCGCCCTGTACCGCGAGGCGATCGCCGCCCGCGCGGGCACCACGCGCCCCGGCGGCCGACGGTGACCCCGCAGTCCGCCCACGCTGTCCCCGCCCTCTGACCCCCTCGACCGCGAAAGCAGGCATTCGTGCTGACCGTGGACTTCACCCGCTTCCCGCTTGCCGCAGGTGACCGAGTGCTCGACCTGGGCTGCGGCGCCGGACGCCACGCCTTCGAGGCCTACCGGCGCGGCGCCCAGGTCGTGGCCCTCGACCGGAACGGCGAGGAGATCCGCGAAGTCGCGAAATGGTTCGCCGCGATGAAGGAGGCCGGGGAGGCACCCGAGGGCGCCACCGCCACCGCGATGGAGGGCGACGCGCTCAATCTGCCGTTCCCCGACGAGTCCTTCGACGTGGTGATCATCTCCGAGGTGATGGAGCACATCCCCGACGACAAGGGCGTGCTCGCCGAGATGGTCCGGGTGCTCAGGCCCGGCGGCCGGATCGCGGTCACCGTGCCGCGCTACGGCCCCGAGAAGGTCTGCTGGACGCTCTCCGACGCGTACCACGAGGTCGAGGGCGGCCACATCCGCATCTACAAGGCCGACGAACTGCTCGGCAAGATGCGCGGCGCAGGCCTCAAGCCGTACGGCACCCACCATGCCCACGCCCTGCACTCGCCGTACTGGTGGCTCAAGTGCGCGTTCGGCGTGGACAACGACAAGTCGCTGCCGGTGCGCGCGTATCACAAGCTGCTGGTCTGGGACATCATGAAGAAGCCGGCCGTCACCCGGGTCGCCGAGCAACTGCTCAACCCGGTCGTCGGCAAGAGCTTCGTGGCGTACGCGACCAAGCCGCACCTGCCCGCGGCCACCGCCGAGGATCTCTCCAAGGCCGAGGCGTGACCGTTCCCGAGCAGACAGAACACCTCGTACTGCCCGGAGTCCTCACCGCCGAGCAGGCCGCCGAGACCGTCGCCGCCCTCCTCGCCGCGCAGTGCGAGAACGGTGCGCTGCCGTGGTTCCGCGGCCACCACCTCGACCCGTGGGACCACACCGAGGCCGCCATGGCCCTCGACGCGGCGGGCGAACACGCCGCCGCGGGACGCGCGTACGACTGGCTGGCCCGGCACCAGAACGAGGACGGCTCCTGGTACGCCGCGTACCACGACGGCGACCCGGAACGGCCGACCGACCGGGGCCGGGAGACCAACTTCTGCGCGTACGTGGCCGTCGGCGTCTGGCACCACTACCTCGCCACCGGCGACGACGCGTTCGTCGACCGGATGTGGCCGACCGTCTACGCCGCCGTCGAATTCGTGCTGCGGCTGCAGCGGCCCGGTGGCCAGATCGGCTGGAAGCGCGAAGCCGACGGAACCCCCGTCGACGACGCGCTGCTGACCGGCTGTTCCTCCATCCATCAGGCGCTGCGCTGTGCACTCGCCCTCGCCGAGCGGCGCGAGGAGCCGCAGCCGGACTGGGAGTTGGCGACCGGTGCGCTGGCCCACGCGATCCGGCGCCACCCGGAACGCTTCCTGGACAAGAGCCGCTACTCGATGGACTGGTACTACCCGGTGCTGGGCGGCGCGCTCACCGGAGCGGCCGCCAAGGAGCGGATGGAGGAGGGCTGGGACCGTTTCGTGGTGCCCGGCCTAGGGGTGCGCTGTGTGCTGCCCAACCCATGGGTGACCGGCGGGGAGAGCTGCGAACTCGCCCTGGCGCTCTGGGTGATGGGCGAGTCCGACCGGGCGCTGGAGATCCTCCAGTCCATCCAGCACCTGCGCGCCGACGGCGGCATGTACTGGACGGGGTACGTCTTCGAGGGCAACCGGGCCTTCTGGCCGGAGGAGCTCACCACCTGGACCGCCGGTTCGCTGCTGCTCGCGGTGGCCGCGCTCGGCGGCGACGAGGCGACCACCGCGGTATTCGGCGGCGAACGGCTGCCGCGCGGGCTGGAACCGGACTGCTGCGGATAGCACCGGCCCAGGCCGGGCACCGGCCGCGCGACCGGGGGAAGCGGCGCTTGTTCCACCGCTTCCCCGAGCCGACACGTACTTCGTGCGGATATGCCTATGCCGGAGTGCTGAGCACGGCATACAGGGCGTAGAGCACTACGGGAAGCGCACCCACGAGCCCCGTCACGGCTGCGATCGCCGAAGGCAGCCGCTTGTTGGACCTCAGTGACCTGATGAGGTATCCGACCAATACGAAATAGGCCAGAGTGACCACGACTCCGGCCCACAGCACGGGTGGGCTGATTGATTGCATGACAATGCTCGTTCTCCCTATGACGGTGCCCAGTCCGGATCTGCAGCGCGCACCAACAGGCGGGCCATTCGGGGCCCTTGGCAGGGGCCGACCCGTCCGCGGTCCGCGGCAACGGGATGACGGTAGCTCAAAGTCGCTCGACCGAGCTAGAGTTGCTGAAAATCGCAGCGCGAAATGATCGGCTGTCAGGCCGGGTGGTCGGGACCCGGGATGCCACTCCCGGGGACCCGCCTCGGCGCAACCCCGGACTGGGCAAGTCACAGAGTGCGATGCGTCGATGGTCGCAGGCGCCGATAAACGATCCATATACGTCTGCTAAACGAGTTGATACGCTGCCGAAAGGGGGGGGGCAGCTATGGATGTCGTGCGACGGGTGCCGGAGCTTCGTTCCGCCACGTCGCCCGAGGGGCCGACAGCGCTGCGTTTCAGCGTACTCGGCCCGGTGCGCGCCTGGCGCGGAACCGAGGCACTGCCGACCGGATCACCGCAGCAGCGTGGCCTGTTGGCCGCCCTGCTGCTGCGCGCGGGCCGCACGGCGACCGCGGCCGAACTGATCGACGCGCTGTGGGGCGAGGAGCCCCCGTCGCAGGGCCTGGCCGCCGTCCGGACCTATGTCTCCCGGCTGCGCAAGGTCCTCGAACCGGGCGTCCTGGTGAGTGAGTCGGGCGGCTACGCGATCCGGGGCCTGCCCGACGGAGCCCTGGACCTGGCGACGGCGCAGGATCTCGCGGAGCGGGCGGAGCGGGCCAGAAGCGACGGGGATCCGGGCCATGCGCGTGATCTGCTTCGCAAGGCGCTGGCACTGTGGGACGGCGAGTCGCTGTCGGGGGTGCCGGGCCCGTACGCGGAGAACCAACGCGCCCGCCTGGACGAGTGGCGCCTCCAACTGAGCGAATCCTGCCTGGACATGGAGCTCGAACTGGGCCACCACGCGGAAGCGGTCTCGGAGCTCACGTCGCTGACGGCGGTGCACCCGCTGCGGGAGCGGCTGCGGGAACTGCTGATGCTGGCGCTGTACCGCAGCGGCCGTCAGGCGGAGGCGCTGGCGGTGTACGCCGACACCAGGCGGCTGCTGGCGGACGAACTGGGCGTGGACCCCCGCTCCGACCTGGCCGAGCTGCAGCGCCGGATCCTGCAGGCGGACCCGGCCCTGGCGGAACCGTCCGCCCCGGAGCCCGGGCCTCCCGTGGCCCTCGTTCGGCCCGGCCAACTCCCTGCGACCGTGACCGACTTCACGGGCCGTGCGCCGTACGTGGAGGAGCTGGGGGAGGTGCTGGCGTCGGCCAACGGCCAGGTCATGGCGGTGTCGGCACTGTCGGGAATCGCGGGCGTCGGCAAGACGACGCTGGCGGTACACGTCGCTCACCGGGCCCGCCCGGAATTCCCCGACGGCCAGCTGTACGTCGATCTTCAGGGCCCGCGGGCGAGGGGTGCGGAGCCCGAGACGGTTCTGGGTTCCTTCCTGCGCGCTCTCGGCACGCCGGACGCGGCGATCCCCGACTCCCTGGAGGACCGGGCTGCGCTGTACCGCTCGGTCCTGAACGGGCGGCGGGTGCTGGTGCTCCTGGACAACGCGCGCGACGCCGCTCAGGTGAGACCGCTGCTGCCGGGCACGGAGGGATGCGCCGCGCTGATCACGTCCAGGGGACACCTGGGCGACCTGGCGGGCGCCCACCTGGTGGATGTCGACGTGCTGAGTCCGGAGGAGGCCCTGCAACTGTTCACCAGGATCGTCGGCAGTGAACGTGTCGACGGCGAGCGTACGGCGGCGCTCGACGTCGTTGCCGCGTGCGGCTTCCTGCCGTTGGCGATCCGGATCGCGGCGACGCGGCTGGCGGTGCGGCGGACCTGGACCGTTTCGGTACTGGCCGCGAAGCTGGCGGACGAGCGGCGGCGACTGGACGAGCTGCAGTCCGGGGACCTGGCGGTGAAGGCCGTCTTCGAGCTGGCCCACGGGCAGCTGGAACGCGCGCAGGCACGCGCGTTCCGTCTGCTGGGTCTGGCCGACGGACCGGACATCTCTCTGTCGGCTGCCGCGTCCATGCTCGACCTTCCCGCGGAGGACACCGAGGAACTCCTGGAGACCCTCGTCGACACGTCGATGGTGGAGTCGCCGGCACCGGGCCGGTACCGGTATCACGACCTGCTCCGCCTCTACGCACGTACCTGCGCGGAGAGGGACGAGGAAGGGCCCGGTGAGCGGGCGGCGGCCCTGTCCCGGCTGCTCGACTTCTACCTGGCCACCGCGGCGCGCGTGTACGCGCTGGAGCGGCCCGGCGACCGCCTGGTCGAGCACCTGGCGCCGACCGCGAGCGACGGGCTGCTCTTCGTCGACCGCTCCGAGGCGCTGGACTGGCTGTTCGGTGAAGCGAGGGCACTGCTGTCCGCGGCCCGGCAGGCCGTCGGTACGGGCGAGTTGCGCAAGGCGGCCGATCTGCTGCTCGCGGTGCGGGACCTCGCCGAGTCCGGCAGCGAATTCAAGCGCTACGAGTCGGTGGTCACGGCCCTGCTGGGTGCCGCTGTGGAAACCGGCGACGAGCGGACGGAGGCACGGATGCGAGCGGTTCTCGCCCACCTGCACTCCCTCATGGGCCGCTTCCGGGAGGCGGACCACGAAGCGCGCGAGGCGGTACGGCTCGGCGGTTCGACCGGCGACTCCTGGACCACGGGCGACGCGCTCAACAGCAGAGGCGTCATCGCGCTCTATCAGAACCGGCACGGGGACGCGGAGGCCCATCTCTCCCGGGCCATCGAGTACTTCCGTGCGCTCGGCGACCGCCCCGGCGAGGCCGCCGTCCTGTGCAACCTCTCGCGCGTGCACCTCGCGACCGGCCGGACGGCGAGCGCCATCGCGCTGGCACGGCAGGGCATCGACATCTACGACGCCATGGGCAGCACCCTGCGCGGCGCCAACGGCCGCTACGCGCTCGCTCTGGCCCTCACCCGGAGCGGCGAGCTGGACTCCGCGAGCGACTGCCTCCACCAGGCGCTGGACGTCTTCCGCGAGAGCCGCCAGAGGCTGTGGGAGGGCATGAGCCTGTTCCGTCTGGCCGAGGTCGACCTCGCCGCGCGGCGCCCGGCAGAGGCCGCGGCCGACGCCGAGAGGGCGCTGATCACGCTGGGCGGAATCGGCGGGGAGTGGCGTCGGGGCAACGTGTTGACCGTGCTCGGCCACGCGCTTTCGGAACTGGGCCAGACCGGACGTGCGGTCGCTTCGTGGAACGAGGCACTCGACGTCTACGAGCGGCTGCACGCCCCGGAGGCCGAGGCGGTGCGCGCGTTGCTCCTCGACGGGCAGCCTCGCCCGACGCACAGCGTCGCCTGACCGGATCGCCGCACCGGCGGTGTGGACCCGGACGGCGTTGCCCGAGTGGCACGCCGCCCGGGTCCGGGCGAACCTTACCGAGAGTGGCCGCTTTCGTCACTCACCGTAGAGTTCGCCCCGATGTGCCCGGCCAGGGAGGCCCGCTGTGCCCAGTTCCGCCGTGACCGGTTCCGTACCGTTGCGCCGTCTCGTCGTCCCGCCGTTGCTGTGCTGCTCCCTGGTCGTGGGCGCCACCGCGTGCGGCGGCGGCAAGGGCGGCGCGAGCCCTTCCGCGTCCCCGAGTGTCACCGCGTCCCCGGGCGGGACGCCGTCGGCGCAGGCGCAGAAACTGGCCAAGACGCGATTCGTCGCCAACGCCGGGCTCGCGGCCGGTGCGACGTACCAGTGGATCGTGAAGCCGTACCGGGCGGGCAAGTTCAAGAAGGGCGCGGACGGGCGGACGTTCGCCCTGGTCAAGGCCGGGCTCGCGGGCGGCTTCACCTACAACCGGCTGAAGGCGGCGGTGGCCAACGCCAAGGGCGATCCGCTGCTGTCCAAGGCGGTCGCGCCGCTGAGCGCCGGCATCGAATCGCTCAAGGGGCTCGGCGAGAAGCTCCGCAGGGGCGAGGCGGGCGCGGGTGACGTCGGCGCCTTCGAGAGTGTGATCAACGGCGTCAAGTCAGCCGGCAGCAGCGCGGGCGCCGAGGTGAAGGACAAGGTGCCGAGCGCCTCACAACTCGGCGGGTAATCGATGCGGGTTCGGTCGGTGATCGAACTAGGGTGCATGGTATGAGCCGACTCACGTACGACCGATACTGTGACGAAATCATCGCCCGCACCGACGCGTTGAGAGCCACGATCCGTGACGCGGACCTCGGTGCCACCGTCCCGACCTGCCCCGACTGGACCCTGCGTGAGCTCGTTCTCCATGTCGGCCGGGCCCATCGCTGGGTCGGCGAGATCGTACGCACCCGGGCCACCGAGATGGTCCCGAACGAGCAGGTACCGGACTCCGCCCCCGGGAGCGACGACCTCGCCGCGCTAGATGCCTGGCTGGCGGAGGGCGCGGCCGATACCGTCGAGGCGCTGCGCGCCGCCGGTCCGGACCAGAAGGTGTGGTCCTGGGGCTGGGAGCGCAGCACGGGCTTCTGGGCGCGTCGCATGGCGCACGAGACGATCGTCCACCAGGCCGACGCCGCGCTCACCGCGGGGACCGGCTACGAGGTGGCACCCGAGCTGGCGGCCGACACGATCGACGAGTGGCTGGAGATCGTCGCCTTCGCGCGGGCCGCGGGCCACGGGAAGGCGGCCGAGCTCGCCGGCGCCGGGGGCTCGATCCATCTGCACGCCACGGACGTGCCCGGTGCCGAGTGGCTGATCGAGCTCGGCGAGGACGGCTTCACCTGGCGGCGGGCCCACGAGAAGGCGACCGTGGCGCTGCGGGGCCCGCTCACCGACGTCCTGCTGGTCTTCAACCGGCGCCTCCCGGCGGACAGCGACCGGGTCGAGGTGCTGGGGGACACGAAGCTGCTGGACTTCTGGCTGGAACACTCCGCATTCGGCTGAGCCGCCGCAGGCCGCCGCGGAGCCGCCCCGCCCGCTGTGCGGACGGGGCGGTGCTGCGCCAAGCTGGAAGCGACAGCCCGTGTGTCCGGCGGCCCCCGTGGAGGTGCCGATGGAGCCCGTCCGCGCCCTGAGACGGATCGCCTTCCTGCCGGAACGCGGCAGTCGGCCCGAACGGCTCGACCCGCCCCCCCGGCTGCTGCGCCGAGCCGTTGCCGCGGGCAGCCTGTTCGCCGTCGACACCGACGCACACGCGCCCGGTCAGCCGGACCGGCGGATCCGCGCCCGCGCCGAGAAGCGCCGCGTCCCGGCGGAGCACGTCGTCTCCACCCGGCCGGCCGACGAACTGCCGGCCCGGTCCCGCGCGGGCACGACCCCGGGGCGGGCCCGCTCCGGGGCGGACGGGACGCATCGGCGCGGCCCCGGGACAGGAACGGTGAACCCATGACGGCCACAAGCGTGCGCGGCATCGACCACATCGGGGTCACGGTCCCCGATCTGGAGACCGCGACCCTCTTCCTCACCAGGGCGTTCGGCGCCGAGGTGCTCTACGACACCTTGCGGCGCCAGGACGAGCCGCTCGGCGGTCTGGACGTCGAGCGGCGGCTCGGCGTCCCGGCGGGCACCCAGCAGCTGGCGATCCGGATGCTGGCCCTCCCCGGCGACGGTCCGGCCATCGAGCTCTTCGAGTTCGAGGGCCCCCGCCGGGAGCCCCCGGCGCTGCCCTGCGACTTCGGCTGGCAGCACGTGGCGCTCTACGCCGACGACCTGGACGCGGCCGTGAGGGACTGCGTGGCCGCGGGCGCCTCACTGCTCGCCGAGGCACGGCCGCTGCCGGGCCCCGAGGCGGGGGAGCGCAACCGCTTCGCGTATCTGCGCACCCCCTGGGGCAGCACGCTGGAACTCCTCACGTACCCCGACCCCCAGCCCTGGGAACGCACCGCATCACGCCGACGGGTGCGCCCCGCCCCGGTCGGCACCGGGACCTGGCCGACGGACCCGGCCCGGCCGGGGCCCGGGGTCCTTCGTGCGGATCGGACCGGATGAGCGAATACGTCCGGTGTGCGGATGCTCCCGCCCCGCGATGCGCCGCACCCGACGCCGCGCACCGATCCCCCGGGGATTGCGGACAGCCCTTACGGCCTGGTGCACGACAGCGAGCCACTCCCCATCGTGCACCAGGTCGTCAGTCGAGCTCTGCGAGCACCCGCAGCGTATGCGGGTCCGGCGCCGTCACCAGCAGATCGGTCACCGGCCCCTTGCGCCACAACTCCAGCCGCTCCGCGATCCGTTCACGCGGACCGACGAGCGAGATCTCATCGGCGAACGCGTCCGGCACGGCCAGCACCGCCTCCTCCCTGCGTCCTTCGAGGAAGAGCCGCTGGATCCGCCGTGCCTCCTCCTCGAACCCCATGCGTGCCATCAGGTCGGCGTGGAAGTTCCGTGCCGCGTGCCCCATCCCCCCGATGTAGAAGCCGAGCATCGCCTTCACCGGCAGCAGCCCCTCGGCGATGTCGTCACAGACCCGCGCACGGGCCATCGGCGCGATCATGAACCCGTCGGGCAGGTCCGTGAGCGACGCCTCGTACACATCGGTGCGCAGCGGTGACCAGTACAGCGGCAGCCAGCCGTCGGCGATCCTCGTCGTCTGCGCGATGTTCTTCGGCCCCTCCGCCCCGAGCAGTACCGGGAGCCGGGACCGCAACGGATGGGTGATCGACTTCAACGGCTTGCCCAGGCCGGTGGCGTCGGGACCGTTGTACGGGTGGGAGTGGAAGCGTCCGTCCAGTTCGACGGGGGCCTCACGGCCGAGCACCTGGCGGATGACGTCGACGTACTCGCGGGTGGCGGTCAGCTGGCTCCTCGGGAACGGCCGCCCGTACCAGCCCTCCACGACCTGCGGCCCGGACAGACCGAGGCCGAGCATCATCCGGCCGCCGGAGAGATGGTCGAGGGTGAGGGCGTGCATCGCGGTCGCGGTCGGGGTGCGCGCCGCCATCTGCGCGATGCCGGTGCCCAGCCGGATGCGGGAGGTGTGTGCGGCGATCCAGGTCAGCGGGGTGAACGCGTCGGAGCCCCAGGCCTCCGCCGTCCACACCGACCCGTACCCCAGCTCCTCGGCCTGACGGACGAGCTCCAATTGGGCCGGGTCGGGGCCGCGACCCCAGTAGCCGAGCGCGAGTCCGAGCCGCATTCCGCCGCCTCCCAAGGATTCTGACGCCATGTCAGACAATCGACGCACGGACGGAGAGTACGGCAGCGACCCCCCGCCCGGAAGGGGCGAGGGGTCGCTGATCGTGCTGCGGGCGGGTGGGCTCAGCCGCGCTGGATGCCCGTGGTGTCCTGGAGCACACCACGACGGCCGTCCTGCGTCTGGGCGATGAGGCTCGCACCGCGCTGCTCCACCGCGAGGTACCAGGTGCCCGGAGCCAGCTCGGCGATCGGCGACGGCGAACCGTCCTCCCCGTACAGCGGACGGGCCACCGGCACCGCGAACCAGAACGGCGTGAAGTCACCGGACGGCGCGCCGGCCGCCGGAGTCTGCTGGGCCTGCTGCGGCTCCGGCCGGCCGGGCTGGGGCTGACCGGCCTGCGGCTGCGCGCCGTAGGGCTGCTGCTGACCCGGCTGCGCACCGTACGGCTGCTGCTGGGCGCCGGGGTAGCCGTATCCCTGGCCGGGCTGCGGCTGGCCGCCGTACGGCGACTGCACGGCCTGCGGGCGCGGGGCACCCATCAGCGGAGCCTTGAGCGTGGGAATCAGCGGAGTCCCGACCGCGCCGACCGCGAGCACGGCCGTGCCCAGCAGGCCGAGGATCAGGCCGGCGCCCGCGTTGCTGGCGTCGATGGTCGACCAGAACGCGGTCCACAGGGTGAAGACGCTGAAGGCCGCGCCGAGTTGGCCGAGCTCGAAACCGAGGACCTTGCGGGGCGGCATGGTGCGGCCGACCACGACCAGCGCCGCGGCGATGATGCCGCCCAGGTAGATGCTCATGAGGGCCGCGAGCGCGTCCCAGGCGTTCGGGGCCGAGTAGCCGGAGCAGTTGAGGCCCGAGGGGCATTCGTAACCGTAGAGGTGGAGGAAAGAGGCGATGAACAGCACCACCGCTGCTCCGATCACCACGCCGTCGCCTCGAGTGAGGGAGCGCATATTCACGTAAAGATCCTTAGTCGGTCGTCTCGTCGGGGTGGTCGTCGCTGCGGCCCGCCGGGGTGCGGCGGGCACGGGGCAAGGCTCGGGGGTGGCTCCCCATCGTACGGATGAATCTATCGTCTGCCGGTCAGGACTGTGTCCCTGACCGGACCCTGGACGCACTTCCCCCCAATTTCGCCGCAGAACTACCTCTTGTTACCCCTTGAGGTAACTGCTGATGCCATCGGCAATGCCCTGCGCAGCCTTCTGACGCCAGTTCGCGCTGGTGAGCAGAGCGGCGTCCTTCGGATCACGCATATTGCCGCATTCGATGAACACTTTGGGCACGGTCGACAAATTAAGTCCGCCCAGATCCTTGCGGATGTCCAACCCGCTATTGCCGCCGACATAATTGGAAGGCGCACTTCCGGTATCGCGGACGAAGAGACCGGCGATCCGGGTACCGAGGTCGCGGGACGGCTCGACGATCTTCGTAGTGTCCGCCTTCCCTCCTCGTACCGGCCCGGGGAGGATCACATGGAAACCGCGGTTGCCGGCCGCGGAACCGTCCGCGTGGACCGAGACCACCGCATCGGCCTTGGCCTCGTTGCCGATTCGGGCCCGCTCGTCGACACACGGGCCGTACGGACGGTCGTTGTCGTACGTCAGCACGACGTGTGCGCCCTGCGCCTTCAGGAGCGTGCGCAGCCGGTGCGACACATCCAGGGTGAACTCGGCCTCCGGATAACCGGAGTCGGTCGAGGTGCCGGTGGTGTCGCACTCCTTGTGCGCGGTGCCGATGTCGACCAGGCGGTTGATCTCGCGGGTGTGCAGACGGTTGTTCGGGTTGTGCCCGGGGTCGATGACGACGGTCCTGCCCGACAGCGGCTTGGAGGCCCGGCCGCCCGTGGACCCGGAGGGCTTCGCCGAAGGGGCGGGGGAGGCGGACGTCCTCCCCGGAGCCGGAGCGGTCCTGGACGGCGAGGACGGCTGCGGCGCCGCGGAGGTGCCGCCGCCGCCCTGCCGGGGCTCGGCCCGCACTCCGCCGCTGTCGTCGCCCGCGCCGCAGCCCGCAGCGGTCAGGCACACGGCGGCGAGCGCGGCGGCGGCGAGCAGGGGCCGGCGGCGCGGGGTGGGGGGAACGCTCTCGTCGTACGGCACCACGCGATGCTATCGGGGCGCGCCTCAGATACCCGGTCCCGTGCGCCGCAGCACACGCAGCGAATCCGTCGCCGAGACCTCGGTGAACGCGCCGGAGGCCAGCGCCCGCAGATAGATCCGGTACGGGGCCTGGCCGCCGTGCGCCGGGTCCGGGAACACGTCGTGGATCACCAGCAGTCCGCCCTCGGCGACATGCGGCGCCCAGCCCTCGTAGTCACCGCCCGCGTGCTCGTCGGTGTGCCCGCCGTCGATGAAGACGAAGCCGAGCTTCCCGCTCCAGACGGCGGCGACCTGCAAAGACCGTCCGACCATGGCCACGACGTGGTCTTCGAGCCCCGCCGCGTGCAGGGTCCGGCGGAACGTCGGCAGCGTGTCCATCCGGCCGACCTCCGGGTCCACGACGGTCGGGTCGTGGTACTCCCAGCCCGGCTGCTGCTCCTCGCTGCCGCGGTGGTGATCGACGGTGAGGGCCGTCACGCCGGCCGCGCGGGCGACGTCGGCGAGCAGGATGGTGGAGCGTCCGCAGTACGTACCGACCTCCAGGACCGGCAGCCCCAGCGCGGCGGCCTCGGCGGCGGCCGCGTACAGCGCGAGTCCCTCGACCACCGGCATGAAGCCCTTGGCGGCCTGGAAGGCGGCGAGAATCTCGGGCGACGGCTCGGCGACGGACTCGGCGGGCACGGGTTCCTCCTGGTGGGGACGGTTCTGCGGGGACGCGTTCGACGGCGCCCCATCGTGCCGTACACCCCTGCCGAGGGCGTCGGCGGGGGCGCACAAGGGGTGAGCTCGGGGCGGGGTGCGCCCCGGCGGTCCATCGATCGTGGAGGACCCGCGGTCGCGCGACGGGGACAACAGTGAGCAGGTCGTCCAGCCCCTTGAAATCGTCGGGGTCCGTGGTGAAAAGGGGAAGCTCCTCGGCGACGGCGATGGACGCGATCATCATTCGGCCACCCGGCGGCGCGGTTTGCGGCCGGCGCCGATCACGGCAGCGCAGACCCTGCCATGGATCCGGGCTGCCTCCGTGTCGAAGGGGATCGGGTCGAACTCGTTCTCGGCGCGCTGGAGGACATCGAGTCGTCGGGCCCGCTCGGCGTATTCGTCGTGGTAGTGCTACTGGGTGCTACTGGATGTCACACCGTGAGCGCAATGCCGTACGCCCCCGTCGAAGGAATCGGCGGGGGCGTACGAGGGGTGAGCCCGGGTCGGGGCGCCCCCGGCGGGGCTGCGATATGGAGGTCAGCAGCTCTGCCAGAGTCGGGTCATGACGCGGACGCCGAAGCGCAGGCCCTCCAGCGGGACGCGCTCGTCCACGCCGTGGAAGAGGCGGCCGTAGTCCAGGTCGTGCGGGAGCTTGAGGCCCTTGAAGCCGAAGCAGCGGATGCCGAGATGGGTGAAGGCCTTGGCGTCGGTGCCGCCGGGGTTGCAGTACGGGACCGGGTGGCCGTCCGGGTCCTCGGCGCGCACGGCCGCGCACATGGCGTCGACCAGCGGGCCGTCGAACGTCGTCTCCATCGCGATGTCGTGGTTGACCCACTCGCGGCTGACCGACGGGAGGAGGAGCCTGTCGATCGTGTCGACCAGCTCCTGCTCGTGGCCGGGCAGGAAGCGGCCGTCCACCCGGGCGGTCGCCTTTCCGGGGATGACGTTGGTCTGGTAGCCCGCGTTGAACATGGTGGGGTTCGCGGAGTTGCGGAGCACCACCTGCATGAAGTCGGAGACCGGGCCCAGCCGCTCCAGGCTGCCCTCGATGTCGTTCTCGTCGAACTCGACGCCGTAGAGGCGGGCGGCCTCTTCGAGCAGGGCCCGGACCGGTTCGATCAGACGGATCGGGAAGGTCTCGCGGCCGATGCGGGCCAACGACTCCGCGAGATCGGTGACCGCGTTCTCGTCGTTGGGGGACGAGCCGTGGCCGGCCCGGCCGGTGGCGGTGAGCTCCATCCAGGCCATGCCGCGCTGGGCGTTCTCGATCGGGTAGAGGCGACGGGTGTCGTCGATGGCGAAGGAGAAGCCGCCGCCCTCGCCGATCGCCTCGGTGACGCCTGCGAAGAGCTCGGGGCGGTGCTCGACCAGCCAGTGGGCGCCGAACTTGCCGCCCGCCTCCTCGTCGGCGAGGAAGGCGAGGACCAGGTCGCGGGACGGCTCGGTGCCGGTACGGGCGAAGTGGCGGGCGGTGGCCAGCATGACGGCCACCGTGTCCTTCATGTCGATCGCGCCGCGGCCCCAGAGGTAGCCGTCGCGGATCTCGCCGGAGAACGGCGGGACCTGCCACTCGGAGGCGTCGGCGGGGACCACGTCCAGATGGCCGTGGACCAGGAGGGCGCCACGTCCGGAGTCGCGGCCCGCGATGCGCGCGACGACGCTGGCGCGACCCGGCGCCGACTCGATCAGCTCGGAGTCGATGCCCACCTCGGCGAGGCGGCTCACCACCCAGTCGGCGCTCGCGCGCTCGTCGCTGGTGGGGTTGGAGGTGTCGAACCTGATCAGCTCGGCGCAGAGTCCGATGACCTCTTCCTGTGCCTCGTCGGAGGCCGGGACGAACGAGGCGGTGGGGTCGGAGGTGGTCATGCTGCTCCCACAGTGGTTGTCGCGCGGGCGGCGGGGGCGTCGGCGTCCTCGTCGTCCAGGGCGGAGGTGCCGTACGGCCTCACCCAGCCCAGCAGGCCGAGGACGCTGTACAGGACGAAGGCGGTGGCCAGCGAGTTCAGGGCCGGTATGCCGCCCTCGTAGAACTTGCCGACGCAGAACGCCGCGATCCAGATGGCGATGGACATCGGCACCCAGGTCGGCGAGGACGTCGGCAGGGTCTCGGACTCCCGTGTGTCGTCCAGCGGCTTGCGCATCCGCTTCACGACCCAGTACTCGGCCACGATGATGCCGCCGATCGGCGGGATCGCGACGCCGAGGATGGAGAGGAACTCGGTGAAGTGGGTCATGATCCCGACCGCGGACAGGACCGTGCCGGCGATGCCGAGGACGATCGTGACCGCGCCGCGGTGGATCCGCTTGCCGAAGACGACCTGGAAGAAGTTGACGACGCCGAGCGAGGAGCCGTACAGGTTCCAGTCGTTGATCTTGGCGGTGGACATCAGGACCACGATCACACCGAAGGCACCCGAGGTGGAGAGCACGATGTGCGAGACCTCGTTGCTCTTGACCAGGTGACCGAGGAGCACACCGGTCATGCCGACGATGTACTCGGAGAGGATCATCGACGAGGCGCTCTGCAGGAAGACGTGCGAGCCCTTCGTGTTGTACCGGGTCATCTCCGGGGCCACGATCGCGCCGGTCATGAAGCCGCCCGCGATGGCGGTGGCGGCGACGGCGAGCGGAATCGTCTGGCCGGGGGCCTGCGAGTGGATCAGATCGCTGATCGAGTGGTCCTTCAGCGTCGAGACGATCGACCAGGCGACCATCGCGAAGAAGAGCGGCGTGACGATCTTGGCGAAGACGGCCATGTACTTGAAGCCGAAGATCACCAGTGCGGTGATGGCGATGCCCGCCAGTACGCACCACATCCAGGACGGGCCGCCGACCAGCGCCGAGACGCTGTTGCCGAAGATCGTGTTCTGGACGCCGAACCAGCCGACCAGACTGACCGCGATGACGAAGCTGACCAGCGCCGAGCCGTTGCGGCCGAAGCCGACCCAGCGGGTCAGCATCGGGGTCGCCAGCCCCTCGCGCATACCGGCCAGACCGATCGCGAAGATCACGATCTCCAGGATCACCGCGCCGAGCGTGAAGGCGAGGAAGGCGTCGCCGAAGGTCATGCCGACACCGATGGTGGCGCCGAGGGTGAACTGCGAGATCGAGCCGGACTGGGCCAGCCACTGGAGCAGCATGGACCAGAAGCCGAACCGCTTGTCACGGGGGACGCGCGAGAGCGCGTAGTCGTCGCTGCCGATGCTCTTGGTCTCGTGGGCCACGGCCTCGGCCTGCGGGGCGGCTGCCATCAGGACTCCTGGGGTGTACGGCCGAGGGTCTGGAGGTGAGCCAGCGACCCGTAGCGGTTGACGAGGTTGTCGAACTCCACCGCGTCGTGGAAGTCCAGGTGGCCACTGCCGTAGGCCTTGGCGACCTCCACGGCGTAGCGGGCGGCGGACGCGATGTCCGTCTCGTGGCTCGCGCCCGTACCGCAGCCCGGTACCGCGGCGGCCGAGGTGATGGCCAGGCCGACGACCGGAGCGGCCGTCGCGGTGGCGGGCTGCAGGATCGAATTGATGTGGTGTGCCCCGTTACCGTACGGGGTGATGTCCTGCGTGGTCACGGGGTACGTGACCAACGGCTCACCGGTCACCACGGCGAGAAGCTCGCCGAGCTGCTCGCTGACCCGCAGCACCCAGCCCTCCTTGACGGTGGGCGACAGGGCGAGGCCCTTGTGGTTGATGATGCGGTTGCCCTTGGTGGTGTCGATGGAGAGCACGGCCTCCATCTCGCCGGTCACCTCGTGGCGGTTCATGGTGGCGATGTCCACGGGCGAGCCCATGAACGGCACCGGGTCGTGCGGCTCGGTCGGCGCGTCCGGGCAGATGTGGGTGGCGACGATCACGTCGCCGGGCAGCACGTCGCCGCGGCGGCGCATGTCGAGCAGCTTGGCGGCGGTGGCGATCGCGGAGACCGCGCCGTCGGCGTCGGAGACCATGCCGGTCACCTCGGGCCGGGCGCCGATGCCGCCGAGCCGGCCCACCACGCCCAGCGTGCGGGCACTGCCCCCGGACGTACGCCCTTGGGAGCCGGGGATGCGGACCATCACGAAGTCCGTCGAGCCCCGCTCGCCGGTGACCGTGGTGACCTGGGCGGACGATCCCTCGGCCCCGCTCACGGAGTCGAGGTACTCGGCGACCGTCTTGCCATTGACCTGGGGATCGTCCAACAGCTCGACGATGTCCAGCACGTACTTCAGCATGGAGGGCCTTTCTCACTCAGCCGGACACCCGGGGCGGCGCAGTCCGGGCACCCGGGCCGGCGCTCGACGGGGAAGCGCGGGGCGGGGTGCTGAGGCAACATTCGGGATCGGATAGCGTTGAACGCAACTGTTTCCCGTTATTTGCAATTCAGGTCTGAATGGTGAGATGACGATGGCGGACTTCGATCTGGACCGGCGCACTCCCGCCGGGGCGCTGCAAACCGTCGACCGGGCGCTCCTGGTGCTGCTCGCCTTCGAACGGACCCGGCCCGACTGGGGCGTCACCGAGGTCGCGGAGGAGTTCGGCTGGGACACCTCGGTGGCCCAGCGGCTGCTCGCCACCCTCGCCGGGCGCGGCTTCCTGGTCTCCGACCCCGCCACCCGCCGCTACCGCATCGGCCCCGCCGTGCTGCGCCTGGGCAGGCTCTGGGAGCGTTCCGGCTCACTGGAGCTGCTGGCCGGACCGGTCCTGGAGGAGCTGCGCCGGGTCACCGGCGACACCGTCCTGTTCTGTCTGCCGGACAGCTTCCACATGCGGTGCGTCGCCGCGGAGGAGGGCGAGGCCGGGCCGCTGCGCTACTACCCGCTGGTCGGCGAGCTCTACCCGGCGCACGCCGGGGCGACCAGCAAGTCGTACTACGCGTATCTGCCCGACGACCAGCGCCACCGGCTCTTCCGGGGCCGCCCGATGGCCCGCTTCACCGACCGGACGGTGACCGACCCGGACCGGTTGGAGGAGGAGTTCCTCAAGGTCCGCGCCCAGGGGTACGCCTGGACGGTCGGCGAGTACGACACCGGCATCGCGACCGTCGCCGTACCGGTGTTCCTCGGGCGGGAGCCGTACGGGAGCCTCAGCCTCGGCGGCGCCGAGGAGCTCTTCCGCGGGGCGCCCGAGGACCGGCTCGACGCCCTGCGCCACGCGGCCCAGCTGCTGGAACGGCGGCTGACCCAGCCCCCGCAGCGGCCGAAACCCCGCGCCCGCCGCCCTCGTACCGACCGATGAACCAGAACAGAACCAAGAACCGGAACACTTACCGGAACAGAACCAAGAGGAACCCTGTGAATCTGCTGCTGCTCTCCAACTCCACCCAGTACGGGCGAGGTTATCTGGAACACGCCCTCGACACCGTCACCGCCTTCCTGCCCTCCGGTGCCCGGCTGGCCTTCGTCCCCTACGCGCTCGCCGACTACACCGCGTACACCACACGCGTCCGCGACGCCCTCGCGCCGTCCGGCATCAGTGTCCGAGGGGTCCACGAGAACGCCGACCCCGTCGCCGAACTCGCCGCGTCCGACGCCGTGTTCATAGGCGGCGGCAACTCCTTCCGGTTGCTGAGCGCCCTGTACCGGACAGGTCTGCGGGACGCCGTGACCGAAGCGGTGCGCGGCGGGCTGCCGTACATGGGAGCCAGCGCGGGGACGAACATGGCGGCGCCCACCCTCCGTACGACCAACGACATGCCCATCGTGCAGCCGCCGTCCTTCGAGACCCTCGGCCTCGTCCCCTTCCAGATCAACCCGCACTACCTGGACCCGGACCCGGAGAGCACCCACAAGGGCGAGACCCGCGAGGAGCGGCTCACCGAGTTCCTGGAGGAGAACGACGTGCCGGTGCTCGGCCTGCGCGAGGGGTCCTGGCTGCGGGTCAACGGGCGCCAGGCCCGGGTGCAGGGCGCCCACCCCGCCCGACTGTTCACCCGCGGCGCGCGGCCGCAGGAGCTTCCGGCGGGGTCGGACGTCTCTCATCTGCTCACGACGACACCGCGGTTCGACGCCCCGGTGCGCTGAGGCCCTTCGTCCGGACCGGCGCGGGTCGGGCCGGGGCGGGCCGGATCGGGGCGGATCAGGGTGCGGTGCCGGGGCCCGCGAGCCCGGCGTGATCCAGGCGAGAGGTCCCGGCCGTCAGCACCAGGTCGGCGTCGACCGGCAGCCCGTTGCCCGGGTAGACCGCCGGGCGGGCGCGCGGCGCGTACCCGGCGGCCGATCCGGCCAGCACGTAGCTGCCGCCGGACGGGGCGGCCAGCATGTAATGGCCGTCCTCGTCCGCCACGGTGAGACCTGCCTGCCGGCCCCGGTGGTCGATCAGCGTGACATTGGCGCGGGCCACCGGCGCACCGTCCGCGTCCAGCACCCGGCCGCGGAAGCCGCCCGAGCCGGTGACGGGGCGGGAGACGGAGCGCGCGGCGACCGGTGCGTCGTGGTCGCTGCTCGCCAGCAGGGCCGGGCGCATCGCCTCGCGCCGCGACGGCAGGAACGAGGCCAGCACCAGCCCGGCCACCACCGCGCCCGTCGCGATCAGGAACGAGATGCGGAACCCCTCCATCGAGGGCAGCGACACCCCGCCCGTCCGGACCGAGGTGTTGGCCAGCACCATCCCGATCACCGCGCTGGACACCGACGTGCCGATCGACCGCATCAAGGTGTTCAGACCGTTGGCCGCTCCCGTCTCGGACGGATCCACGGCTCCGATGATCAGCGCGGGCAGCGAGGAGTAGGCGAGTCCGATACCGGCCCCGAGCACCACCGCGATCACGACCGTCTGCCAGGCGGCGCTCATCAGCCCGAGCCCCGCCCCGTAACCGATCGCGATGATCAGCATGCCGAGCATCAGCGAGACCTTGGGGCCCCGGCGGGCGGACAGCCGGGCGTACAGCGGGGCGACGAACATCATCGTCAGACCCAGCGGCGCCACGCACAGCCCCGCGACCACCATCGACCGGCCGAGCCCGTACCCCGTCGACTCCGGCAGCTGGAGCAGCTGCGGCAGGACGAGCGAGACGGCGTAGAACGCGACCCCGACCATGATCGAGGCGAGGTTGGTGAGCAGCACCTCGCGCCGGGCCGTGGTCCGCAGATCGATCAGCGGGGCCGGGCTGCGCAGCTCGAAGAGGCCCCACAGGACGAGGATCACCACGGCGGCGGCGATCAGTCCGAGCGTGCTCCCCGACGTCCAGCCCCAGTCACTGCCCTTGGTGACGGGCAGCAGCAGACAGACCAGGCCGAGGGAGAGCCCGAGCGCGCCGATCAGGTCGAACCGGCCGGGAGCGCGCAGCGTGGTCTCCGGCACGACGAGGACGGTGAGCGCCATCGAGAGCACGCCGAGACCGGCCGCGCCGAAGAACAGGGTGTGCCAGTCGGCGTGCTGGGCCACCAGCGCGGCGGCGGGCAGCGCGAGTCCACCGCCCACCCCGATCGAGGAGCTCATCAGTGCCATCGCCGAGCCGAGCTTCTCGCGCGGCAGCTCGTCGCGCATGATGCCGATGCCCAGCGGAATGGCACCCATGGCGAAGCCCTGGAGCGCGCGCCCCACGATCATGATCACGAGATCGTCGGTGAAGGCGCATATCAGTGAACCGATCACCATCACGGCGAGACTGGCGAGCAGCATCTTCCGCTTGCCGTAGAGGTCGCCGAGCCGCCCCATGATCGGGGTCGCGACGGCGCCCGCGAGCAGGGTCGCGGTCATCACCCAGGTGGCGTTGGACGGATCGGTGTGCAGAAGGGCGGGCAGGTCCTTGATGACGGGGACGAGCAGGGTCTGCATCACCGCGACGGTGATACCCGCGAAGGCGAGTACGGGGACGACCCCGCCGCCCGCCCTGCGCGGCCGCGGATCGGGGAGTTCCCCGCTGTGCTGTTCGTTCGTCGGCTGTGGCATCCGTGCGGCCTCCGGGCAGCGTGATCGAGGGTGTGGAGCGGGGTGCGGATCCGGCGCGGGCAGCGCCGACCGCCAAGTATGTGCAGGGTGAAACCTTCCTTGTCGCCGGGGTATTCCGGTGAACGAGGAGCGAACGGGGCACAACGGCGCGAACGAGGCACGGCCGCGCACTCGGCCCGGAGCGTGCGCCGATCCGGGCGCCCCGAACCACTCCCTTGCCCGTTCCCGGCCGCTTCCCGGACGTTCCCCGGTCATCCCTCCGGCCGTCGTGCCGGCCGTCATCCGGCGCTGCGCTGACCTTCCGTCAGAATGAAACGTGTTCTACTCTTGCGCCGTTCCAGTGGCTGCGACCGGCGAGGATCCGCATGGGCATCGGAATCACCGAAGAACAGAAGGAGTTGGCGCAGGCCGTACGGGGGTGGCTGGCACGCGCCGTACCACCGGAGGAGATCCGCAAGCTCCTCGACGCCGACACCCCTGCCACCCCCGGCGTGCGCCCGGGATACTGGGACGGGCTCGCCGAACAGGGCCTCCTGTCCATCCATCTGCCGGAGGCGTGCGGCGGCGGAGGCGGTCAACTCCTCGACCTGGCCGTGGTCCTGGAGGAGGCGGGCCGGGCCGCGCTTCCCGGTCCGTACCTCGCGAGCGCCCTCGCCTGCGCCGTACTGCACGCGGCGGGCGCGGACGAGCAGGTACGCGACCTCGCCGCCGGTACGCGCATCGGCGCCGTCGCGCTCGGCCCCGGCACCCTCACCGCCGTGGAGCACGAGGACGGCCATCTCCTCGACGGAACGGCCCCACCGGTCCTCTCCGGCGCCGACGCCGACCTCCTCCTGCTCTCCGCCGAATCGGCCACCGGCACCCTGTGGTTCGCCGTCGACGCCGCCACCCGAGGGCTCACCGCCCGCCCGCACCGGAGTGCCGACCCGACCCGCCCCACGGCCGAGATCCGCGCCGAGGGCGTACTCGTCCCCGCACAACGCGTCGTACGGACCGACACCGCGCACGTCCGTGACCTCGCCGCCGTCCTCTTCTCCGCCGAAGCGTGCGGAACCGCGGCCAGGGCGCTGCACACCGCGGCCGAGTACGCCAAGGTCCGCGAACAGTTCGGCCGCCCCATCGGGCGGTTCCAGGGCATCAAGCACCTCTGCGCCGACATGCTCGTACGGGTCGAGCGGGCCCGTGCGCTGGTGTGGGACGCGGCCCGCGCCGCCGACGAGGAGGACCCGGACGTACGGTCCATGGTCGCCGCCCTCGCCGCGTCGGACGCCCTCGACGCCGCCTACGGCTGCGCCAAGGACTGCGTCCAGATCCTCGGCGGCATCGGCTTCACCTGGGAACACGACGCCCATCTGTATCTGCGCCGGGCCCTGGTGGCCCGGCAGCTGCTGGGGGCCGGCGACGCCCATCGGCTGCGGGCCGCCCGGCTGGCCGAGGGCGGGGCGCGCCGCGAGCTCGTCCTCGAACTCCCCGCCGAGGCCGCCGCCCACCGCGCCGAGGCGCGCGAGGCCGTAGCCACCGCCCGGGGCCTCGACCCGAAGGCCGCCCGCCGCGCCCTCGCGCCCACCGGCCACGCCGCCCCGTACCTCCCCGCCCCCTACGGTCTGGGTGCCGGACCCGTCCAGCAGCTCGCCGTGCAGCAGGAGTTGAGGGATCAAGGGGTGAAGCTGAGCGATCTGGGGATCGCCACCTGGGTGGTGCCCTCGCTCCTCGCCCACGGGACACCGCAGCAGCAGGAGCGCTATGTGCTGCCCACCCTGCGCGGCGAACTCCTCTGGTGCCAGCTGTTCTCCGAACCCGGCGCGGGCTCCGACCTCGCCTCGCTCCGCACGAGGGCGGAACGGACCGAGGAGGGCTGGCGGATCAACGGGCAGAAGGTGTGGACGAGCGCAGCCCGGTCGGCCGACCACGGAATCCTGCTGGCCAGGACCGACCCGGACGCCCCCAAGCACCGGGGGCTCAGCTACTTCCTCGTCGACATGAAGAACACCGAGGGCATCGACATCCGCCCGCTGAAGGAGATCACCGGCGACTGTCTCTTCAACGAGGTCTACTTCGACGACGTCCTGCTGCCCGCCGACGCCGTCGTCGGCGAGATCGACGACGGCTGGCGGGTCGCCCGCAACACCCTCGGCAACGAACGCGTCCACATGGCCGACCAGATGACCTTCGACACCGGCCTGGAGGCGTTGATCGCCCGCTCCGGCGAACTCGACGGCACGTACCGGGCCCGTATCGGAGCACTCGCGGCCGAGGCCCACGCACTGGCCTGCATCGGACTGCGGACCACCCTGCGGCAGGTGTCCGGTCTGGAACCGGGCGCGGGGGCCTCCGTCCGCAAACTCGTCCAGACCACCCATCAGCAGAAGGTCGCCGAACTGGCCCTCGAACTCCTCGGCCCGGCCGGCGCGGTCGGCGAAGGCGCGGGGGAGCGGGCCGTGCACGGCTTCCTGATGTCCCGCTGTCTGACCATCGCGGGCGGCACCACCCAGGTTCAGCTCAATGTCGTCGCCGAGCGCATCCTCGGCCTCCCGCGCGATTGAAGGGACTTGCCCATGAAGCCCACGAAACCCACGCAATCCGTGCAGCCCACGCAGTCCGTGCCGATGAAGCCGATGAAGCTCATGAAGGCGTACGTCGTCGGTGTCGGCATGACGAAGTTCGAGAAGCCCGAGACCCGCGACTGGCAGTACTGGGACATGGCGAAGGAGGCCGGGACGGCGGCGCTCGCCGATGCCGGGCTCACCTACGACCAGGTCCAGCAGGCCGTCGTCGGCTACTGCTTCCAGGCCTCCACCGCCGGCCAGCGCGCCGTGTACGGACTCGGGCTGACCGGTGTGCCCGTCTACAACGTCAACAACAACTGCGCCACCGGCTCCACCGCGCTGATGACGGCCCGGCAGTTCGTCGAGGGCGGCGGCAGCGACTGCGTCCTCGCGCTCGGCTTCGAGAAGATGGCGCGCGGTGCGCTCGGCGGCGGCGGCGCCGACGGCGGCGCTTCGGACTTCCGGACATCACCCGTGGCCCGGCACTACGGGATCATGGCCGCCGCCCACGGCTTCGGGATGAGCCCGCCCACCGCCCAGATATTCGGCAACGCGGCCCGTGAGCACATGGAGCGGTACGGGACGACCGAGGCCCAGCTCGCCGCGGTCGGCGCGAAGAACCACCGGCACTCGGTGAACAACCCGTACGCCCAGTTCCAGGACCCGTACACGGTCGAGGAGATCCTCGCCACGAAGACCATCCACCGGCCGCTGACCAAGCTCCAGTGCTCACCCACCTCCGACGGGGCGGCCGCCGCGGTCGTCGTGTCGGAACGGTTCGTCGAGAGCCACGGCCTGGCCGACCGGGCGGTCGAGATCGTCGCCCAGGCCATGACCACCGACACCGACGACTCCTTCGCCTCCGGCACCTGCATCGACGCCGTGGGACAGCCGATGTCGCGTGCCGCCGCCCGGCAGGTGTACGAGGCCTCGGGGCTCTCGGCCGCCGACCTCGACGTCATCGAGCTGCACGACTGCTTCTCCATCAACGAACTCCTCACGTACGAGGCGCTCGGCCTGTGCGGCGAGGGCGAGTCCGGGAAGCTCGTCGAGTCGGGGGCCACCACGTACGGCGGCCGGTGGGTGGTCAACCCGTCCGGCGGGCTGATCTCCAAGGGGCACCCGCTCGGCGCCACCGGAATCGCCCAGGCCGCCGAACTCACCTGGCAGCTCAGGGGGGAGGCGCAGGGCAGGCAGGTGAAGGACGCGCGGGTCGGCCTGGCGCACAACATCGGGCTCGGCGGGGCGGCGGTGGTGACGCTGCTGCGGCGCTGACGGCCGGCGCGCGTCCCGGTAAGGGCTGTCCCGTAATCCCCGGCGGGCGCGCGACGACAGCTACGGCACCTCGCCGCGTTGTCGGAACGTCCACATACATCCAGTATGCGGACGCCCCTCCGCCTTACGATGCACCGCATCCGACGCCGCGCGCTGATCCACCGCGGATCACGGGACAGCCCTTACGTCGCAGGACCGGGCCGGGGTCGGTCCGAATACCGATGTACGGGCCTCCGAACGGCTGCGAGGATGACCGTCATGGTTGACGTCACGACGCCCGCACCCCGGCTGCACCGGCCCAGGACCCGCACCTGGGCGGCGGTGCTCGCCGCCTGTACCGGCCAGTTCCTCGTCGTGCTCGACGTGTCCGTCGTCAACGTCGCCCTGCCGTCCATGCGCTCCGACCTCGGGATGAGCGCGGCGGGACTGCAGTGGGTGCTCAACGCCTACTCGATCGCGTTCGCCGGATTCATGCTGCTCGGCGGACGGGCCGCCGACATATACGGGCGCAAGCGGATGTTCCTCATAGGCCTCGGGCTCTTCACCACGGCCTCCCTGGGCGGCGGACTCGCCCAGGAGGGCTGGCAGTTGCTGGCCGCCCGTGCCGCGCAGGGACTCGGTGCCGCCGTGCTCGCCCCCGCCACCCTCACCCTGCTCACCGCCGCCGTCCCCGAGGGCCCCGCCCGGACGAAGGCGATCGGCACCTGGATGGCCGTCGGCGCGGGCGGCGGCGCGGCGGGCGGGCTGATCGGCGGAGCGCTCACCGATCTGCTCTCCTGGCGGTGGGTGCTGCTGATCAACGTGCCCGTCGGTGTGCTCGTCCTGGCCGGTGCCGCCCTCTGGCTCGCCGAGGGCCGGGCGGCCGAGCGGCGGCGGATCGACCTCCTGGGCGCGGTCCTCGTCACGGCGGGCCTCGCCTCCGTCGCGTACGGCATCGTGCAGACCGAGGAGTCGGGCTGGACCGCCGCCGCGACCCTGGTGCCGCTGCTCGGCGGGGTGGCCGTGCTCATCGCCTTCGTGGCCGTGGAGGCTCGGACCGCGGAGCCGCTGATGCCGCTCAGGGTGCTCGGTGCGCGGGCGGTGACCTCGGCGAACGCGGCGATGTTCGTGATCGGTTCCGCGACGTTCTCCATGTGGTACTTCATGACGGTGTACGCCCAGACCGTGCTGGGCTACACCCCGCTGGAGGCCGGACTCGCCCTGATGCCCACGTCGTTGGCCGTCGTGCTCGGCTCGAAGTGCGCGCCCCGCGTCATGGCCCGGGTCGGTGCGAAGAACCTGGCGCTCATCGGTACGACCGTCGCCGCCGCGGGCTTCGGCTGGCAGTCCACGATGGGGACCGACGGCTCCTACCTCACCTCGGTCTGTCTGCCCGGCGTCCTGATGATGACCGGTGCCGGTCTGGCGTCCACCCCGCTCGCCTCGCTGGCCATCACGGGCGCGGCTTCCGGTGAATCCGGTCTGGTCTCCGGTCTCGTCAACACCTCCCGCACGATGGGCGGCGCGCTCGGTCTCGCCGCGCTCTCCACCGTCGCCGCGGCACGCACCGCGGGTGGCACCGGGGCGGCGGAGCTCACCGCCGGGTACGCACTGGCGTTCCGCACGGCCGGCACGGTGCTGCTGGGCGGACTGCTGCTGATGGCGCTGTGGCTGCCGCGCCACCGGTCCGCTCCGCACTGACCCGGACAAAGCCGTCCCGCCCGCCTACAGCCACCCCTGCTGCCGCGCCGCCTGTACCGCCTCCATCCGGTTGCGCGTACCGGTCTTGCCGATCGCCGACGACAGATAGTTCCGCACCGTCGACTCGGACAGATGCAGCTTCGCCGCGATGTCGGCGACCGTCGCCCCGTCCACCGAGGCGTTCAGCGCGTCCCGTTCCCGCGCGGTCAGCGGGCTGGGACCGGCGCTGAGCGCGGCGGCGGCCAGCGCCGGGTCGATGACCGTCTCGCCCCTCAGCACACGGCGGATCGCGTCGGCGAGCTCCTCGACCGGTCCGTCCTTGACCAGGAACCCCGCCGCCCCGGCCTCCATCGCGCGGCGCAGATAGCCGGGACGGCCGAACGTGGTGAGGATCAGCACCCGGCAGTCCGGCACCTCCTCGCGCAGATCGGCGGCGGCGTCCAGGCCGCTGCGGCCCGGGAGTTCGATGTCCAGGAGCGCCACATCGGGGCGGGACAGCAGGGCGGCGTCCACGATCTCGTCCCCCGCGGCCACCTGGGCCACCACCTCGATGTCCGGTTCCAGTCCGAGCAGCAGCGCGAGCGCGCCGCGCATCATCCCCTGGTCCTCGGCGAGGAGGACGCGTACGGACGTGGTGGGACGGTGATCCTGCGGCATCTCGTTCACCGGCCCAGCGTAGGGCTCGGGGCGTGCCCGGCGGCCGGTTTCCCGTCCGCCGGGTGCGGCCCGTCCACCGGCAGTTCGGCGGTGAGCACGAAGCCGCGCTCCGGCCTCGGGCCCGCCTTCAGGGAGCCGCCCGCCGCGGCGAGGCGCTCGGTCAGGCCGGTCAGTCCGGTGCCGCCGATGCCGGGGGTGGCCGGTGCGTCGGGGTCCGGTCCGCAGCCGTCGTCCGTGACCGTCAGCCGGACCCGTTCGGGCGTGCCGTCGACCATGAACGTGCAGGTGGTGGCGCGGGAGTGGCGTACGACATTGGTGACGGCCTCTCGCACCGCCCAGCCCAGCAGCGCCTCCGCCTGCGGGGCGAGCGGCGGCCCGGAGCGGCGGAGCACCGGTTCGATCCCGGCGGCGGTCAGCGCGGAGCGGGCCCGGTCCAGTTCGGTGGCGAGGCTCCCCTCGCGGTAGCCGGTGACGGCCTCACGGATCTCGGTGAGGGCCTGGCGGCCGACGGACTCGATGTCCGCGACCTGAAGGAGCGCCGCATCCATGTCGCGCGGTGCCAGTCGGCGCGCGGCCTCCGACTTGACCACGATCACGGAGAGCGTGTGGCCCAGCAGATCGTGCAGATCGCGGGAGAACCGCAGCCGCTCCTTCTCGACGGCGGTGCGGGCCAGTTCCTGCCGGGTCGCGCGCAGTTCCGTCACGGTCTCCGCGAGGGTGAGGATCGCGGCGGTCACGGCGCCGGAGATGAAGGTGCCGTACCCGATGGTCCACGGGGTGGAGCCGCCGTCCCCGCGCCACACGGCGATGACCGTGGCCACCACGGAGAGCGAGAGCAGACCGGCGGCCAGCCGCCGGTTGCGCAGTATGGTGCCGCAGGCCAGCGAGAGCAGCGGGAAGAACAGCAGCCAGCTCCCGCCGTAGCCGATCGCGAGCCCGAACGTGACGACGGCCATCGCCGCGAGCAGCCAGTACGACACCGGGCTCTCGCGCTTCTTCCTGTCGAAGCCGCGGAACACCACGGAGATGTAGAGCGAGTTGAAGACGAACAGCCCGACACCGCCGAGCCAGGGGTTGGGCGCCTCGCCCTGGAAGAGGTTGGAGAAGGCGCCCATGCCCATCAGCAGCCAGGGCAGCAGGGTGTACGGTCCGGGCGGGCCCGGACGCTGGTTCTCGCACCGCTGTGCACGCCGTTCCCGACGCGTACCCGTCCACCGAACCGTCCGAATCCCGGCCATGTCCACTCCTGTCACACGGTCCTCGCGGACCGACGGTACGAGACCACGGCGTACGTACCGAACAGCAGGAGCCACGCGCAGAGCACGGCGATCGTGCCGCCGCCGGGCGCGTGTCCGTCGGTGGCCGCCCAGCCCAGGTCGGCGAACCGGTTGGCGGGGGTGAACCGGCCGATCGAACGGAGCCATCCGGGAAGCAGTTCCAGCGGGAACCACAGCCCGCCGGCGATCGCGAAGCCCATCAGGCAGGCCATGTTGACGACCCCGGTGCCCTGCGGAGTGAGCCGGTAGCCGTTGCCGAGGCCGAGCAGGGTGAACGGGAGCGCCCCGATCCACAGCAGCAGCGTCAGGGCGGTCCACTGCCAGGCGGACAGCCGCACCCCGTTGACCAGTCCGCCGGCCAGCAGCACCGTCAGGATCGTCGGCAGCACGGTCACCGAACCGCTGATCGCCCGGCCCACGACCGCGTGCGAAGGGGCGAGCGGAGTGACCCGCAGCTGCTGCAGCCAGCCGAGGGTCCTGTCGGAGGCGACCCCGGTACCGATCGACATGGCGGAGCCCAGTGCTCCGTACGCGGCCATGCCGACCATCGAGGCCGTCTTCCACTCATCGGCAGCGCCACCGCCGATGTTGGTGAAGAGCAGGTACATCATCACCGGCATCCCGGTCCCGAAGATCAGGAAGAAGCCGTCACGCAGGGTCCGGCGGACCTCCAGCACGATGTAGCGGAACATCACGCGATCTCCTTCTCGATATCGGTCGGGGCCGCCCCGGCGGCCGGTGCGGTGAGGGCGAGGAAGGCGTCCTCCAGCGTGGCGCGGGAGACCTGGAGGCCATGGATCAGGCCGAGGCGGGCCAGCTCCACGACGGTGGCGTCCGAGTCGTCCGTGTGCAGCAGCGCCCGGTCCCCGGTCACCTCCACGGTGACGACGCCGGGCAGCAGTTCCAGGCCCTCGGTCGGCCGGCCCGCCAGGTCGAAGGAGACGAGGCTGCTGCCGACCGAGCCCCTGATCGTGTCGCCGTTCCCGTCCGCGACGATCCGGCCCCGGTCGATGACGACGATCCGGTCGGCGTTCTCGTCGGCCTCCTCCAGATAGTGGGTGGAGAACAGGACGGTGTTGCCGCGCCGGGCGTAGGCCCGCATCGACTCCCAGAACGTCCGGCGCGCCTCCACGTCCAGGGCGGCGGTCGGCTCGTCCAGGACGATCAGCTCCGGGTTTCCGGCCAGCGCGACGGCGAAACGGACGCGCTGGGTCTGGCCACCGGAGAGCTTGTCGACGCGCCGGTCGGCGTACCCGGTGACGCCCGCCAGGGAGAGCGCCTCGGCCACCGGCATCGGCCGCGGGTAGGTCGAGGCGACGAAGGTGATCAGCTCGCGGACGGTGACTCGCTGGATGGGCCTCCCGTCCTGGAGCATCGCGCCGACCAGACCGGCCCGGACCGCCTGCTCGGCGGTTCGGCCCAGCACCCGCACACTGCCGGACTCCGGCTCGTCCAGCCCCAGCAGGAGGGAGATGGTGGTGGACTTGCCCGCGCCGTTGCGGCCGAGCAGGGCGACGGTCTCGCCGCGGCCGATGGACAGGTCGATCCCGTCCACGGCCCGTACGGTCCGGCCCGCCCGGCCGAAGGTCTTGACCGCCCCGGTGAGGTCCACCGCGGCCGGATTCCCCGTTGTCTGCTTCATGGCCACGACGCTACGGAAAGGGGCCCGAGGCCGGGCAGGGGTGTGCGTACGGACTTCGCGATGACATTTGTCATGGGTGCGCGACGGGCCCGGCAACGGATCTGACGCCACGTCAGCAGTGGTCTTCACAACTGCTGGACGCTGCGTTATACATGGGGTCATCGGCTAGAACGCGTTCTAGAACGGGGCGTGGCGGCCGGTCCCGCACGACCTCGGTGCGGCCGACGGTGCGGACGGCCGCGCCGAGGTCTTCCCACCATCAAGGAGCAGCTTCGCCATGCCCATTGATGCCGAAAAGGCTGTCGCCGCCGAACCGCGGTCCACCCGGATCAGCTGGGACCACAAGGACGTGCAGCTCTACCACCTGGGGATCGGCGCCGGAGCCGACCCCGACCGGGCCGACCCGGCCACCGACCCCGGCGAACTGCGCTACACCCTGGAGTCACGGCTCCAGGTGCTGCCCTCCTTCGCCACCGTCGCGGGGGCGGGCGCGGGCGTCGTCGGCGGGCTCTCCTCGCCCGGTGTCGACGTCGACCTGGCCGCCGTCCTGCACGGCGGGCAGTCCGTACGCGTGCACCGGCCGATCCCCGTGAAGGGCACCGCCGTACAGACCTCGAAGGTCGCCGCGGTGTACGACAAGGGCAAGGCGGCCGTACTGGTGCTGCGTACCGAAGCCGCCGACGACGAGGGCCCGTTGTGGACGAACGACGCCCAGATCTTCGTCCGGGGCGAGGGCGGCTTCGGCGGTGAGCGCGGACCGTCCGAACGGGTCGCCCGTCCCGAGACCGCGCCCGACCATGTGGTGGAGCGGCCGATCCGGCCCGACCAGGCGCTGCTGTACCGGCTCTCCGGGGACTGGAACCCGCTGCACGCCGACCCCGAGTTCGCCCGGCTGGCCGGCTTCGACCGGCCGATCCTGCACGGGCTGTGCACCTACGGAATGACACTGAAGGCCGTCACCGACACGGTGCTCGGCGGTGACGTGACCCGTATCCGCTCCTACCGCACCCGATTCGTCGGGGTCGTCCTCCCCGGCGAGACCCTCCGCATCCGGATGTGGACCGGCGAGGACCGCGTCCGGGTCGAGGTGGGGGCCGTCGAGCGGGACGACGCCCCGGTCCTCGGCGACACGTTCGTCGAACACTCCTGAACCAACTCCAAGAGGTCCACGGGCCCATGAGGGGAGCCGCACCATGCGCGCAGCCGTACTGCACGAGATCGGTCAGGACAAACTGGAGGTCCTCGACGACGTCGAGGCGGTGGGCTTCGGCCCCGGCAAGGTGAGGCTCCGCATCCGGGCCACCGGACTGTGCCACTCCGACGTCTCCGCGATGAACGGGGTGCTGCCGCAGCCCGCCCCCTTCATCCCGGGCCACGAGGGTGCGGGCGAGGTCGTCGACGTCGGCGACGGCGTCACCGGGCTGAGCGCGGGGGACCGGGTGCTGGTCTGCTGGCTGCCCGCCTGCGGGGCGTGTCCGTCCTGCAGACGCGGCCAGACCCACCTCTGCCTGGCCGGCTTCATGAACGCAGGCACCCCCAACTTCAAGCGCCCCGGGGGAGACGTCTTCGGCTTCGCGGGCACCGGCACCTTCACCGAGGAGGTCGTCGTCGGCGCGGGCTGCGCGGTGCCCATCCCCGACGACGTGCCGTTCGAGATCGCCGCACTGATCGGCTGCGGGGTGACCACGGGCCTGGGAGCGGCCATCAACACCGCACAGGTGGAGACGGGTTCGTCGGTCGCCGTCATCGGCTGCGGAGGAGTGGGCATCTCCACGATCCAGGGCGCCAGGGTGCGGGGCGCCGCCCAGATCGTGGCCGTGGACCCGGTGGCCTCCCGGCGCGAGGCGGCGCTGCGGTTCGGCGCGACCGAGGCCGTCTCTCCGGACGAACTCACCGACGCCAAGCAGCGGATCACCGCGGGCGAGGGCTTCGACTACGTCTTCGAGGTCGTCGGCAAGTCCGCCACCGCCCGCACGGCGTACGAGAACACCCGGCGCGGCGGCACCCTCTGCATCGTCGGCGCGGGCGCGATGGACGACAACTTCCAGGCCAACATGTTCGAGCTGTTCTTCGACGAGAAGCGGATCCTGCCCTCCATGTACGGGGGAGGGGACGTGCTCCGGTCGTACGAACGGGCCATCGCGCTCTGGCGGGCCGGCCGGATCGACCTGGAATCGATGATCACGCACCGGGTGCGGCTCGACGGCATCAACGACGCCCTCGACCAGATGAGGACCGGCGAGTCGCTGCGTACCTGCGTCGAACTCTGATCCCCGCTCCGTTCCCGCCCTGCTCGCTCCTTGTTCCCACCTGAGAGGACTCCGAGATTCCGATGTCACTTCCCCTGGACGGCATGTCCGCGATCGTCACGGGCGCGGGCCGCGGCCTCGGACGCGCCGAGGCACTGGAACTGGCGGGGCTCGGCGCGTCCGTCGTCGTCAACGACTACGGACAGCCGGGCCGCGACGGCTCGGGCGAGGCGTCCGCGACCCCGGCCGAGGAGGTCGCCGAGGAGATCCGGGCGGCGGGCGGCCGGGCGGTCGCGCACCTCGGCGACGTCTCCGACCACGACCAGGCCCGCGCCCTGGTGGAGCTGGCCGTCGACACGTACGGAAAGCTCGACATCCTGGTCAACAACGCCGGGATCCTGCGCGACCGGATGATCTTCTCCATGACCGAGGACGAATGGGACTCCGTCATCCGGGTCCACCTCAAGGGCCACTTCAACACCACGCACTTCGCCGCGTCCCACTGGCGTGCCCGCTCCAAGGAGTCCGGCGGTCCGGTCCACGGCCGGATCGTCAACACCTCCTCGGAGGCGTTCCTGGCCGGATCGGCGGGGCAGCCGAACTACGCGGCGGCCAAGGGCGGCATCGTCGGCCTCACCACCTCCACGGCCCTGGCCCTGGCCAAGTACGGCGTCACCGCCAACGTCATCTGCCCGCGGGCCCGTACCCGGATGACCGAGGACGTCTTCGCGGGCTTCCAGGAACCGGCGGACGGCCGGCTCGACGCGCTCGCCCCCGAGCACGTCGCACCGCTGGTCGGCTATCTGGCCTCCCCGGCGGCCGCCAAGGTCAACGGGCAACTGCTCGTCGTGCACGGCGGGATGGTCGCGATCGTCGAACGCCCCAGGGTGGCGGCCAAGTTCGACTCGTCGAAGGAGACGTTCTCCTTCGACGAGCTGGACGAGCTGATCTCCCCGTACTACGAGGACCGGCCGCCGAACGAGACCTTCGCCGCGGCGGAGGTGCTCGGCCTGAAGCGGGGCTGACCAGCACGGACACGGGTGGGCCCCGGCAGCCGTCCGGCTGCCGGGGCCCACCCGTCCCTCGTTGATGTTCCGCGCGGTCAGGCCGCCCGGCCGTCCCCCTCGGAGGGGCGCCGGTGGCGGCCGTGCGGCTGTGCCGACGTGTCCTCCGTCGCCACACCCCCTCGGTGCTTTCCGGAGCCGCCGGCTTCGGCCCGTTCCGCGTCCGCCACCGGCGGACGCGTCTGGGTCGTGTCGGTTCGGGCTTCAGACATGTGGGAAGTCACCCCGTTGTGATCGCTTACGTGTGTGTCACCAGGGCCGATCACGCCACCGCGACACGGCACGGTCGCCACCGGCGACCGTCTACGACGGCTGCGTGGCCCAGGCCCAGGATTTTAACCAGGCGCCGTGCGTCCCGTGAGAGGCGCCTGCGCAAGTGGAACCGGCCTGCACACGGGAAGACTCGCGGCGGCGGCGGACGGTTGCATACCGCTTTCCGTGCCCGCCTCCTTCGCCGGTTCTGCGCCGTGTTCCCCTTCCTCCGGCGCCTCCAGCAGCGCCACCCCGCACGCCACGTTCTCGTTGGCGTACGGAAGTCTGAGCACGCCGTCCCGGGTCCACACCCCGCGACCGGCCTGCCACCCCTCGGGGGCGGCGAGTTGATGCAGCCGGCGCCCCGTGGGACGCCACACCCCGACCCAGCTGCCCGCCGCCCCGTCGATCCGCAGGGCCACCGCGCAGCTCTCCGGTATCAGGGTCTGCCCCGGCTGGACGGCGAACGGCGTCACCGTGACATCCGCCGGGTTCAGACACTCCGGGAAACGCACCGGCAGACAGCTGCCCAGCACCCCCCACCCGAGCCGGTCGTGCCCCGGCGCGTCCGAGCGGATCAGCAGCAGCCCGCTGTCCGCGTCGGCCAGCAGCAGCCGGTCGTCGCTGTCCGGTGCGATCTGCAGCAGCGGTGTCGTCTCGCCGCCCCGCCCCAGGTCCACGGCGACGGCCTTGACCGGACCGCCGCCCGGCATCTCCCGGTCCAGGGCCAGCATCCGCCCCGCCCGGTCCAGCCAGATGCCGCCGGAGCAGAGCCCCGGCACCTCCGCGACCCGCTCGGGGCCGAAGGCGCCGCCCGCCACCAGCCAGACGGTGGTGGAGTGCGCGCCGACCGACAGGGCGTACGCGCTCGCGCCGTCCGGTGACGGCGGCAGCAGGGTCAGATCCGCGCATCCGACGGCACCGAGGGGCAGTTCACCGGTACCGGGGCCGGTCGGATAGAGCAGCGAGAAGGCATGCCGGTCCGCGACCCGGCGCCGGATCAGCACCCGTCCGTCGGTCAGCGGCAGCACCTCGGAGTCCGGCTCCTCCGGCTGGTCCAGGGGGAGCGGCACGGCGTACGGCTCGTGCCCGTCGAGGGTCCAGCGCTCCACGAACCACGCCCGGACGACCTCGTCGGACGGCTCCGTGGCGACATCGCGCAGGGCGAGCCGGGCCGCGTAGGAACCGTCGGCGGCGATCGTGAACGAGGCCGGGGCGAGGGCTGCCCCGCAGTGTGTGGTGGATCCGTCCCGCACACCGGGTGCGGCGGCCTGCTCGGGCGATGTCTCCGTCCCGCCGGTCGCGACCGGCTCGTCGTCCGCCGGGGCCGTGTCTCCGGCAGCCCCGGCCGACCCCTCGGTCCCGTTCTCGATGGCACAGGCAGTCATGGACTGGTCACCTCCGGCACCCGAAGCTAGTTTTCGCACTTCCTGCCGAACAACGCGAGACCTGTCTCTTCACACATAAGGGTGGTGATGGCTGGATTCGCCTGAGAGGGAGGGGGTGCCTGTGCTCGCCGCGAAGCGGATGACTAAGGTTAGGCATCCCTAAGCAAGAGTTGTGTGATCCTCGACTGGAGCAAGTGATGTCCCTTCGTCGCCGCGGTACTGCCGCAGTCGGCCTGGCGGTGGCCGCCGCCCTTTCCCTCTCGGCCTGCGGGAGCGACGACGGGGGCTCGGCCGGCTCGGCCAAGTCCGAGGGCGGCGGTGACAAGAAGGCGGCCGTCGCGACGGGCGGCAAGGACTTCGCCGACGCCGCGAAGAAGACGGCGGAGTACGGGACGGACGCCAAGGCGGGCCAGTTCCCCCGGACCCTCACCCATGCCATGGGCAGGACCGAGATCAAGTCCGCCCCCAAGCGCGTCGTCGTGCTGGACGTCGGCGAGTTCGACAACGTGGTCTCGCTGGGTGTCAAGCCGGTCGGCTACGCCCCCTCCGAGGGGGACGCGGCCATTCCCTCGTACCTGAAGAAGGACGCGGGCAACCCCAAGAGCGTCGGAACGATCAACAACCTCAACCTGGAGGCGATCGCCGGCCTGAAGCCCGACCTGATCCTCGGCAGCCAGCTGCGCGCCGCCGACAAGTACGACGCCCTCTCCAAGATCGCGCCGACCGTGTTCTCCATCCGTCCGGGCTTCACCTGGAAGGAGAACTACCTCCTCAACGCGGCGGCGCTGGACAAGACCGCCAAGGCGAAGAGCGAGCTCGCCGACTACGAGGCGAAGGCCGAGAAGCTCGGCGAGGACATCGGCCCGGACAAGCCGACCATCTCCATGGTCCGCTACCTGCCGGACCGGATCCGGCTCTACGCCAAGGCGTCCTTCATCGGCACGATCCTTGAGGACGTCGGTCTGCCGCGGCCCAAGAACCAGCAGATCGACGACCTCGCCGCGGAGATCAGCCCGGAGAAGATCGATGAGGCCGACGCCGACTGGATCTTCACCGGCGTCTACGGGGACGTGAAGGCCACCAAGCGCGACACCACCCAGTCCAACCCGCTGTGGAAGAACCTCAAGGCGGTCAAGGACGGTCGGGCCAAGGACGTCTCCGACGAGACCTGGTACCTCGGACTCGGTGTCACGGCGGCGAATCTCGTCCTCGACGACCTCCGCGCCGACCTCGTGAAGTAACGATCTCCCCGTTTCCGTCGTCGGGCCGCCCGCCGGCCGCACGCTCCCGGGCGCGCACGCTCGCGGCCCCCGGCGCCCCGCTCGCGGCGCCGGGGGCCGCGCGGCCGTCCTCCGGGTCGCCGCGGCTTCCCGACGACCGGGCCCGGCGGCTCCCCCGGCCGGTCCGCACGGGTCGCCGAGGCCATGGGCGACGGGGCACCGGGGGCAGGTAGCCTTTTCCTTGTGCCCCGTCTGTCTGAAGTCCTCGCCGAGCTCGATGCTCTCTGGCCGCCCGAGCGGGCCGAAGGATGGGACGCGGTCGGCACCGTCTGCGGAGACCCCGGTTCCGAGGTCGACCGTGTGCTCTTCGCCGTCGACCCGGTCCAGGAGATCGTCGACGAGGCGCTCAGGCTCGGCGCCCAGCTGATCGTCACCCACCACCCGCTCTATCTGCGGGGTACGACGACGGTCGCGGCCGACACCTTCAAGGGCCGGGTCGTGCACACCCTCATCAAGCACGACGTCGCGCTGCACGTCGCCCACACCAACGCCGACACCGCCGATCCGGGTGTCTCCGACGCCCTCGCCGGCGCGCTCGACCTGCGCGTGGAGGGGCCTCTCGTACCGGATCCGGCCGATCCCAAGGGCCGTCGCGGCCTGGGCCGGATCTGTGTGCTCGACCACCCCGAGAGCCTGGCCGACTTCGCCGCCCGCGCCGCGGCACGGCTGCCCGCCACCGCGCAGGGCATCCGGCTCGCGGGGGACCCGGCGGCGACGGTGCGCACCGTCGCGGTGAGCGGCGGCTCCGGCGACAGCCTCTTCGACGCGGTGCGCGCGGCGGGCGTGGACGCCTTCCTCACCGCCGACCTGCGCCACCACCCGGCCTCCGAAGCCATCCAGCACTCCCCGCTCGGCCTGATCGACGCCGCGCACTGGGCCACCGAATGGCCCTGGTGCGAACAGGCCGCGGCGCAGCTCGACGCGATTTCCGACCGCCATGGATGGGGCCTTCGGGTCCATGTCTCGAAGCAGGTCACCGACCCCTGGACCACCACCACCCACCACTCTTCTGGAGCCCCCAACTGAACGCCGCGCCCGCCGACCAGATCCGACTCCTCGACGTCCAGGCCCTCGACGTACGTCTGTCGCAGCTTGCGCACCGGCGCAAGTCGCTGCCCGAGCACACCGAGATCGAGACGCTCATGCGCGACCTCGCGCAACTGCGTGACCTGCTGGTCGCCTCGCAGACAGAGGAGAGCGACACCGCCCGCGAGCAGACGAAGGCGGAGCAGGACGTCGACCAGGTGCGCCAGCGCGCCACCCGCGACCAGCAGCGCCTCGACTCGGGTGCGGTCACCTCCCCGAAGGACCTGGAGAGCCTCCAGCGCGAGATCGCCTCGCTGGCCAAGCGGCAGGGCGACCTGGAGGACGTCGTCCTCGAAGTGATGGAGCGCCGCGAGTCCGCCCAGGAGCGCGTCGCCGAACTGTCCGACCGGGTCTCCGCCGTCCAGGCCAAGGCCGACGACGCGACCGCCCGCCGCGATGCCGCGACCAAGGGGCTCGACGAGGAGACCGCGACCGTCACCAAGGAGCGCGAGCTCGTCGCCGGTTCCGTCCCCGCGGACCTGCTGAAGCTGTACGACAAGCTCCGCGTCCAGCAGGGCGGGGTCGGTGCCGCCCGCCTCTACCAGCGCCGCTGCGAGGGCTGCCGTCTCGAACTGAACATCACCGAGGTCAACGATGTGAAGGCGGCCTCCCCGGACACCGTCCTGCGCTGCGAGAACTGCCGCCGCATCCTGGTCCGTACGGCGGAGTCGGGCCTGTAATGACCCAGCCGCGCCAGCTCGTCGTCGAGGCCGACGGCGGTTCCCGGGGCAATCCCGGGCCCGCCGGTTACGGAGCGGTCGTCATCGACCCGGCGACCGGGGAGACCCTTGCCGAGGCCGCCGAGTACATCGGCGTCGCGACGAACAACGTCGCCGAGTACAAGGGCCTCATCGCGGGTCTGAAGGCGGCGAAGGCGCTGGTGCCGGACGCCTCGGCGGACGGTGCGCTGCGGGTGCGGGTCCGGATGGACTCCAAGCTGGTCGTGGAGCAGATGTCGGGCCGCTGGAAGATCAAGCACCCCGACATGAAGCCGCTCGCGGCACAGGCCGCCAAGATCCTGCCGGCCTCCGTCGTCACGTACGAGTGGATCCCGCGCGAGCAGAACAAGCACGCGGACCGGCTGGCCAACGAGGCGATGGACGCCGGCAGGCGCGGCGAGCAGTGGCAGCCGTCGTCGTCGACGGCCGCCCTCGACACCCCCCGGCCCTCGACGACCGCCGACCTGCCGCCCGTCTCCGGCCCGCCCGGTGACGCGGCGGCGGGCGCGGCCAGGGCCCGTGCGGCACTGTCCGCCCGCCCGGGAGCCGGAACGGCGGCGGAACCGGCCGCGGCAGCGGCGTCCCTGTCCGCCCCTCGGCAGGGCTGGGGTGCGGCGCCCGATCTCGGGGCGCCCGCCACCTTCGTGCTGCTCCGGCACGGTGAGACGGCCCTCACTCCCGAGAAGCGGTTCTCCGGCAGCGGCGGCAGCGACCCCGAACTCTCGGCGACCGGCCGCCACCAGGCCGAACTCATCGCCCGGTCGCTGGCCGCCCGGGGCACGATCGAGGAGATCGTCAGCTCCCCCCTGCGCCGCTGCCGCGAGACGGCGGCCGCGGTGGCGTCCCGGCTCGGTCTGGAGGTCCGCATCGAGGACGGCCTGCGCGAGACGGACTTCGGCGCCTGGGAGGGGCTGACGTTCGCCGAGGTGCGTGAGCGCTACGGCCCCGACCTGGACGCCTGGCTCGGCTCCGCGAAGGCGGTCCCCACCGGCGGTGGCGAGAGCTTCGCCGAGGTCACCCGTCGCGTCGCCGCCACCCGCGACCGCCTCGCCGCCCGTTACGCGGGCCGCACGGTCCTCCTGGTCACCCATGTGACGCCGATCAAGACCCTGGTCCGGCTGGCGCTCGGTGCCCCGCCGGAGGCCATGTTCCGGATGGAACTCTCGGCGGCGTCGGTGTCCGCGGTGGCGTACTACGCGGACGGGAACGCGTCGCTCAGGCTGCTGAACGACACGTCGCATCTGAGGTAGGAGGCAGGGGGCGCGCCGGCGGGCGTCCGCGACCGGTGCCCGCCGCGCCGGCAGCGGCGCTCGTGCCCGCACCCGTCCCCGTCAGCCGCGCAGCGCCGCCGCCTCGCTCGCCAGCCGTTCCACCCGGGCCCAGTCCTTCGCCGCCACCGCTTCCGCCGGGATCATCCAACTGCCGCCCACGCAGCCGACGTTGGGCAGCTTCAGATAGGACGGTGCCGAGGCGGGCGAGATGCCGCCCGTCGGGCAGAACCGGGCCTGCGGCAGCGGCGAGGAGAGCGCCTTCAGATACGCCGTGCCGCCCGCCGCCTCGGCGGGGAAGAACTTCATCTCGGTGATCCCGCGCTCCAGCAGCGCGACCACCTCGGACGTCGTGGACACGCCCGGCAGGAACGGCACCCCCGACGCCTTCATCGCGTCCAGCAGTGCGTCCGTCCAGCCGGGGCTGACCAGGAACCGGGCCCCCGCGGCAACGGTGTCGGAGACGTTCGACACGGAGATCACCGTGCCGGCGCCGACCACCGCGTCCGGCACCTCGGCCGCGATGGCCTTGATCGCGTCCAGGGCGGCGGCGGTGCGCAGCGTCACCTCGATGGCCGGGAGCCCGCCCGCGACCAGGGCCCTGGCGAGCGGCACCGCGTCGGCGGCGTCCTCCAGGACGACAACGGGGACGACGGGGGCAAGGTCCAGCACAGAGGAGGTCATGCGCCCCATCTTGCGTGCCCGCAGCAGCGTACGCAACGAGCGTTGCGCATGCTGCAATGTATGGACTCCCGGATCAGTGGATCTCGGTGACCACGACATCGAGCGACCACGCCCGCCCTGCCCGCGCGGGGGCCTCGGCCTCCACCACGTATCCGAGCTCCCGCAAGGTCTCCACCAGCTCCGCAGGCCCCTTCGGCCGTGCGTCCGCCACCAGCAGATCGCGGACCAACCGCCCCTTCGTCGCCTTGTTGAAGTGGCTGACCACGGACCGCCTCTCGACCCCGTCCACCATCTGGGAGTGCAGAACGCGCACGCTCGCCGTGCGCTGCGCCACCTCACCCTTCGGCCTCCAGGCCGCGGTGTACGCGGACGACCGCAGATCCAGAACGAGCCCGTCCCCGGCCGCCTCCGGCAGGACCTGCGCCATCGGACCGCGCCAGTACGCCCCGAGCGCGCCGAGCCCCGGCAGCTTCACGCCCATCGAGCACCGGTACGAAGGAATCCGGTCGCCCACCCGCACGGCGCCCCACAGTCCGGAGAAGACCAGCAACGACCGGCCGGCCCGTCGGCGGGACGCCGCGTCCAGGGAGGCCAGGTCCAGGGCGTCGTACAGCACCCCCGTATAGATCTCCCCGGCCGGACGCGTCCCCGCCGTCCGCAGTTCGACGTTCTTCGCGATCTCGCCGCGCAGCCCCTCGCTCAGCCCGAGCACCTCACGGGCCTTCTCCTCGTCCGCGGCACACAGCTCGACCAGTTCGTCGAGGACCGCGGCCCGCGCCGCGGCCAGACCCGGCAGCGACAGCGACTCCGGCTTCAGAGGTGCTCCGCGCCCCGACGCGGCCTTTCCTTCGGAGGGCGGCAACAGCACGAGCACGGCGGTTCTCCTTCTTACGGGCAGGCGGGCGGGCCGCGGAGGCACGCGCCCCAGCGTACGGGGGCGCCGGAGGCCGACCGGACCCTGTCCGGCACCCGGGATGCCGCCCCGCCCGACCCGCCATACGCTCGATCCATGCCCCGCCGCCACCTGCACATGACCGGGCCGGCCGACACCCCGCTGAGGGCGGCCCTGCGCGAGCTGCGCACCGAACTCGGACTGCCCCACGGCTTCCCGCCCGACGTCCTCGCCGAGGCGGCGCAGGCAGCGGTGACCCCGGCGGTGTCGAGTCACCAGGACGCCACGGACCTGCCGCTCTTCACCATCGACCCGCCCACATCGGCCGACCTCGACCAGGCCGTGCATCTCGAACGCCGCCGTCACGGCTTCCGCGTGCACTACGCCATCGCCGATGTCGCCGCCTTCGTACGCCCGGGTGGCGCGCTCGATACCGAGGCCCACCGCAGGGTGACGACCCTCTACTTCCCCGACGGCAAGGTCCCCCTCCACCCCACCTCGCTCTCCGAGGGCGCCGCCAGCCTCCTCCCCGGGCAGACCCGCCCCGTCGCGCTCTGGCAGATCGACCTCGACGCCGAGGGCGCCGTCGTCGCCACCTCGGTGCACCGGGCCCTCGTCCGCAGCCGCGCCAAACTCGACTACGCGGGCGTCCAGCGGCAGATCGACACGGGCACCGCCGAAGAGCCCGTGGCACTGCTCCGGGACATCGGACGGCTCCGCGAGGAGCAGGAGGTCGCCCGCGGCGGCATCTCCCTCAACGTGCCCGAGCAGGAGGTCGTCGCGCGCGACAGCACCTACGGCCTGGAATACCGCGCTCCGTTGCCCGCCGACGGCTGGAACGCCCAGATCTCCCTGCTGACCGGCATGGCCGCCGCCCACCTCATGGCGGAGACCGGGACCGGTGTCCTGCGGACCCTGCCGGTCGCACCGGACGGCGCCGTGGCCCGGCTCCGCCGCTCGGCCGAGGCGCTGCACATCGACTGGCCGCACCACGTCCCGTACGCCCAGGTCGTCCGCTCCCTCGACCCGAGGAAGGCCCACCACGCCGCGTTCCTCCAGGAGTGCACCACACTCCTGCGCGGCGCCGGCTACACCGCCTTCGAACACGGTGAACTCCCCACCCCCGCCATCCACGCCGCGGTCGCCGACCTCTACACCCACTGCACCGCCCCGCTGCGCCGCCTGGTCGACCGGTACACGGCCGAGCTGTGCCTCGCCGCGATCGCGGAACACGACCCGCCCGAATGGGTCCTCGCCGCCCTGCCCGGCCTGCCGAAGGAGATGGCCGACGGCACCAGGCGCGCCAACACGGTGGAGCGCGAGTGCGTCGACGTGGTCGAGGCCGCGCTGCTCAAGGACCGGATCGGCGAGGTCTTCGACGCGTACGTGGTCGACGTGCTGGAGACGGAGCCCACCACGGGCACCGTCCACATCGACGTCCCGGCCGTCGTCGCCCGGGTCGAGGGCGGCACGGAGAAGCTTCCGCTGGGGGAGCGGCTGCGGGTCAGGCTCGCCCAGGCGGATCCGGGCACCGCGAAGGTCCTCTTCGCCCCCGTGTGAGCGCGGCCACGGCGGCGCCCGGGTCATCCGCATGGAACCGCACCGTCCGCGCCCACCCGCGCTTCCCCAGCGGCCGGACGAACTCCAACGGGGAGTCCAGCTCCACGGTCACCGTCGTCTGACCGCCCACGACGAGGTCGAGCACCCCGTCCGCCTCCGTCCGCACCGGCCCGCCCTCGGGGTATCTCCGCTCGACCCGTGCGCCGGCCACCGCGTCGGCGGGAACCCGCAGGTCGAACAACCCCCCGTACCGAATGCGCAGCGCCCCGTCGGCGTCCACGACATGCGGCCGGGTCACACACGCGGCGTGGAAGGCGAGAACCAGGACCACCCCGTACACATCGACCACGAGCAGCACCGCGTGCACGACCGGCCACGGGACCAGCAGCGCCAGCATCACCGTCTCGACCACGGCGACGAAGGCCAGTCCGTACAGCATCGCGGTCTGCGGCCCGGTGTACGGGACGGCGAGGGCGCCCTCCGGCACACCGTGCCGCCGCCGCAGCACCCACAGCCCGAGACTGTGCAGGCCGCGCACCTCGTGCGCGACGAGACGGCGCGCCTTGCCGGGTACGACGGCACGGACCGCCGCGCCCATCGCCGCCCGCCGTCCGGCACCGGCCCGCCGCCCCGCGCGCCAGAGCCGCCACAGGACCACGGCCTCGAACCCGAGCACGCCGATCACCAGCGCCCCGGCCCCGAGCAGCACCGCCCCCGGGACCCGGACCCCCGCCCGCAGGCAGCCGCCCAGGCCCAGCTCGACCGTGAGCGCGGCGCCCATGGCCCATCGCGCGATCCGCACGTTCATCCCGTCCCCTTCCCCGCCACACGCGCCGCCAGGGCCGCCATCACCCGGCGCACCACCTCGGCCTGCGCGGGCGCGTATTCGTCGAGCAGGGCCTCGCCGAACCCCGCCGTGACCGGCCCGTCGGAGGGGATCGCCGCCAGCACCTCGTCCGGCACGGCGGCGGCCAGGTCGGCGGCGAGCAGGGCGACCCGGGGATCGTCCACGGGCGCCCCGGCCAGTGCGTCCAGCCGCTCGTACAGCGCGTTCGCGGCCGGGTCCTCGGCCAGTGGCCTCATCGCGGCGTAGACCTCGCTGCCGATGCCCACCGTGTCCAGGAGCACCAGGTGCTCGCGGTCCTTGGCGGCCGCCGGGGAATCGGTGGCCGTGGCCGCGCCCAGCAGCTCGGCCAGCGCGGGCGATACGGGCTCCTCGGCGCTCACCGGCCCGTCCAGCAGCCGGGCCAGCCGCCGCCGTCGCTCCCGGATCTCGTCCTCCTGCCGGGCCAGGTCGGCATCCAACTCGACGATCACGTCGACGAGTTCACGCCCGGAGTCGTCGGCGAGGACGTCCCGTACCTCGTCCAGCCCGAGCCCGAGCTCGGTGAGACGCCGGATCCGGGCCAGCACCACGGCGTCCCGCACGCCGTAGGCGCGATAGCCATTGGGCCGGCGTGCGGGCTCGGGAAGCAGCCCGATGTGGTGGTAGTGCCGGATCGCCCGCGAGGTGACCCCGACGAGCGCGGCGATCTCTCCGATGCGCATGGAGCCAGTAGAAACCTTGACGCTGCGGCAAGGTCAAGCGCACACCCGCACCCCTGCGCATCCGACAACCGCGCTCCCTCCTGTGCCACGATCGAGGGAAGCACTCCCATCTCACGGACGGCGGATCGATCGATGTCCCAATCTGGCGAGCGACCGAGGAAGGGGCGTGACATGACTGCCATGCCGCACGAACCGCTCACGCAGGCGGACGTCCTGCTGGAGGGCTTCCTGGCGCTGGATACGCCGGAGGGCTTCCGGGCCGAGCTCATCGAGGGGGAGATTGTCGTGACGCCGCCGCCGGACGGGGACCACGAGGACTACATCAGCCTGATTCTGAAACAAGTGATCCGGCTCGCCGGGACCGACATGGACTTCTCCGGGAACAAGGGACTGAAACTGAGAAGCGGCGGACGCTGCCCCAGGAACCACGTCATCCCCGACGGCACCTTCGCCCCCACCGAGCTGCGTCTGTACCGGGGAGCGGACCCCTGGATGCCGTGCGAGGGAGTGGCCCTCGTCGTCGAGGTCACGTCGACCAAGCCCCGGGCCGACCGCACGGACAAGCGGCACTGCTACGCCCGCGGCCCCATCCCCCTGTACCTGCTGGTCGACCGCGAGGAGTCCTCAGTGACGCTGTTCAGCGAGCCGGAAGGGGACGACTACCGTCAGCACTGCACGATCCCGTTCGGCAAGTCGCTCACCCTTCCAACCCCCTTCGGCTTCGACCTGGAGACCGAGGCGTTCGTCTGAGGGCCTGTCGGGTGGCCTCCGGCCGGGCGGTCACGCCCCGGCACGCACGCTTCCCGCGTCGTCGTCGGTCGCCGACGCTCCTTCGCCGAGCTCTCAGCTGCGTTCGAGCAGCAGGGGAGACCCCATCCGACTCCCTCCTCCGCCTCAGAACCGCACGCACCGGACCGCGTCCGCCATCCGGTCCGAGGCCACCCGACAGGCTCCGAGCCACCCCGTCCGGCGCCCCCGGCCGGGCGGGTAGCATGGTCGGCACGGCAGACGAGCCGGGCGGACGGCCGCGTGGGGATCCTCGGATCTCCCCGAGGAACGTCCGGGCTCCACAGGGCAGGGTGATGGCTAACGGCCACCCGGGGTGACCCGCGGGACAGTGCCACAGAAAACAGACCGCCGGGGACCTCGGTCCTCGGTAAGGGTGAAACGGTGGTGTAAGAGACCACCAGCGCCTGAGGTGACTCAGGCGGCTAGGTAAACCCCACCCGGAGCAAGGTCAAGAGGGGCCGTCGCGAGACGGCCCTGCGCGAATGTTCGAGGGCTGCCCGCCCGAGTTCGCGGGTAGACCGCACGAGGCCGGCAGCAATGCCGGTCCTAGATGGATGGCCGTCTCCCCGGCCGCCGCGAGGCGACCGGGCGACAGAACCCGGCGTACAGCCCGACTCGTCTGCCGTCCCGACCTGTGACAGGTCGGGACGGATTCTTCGTTCCGGAACGACAAACCTCTTCGCGGTCGTCCTCGGGCGGCAGGCCGAAGGGCGACCGGGCCGGGTTCAGCCACTACCGTCGGGGTGGAGGACGACCTTGGTCCAGCCGTCGTCCCGGGCGTCGAAGTGCTGGTAGCCGTCGGGCGCCTGGCCCAGCGGCAGCTCGTGGGAGACGATCCACGAAGGCTTCGCCCTGCCCTGCTCGGTCAACGCGCACAGCCGGCGGTTGTAGGCCTCGACGTTCGCCTGCCCCGTGCCCATCGACCGGCCCTTGAACCAGTACAGGCCGTAGTCGAAGGCGACCTCGCCGTCCTCGTCCCACCGGGGCACTGCATGTCAACCGGGGAAAGCGCGGTGATCACGTTCTCGTGCGGGAAACACCTGCGACACAGGCGCGACAGTCGAACAAGGGGTGATGTGCCGGGCCGCCTCATGGGGCACGATCTTGTTCAGGCGTTCCCAGGGAAAGGTTCTCCATGACCGATCGTGCCAATGGAAGACGCGGGTCTCTGCTGGCGGTGAGCGATCTTCACGTCGGGGTGACGGACAACCGTCCCATCACCGAGTCCCTCCGGCCGGAATCGGACGAGGACTGGCTCATCGTCGCCGGTGATGTCGCGGAGCGGGTCGAGGACGTCGAATGGGCACTGCGGCTGCTCGCGGACCGCTATGCGCAGGTGATCTGGACCCCGGGGAACCATGAGCTGTGGACGACCAAGCACGACCGCGTGCAGCTGCGGGGCCAGGAACGGTACGAGCATCTGGTCGAGTTGTGCCGGGGCCTCGGGGTGACCACTCCGGAGGACCCCTACCCGCTGTGGCCCGGTCCTGAGGGGCCGGTGGCCGTCGCGCCCGTGTTCGTGCTGTACGACTACAGCTTCCGGGCGCCGGGCACGACGACCAAGGAGGAGTCCCTGGCATATGCGCAGGGCACGGGGGTGGTGTGCACCGACGAGTTCCTGCTGCACCCCGACCCGTACCCGAGCCGTGATGCCTGGTGCCGGGCGCGGGTGGCGGAGACGGAGCGGCGCCTGGCCGCACACGATCCGGAGATTCCGCTGGTCGTCGTCGGCCACTGGCCGCTGGTCCGCCGACCGATGGACGTCCTGACGTATCCCGAGTTCGCCCAGTGGTGCGGCACCGAGCTCACCGCCGACTGGCACCGCCGCTTCAATGTGGCGGCCATGGTCTACGGACATCTGCACATCCCCCGTACGACCTGGTACGACGGGGTGCGCTTCGAGGAGGTCTCCATCGGCTACCCCAGGGAGTGGCGCCAACGGGGCCACCCCAGGGGACTGCTGCGGCAGATCCTCCCGTACGACGAGGGCGTCACCGCCGCCGCGCCCTGATCCGGTCTCTGTCGTGCACCAGGCCATTAACATCGGCACGGTCGTCGACCCCGGGAGTTCACCGTCATGCCGTTGCCGCGTATCGGAGTCGTCATCGTGACGATGGGCACTCGCCCGCGGGAGCTGGAGGCCCTGCTGGCCTCTGTGGAGAAGCAGGACGTGCCTGCGACGCGGGTGGTGCTGGTCGGCAACGCGACACCGCTCGCGGATGTCACGGCGGACGTGACCAAGGTTCCGCTGGAGGAGAACCTCGGCTGCCCCGGCGGTCGCAACGTCGGGCTGAAGATGCTGCGCGAGTCGGACGAGGCCGACATCGTCATCGAGTTGGACGACGACGGGCTGCTGATCGCCGACGACGTGTTCCGCAGGGTCCAGCAGTTGTTCGCGACGGACCCGGAACTGGGGATCGTCGGGTTCAGGGTCGCTGACGAGCACGGGCACACGGAGCGACGCTGGGTCCCCCGATTGCGCGCCGACGATCCGATGCGCCGTGGTTCGGTGACCGCCTTCCTGGGCGGCGGCCATGCCCTCTCGATGCCCATGCTCCGGCAGATCGACCTGTGGCCGGCGGAGTTCTTCTTCGGGCATGAGGAGTCCGACCTGGCCTGGCGCGCGCTTGATGCGGGATGGAAGATCCTTTACGAACCCGAGCTCGTCCTCCAGCACCCGAGGACGTCTCCTGCTCGCCATGCGGCCCACTACCGCTTCACCGCACGGAACCGCGTCTGGCTGGCCCGTCGCCGCCTGCCCGTGCTCTTGATCCCGGTCTATCTCGGCGTATGGATCCTTCTCGCCATGGCGCGGATGCGGTCCCTGACGGGGTTCAAAGCATGGTGGGGCGGTTTCGGCGAGGGCATTCGGACGCCTTGTGGCCCGCGCAGGGCGATGAAGTGGCGCACGGTGTGGCGTATGACTCGGCTGGGGCGTCCGCCGGTTCTCTGAGTGGTCGGTCACGGACGGCTGACGGGCGGCACGCATTCAACTCCGGTACGCGCACCGGCGGCGGACCGCCGAGAGCGCGCCCCTCCGTCAGCCCGGCGCGCCCGCCTGGCTGGGCACCGATCCCATGGTGCTGATCAAACGCTCGCCCCGGTCCTCGGCCATGTCGAGGGTGGCCAGCACCGCCGGGGTCGAGATGCTCGGCAGTACGTAGTGCAGCAGGACCGAGATCCGTCGGCCCAAGTCCTCGCGCCTGCAGAGGGCTTGGGACATCGCCTGAATGCCCGAGAAGGAGCCGGCCAGCATTTCGGCGGTCTCGCGGGGGTTGACGTGCGGCAGGAGCTCGCCCTGGTTCCCCGCGGCGGTCAGCAGATGTTCGAGCCGGTCTATCCAGGCACGGAACGGGGTGCCCCGGTCGAGCCCCTCCACCGCCTGGTCCATGGCCAGTCCGACACTGGCGCGCACCAGCGGTTCATGGCGGAGCCGGTGGGCGAGCAGCATGCCCTGATCGACCAGTTCCTGAAGCTTCGTCAGTTGCGGGGGCGGCGGATCGCTGTTCAGTTGCACATCCATCACCCCGAGAGCCAGGTCTTCCTTCGAGGTGAAATGGAAGTAGAGCGCACCCTTGGTGACACCCGCGCGCGCGAGGATTTCGCTGATGGTGGCGCTGCTGTAGCCGCGTTCATCGAAAACGGCGGCGGCCGCCACCAGGATCGACCGTCGAGTCTGGATCGCGCGCGCCTGCTGTGCCATCAGCTACGAGTCTCTCTCAGTCGTGGCGTGGTCAGCACCACTGGGATATGGCTGGATAGGAAAACCGGACTGTCAGTATCTTACTGCGGGGGCTGCCTGCCCTCCCGGTATGGATCCTCTGGGAGGAAAATTCATGGTTCAGCTCACCTCGCACAGTGCTTCGTTCTCCGTGGAGGGTGCCGGGTCCGCCGAATCCACCGGGATCCCCGGAGCGGAGGGGACGGCGTCGAGAGGGAGACGGGCCGAGGCGGATCTCCTGGGGCCGCTGGTCCACCGGTCCGACGGCGAGGACATCTTTCCCACCGGCTGGACCCGGCAGACCGAGACCCAGTTCTCGGTGTCGGCCCGCTGGCCGCACGTGCACCGCTTCTTCGCCCCGGTGTCGGGCCGCCACCAGGACCCGCTGCTGATCGCGGAAACCATGCGTCAGACCACGATGCTCCTGGGGCACGCGGCGTTCGACGTCCCGGTGGGGGACCAGTTCGTGATGTGGGAGCTGGCGTACGTCTCCGACCCCGGTCAGCTGCTGGTGGGACAGGCGCCCTGGGACATCACCGTGGATGTGACCTGCTCCCGGATCCGGCGGCGCGGCCGGAGCATCGGCTCCATGCACGTCGAACTGCTCCTGCACCGCCTCGGCACCGTCCTCGCCAGCGGCGGCGGACGTATCAGCTGCACCTCGGCCAAGGTGTACGGCAGGCTGCGGGGCGACCGGCGCCACGTCATCGGTGCCCCGATACCCCTCCTGCCCGCTGTCGCGCCGGGCGAGGTGGGCAGGGCCGACGAGCGCGATGTCGTCCTGGCGCCGACGTCGCGGCACAACGTCTGGCAGCTTCGGCTCGACACCACGCATCCGACGCTCTTCGCCCGGCCCAACGACCATGTGCCGGGCATTCTGCTGCTGGAGGCGGCCCGTCAGGCGGCCGTCGCCGTCTCTCCCGGCCGCTACTTCCTCCCGGTTTCGGTGCGGACGGACTTCGTCCGGTACGTGGAACTCGACCGCCCGTGCTGGGTCGAGGCCCGGCCCGTGCCGGCCGGCGAGCGCACGGCGGCCGGGGTGCGGGTCACGGCGACACAGGACGGTGAGACGGTCTTCAGCTGCACCCTCGAATCCCCGGACCCGCGGCACGATGCGGCGGGCGACCGGGGGAGCCTGCGGGACGACCGGCAGAATGACCCGTCATGACGTCGCGCATACTCATCACCGGAGCGACCGGATTCATCGGCGGCCACGTGGTGGCCGAGGCCCGGTCCGTCCCCGGTCTCCGGCTGCGTCTGATGACGCACCGGACCGCCCTCGCCGCACCCACCGGGCCCGACGCCGAGACGGTGTACGGGGATCTCGCCGATCCCGCGACGCTGTACGGCAGTTGCGAGGGCGTCGACGCGGTGATCCACTGCGCCTCCTCGATCGGCGGTGACGAACCGACCGCCCGGTCCGTAAACGATCAAGGAACTCGTGCGCTGATGGAAGAGGCGGCCCGCTGCGGGGTCACCCGGATCATCCATCTGAGCACGGCATCCGTCTACGGCCGGGGGCCGTTCACCCGGCTGCTGCCCGGACAGGCCGAGCCCGCCGCGGCCTCGGCCACCAGCCTGACCCGGGCCGCCGCCGAGCGGCACGTCCTCGCCGCCGGCGGCGCCGTCGTGCGCCCGCACATCGTGTACGGGGCCGGGGACCGGTGGGCCGTGCCCGGACTGGTCGGGCTGCTCCGGCAGCTCTCGACCGGTCTGACCGGGTGCGAGGCGCGGCACTCGATGATCGACGTCCGGTCGCTGGGGAGGGCGCTGCTGAGTGCGGCGCTCTCCCCGAAGGAGACGGCCGGGGTCTACCACGTCAACCATCCCGAACCGGTGAGCTGTGCGCAGCTGCTGTCCACGGTCGTCGACGGGCTGCGGCTGCCCTGGGGCGCCACGGGCGTCGACGTGGACACGGCCCGTGAACGGCTCGCCGGTGTCCCGTACGCCCTGCACCACCTCGGCATGCTCGCCGTGGACCACTGGTTCACGGACGAACGGGTCGGCCGGGACTTCGACTGGGAGCCGGGCGAGGGGTTCACGACCGGGTTCGCCCGGCACGCCGCGTGGTACCGCAGCCACCTCGGCGGGTGACCGTCCACGGGGCGTGACTGCGTCAGTCCCCGATCCGGGTGCCCGTGCCGCTCACCCGCACCCGGGCGTCGCCTTCCCGCAGTTCGACCGTCAGGGTGCCGGGACGGCCCATGTCCTCGCCCTGGTGGAGAGTGAGGACCGTGGCGCCGGGGACGAGTCCCAGGGCACGCAGATAGGCACCGAAGGCGGCCGCCGCCGCACCCGTGGCGGGGTCCTCGACCACACCGCCGACCGGGAACGGGTCGCGGACGTGGAAGACGTCCGGTGCCGCGCGCCACACCAGCTGCAGGGTCGTCAGGTCCAGCCGGTGCATCAGGGCTTCGAGGCGCGCGAAGTCGTAACGGAGGTCGGCGAGGCGCTCACGCGTCGCGGCTGCCAGCACCAGGTGGCGGGCGCCCGCGTAGGCGATCCGGGGCGGCAGGGCCGGGTCGAGATCGGCGGCCGGCCAGTCCAGGGCGGCGAGCGCCTCCGCCAGGTCGTCCGGGGCGATGTCCATGACGTCCGGTTCGACGCTGGTGAGGGTGGCGCGGAGTTCGGTGCCCTCCCGGGTGACGGTGACCGGGACCGTACCCGCGGGGGTGTTGAACACCAGATCGCCGGGGCCGTCGCGTTCGGCGAGTGCGAGCGCGGTCGCCACGGTGGCGTGGCCGCAGAACGGGACTTCGGCCTTCGGGCTGAAGTAGCGGATCGTGTACCCCCGGGCGGCGGGCGGCTCCTGGTCACCGGGCTCGTACCGCCCGGTCAGGAAGGCCGATTCGCTGTAGCCCAGCTCCGCCGCGACGGCGAGCATCGCCGCGTCGTCGAGGCCGGACGCGTCGAGGACGACCCCTGCCGGATTGCCGCCGCCGGGGTCGGCGGAGAAGGCGGTGTAGCGCAGGATCGCGGTGTCTGGGTTCCGGGTCATGCCGAAGGTCAACTCCGCCGCGGCCCGGGGCATTCCCGGCCGGTGGGCCGGACGGGCGCCCCGGGCCGCGGTCACCCGACAGGCTCTCAGTGGCAGTTCTTGACGCCCTTGTCCGACCTGGTCCAGGAACAGGAGTCCTGGAGCTTGCCGTTCGGCTTGATCAGCCGGGCCTTGTCACCGGTGTTGTTCCAGACGTACGAACCGCGGTTCCAGTAGACGTGGCCCGACCCGTTCCTGCCCTTGCCCGTGTGGACCTTGACGGTCTTGCCCGCGCCGACGGTGTAGCTGCCGAAGGTGTACGTGTAGCCGGTGTCGTCCTTGAGCTTGTACCCCTTGAGCTGCAGCTTCGACTTGCCGTTGTTGTGGATGTCCACCCACTCGGCGTTGAGGGAGGCGTTGGTGCGGGTGTCCTTGCCGGGGCTGTCGTACTGGATCCTGCCGAGGTGCAGCCCGCCCTTGTGCGAGGCGGCCGAGGCCGGCGCCGTGAGGAGCAGCGAGCCGGCCAGGGCGGTGGCGGCGGCCAGGGCGAGCGGTGCCGCGGTGGGTATGCGCATGTCGTGATCCTTGCGTGGAGTTCCGGTGAAGAACTGTGAGCATAGGGGCAGCGCACGCCTGTTCGGCCGGAAACGGCGCAATCCGGCCGAGGTGCGGTCGTCCGGGCGGCAACCGCCCGCGCCCGGCGCCCGGTTCGGGCGGATCCGTCAGCCGCGTCCCACGTACGGCATGGTCGTCGCCAGGACCGTCGCGAACTGCATGTTCGCCTCCAGGGGCAGCTCCGCCATGTGGAGCACCGTCCGGGCCACGTCCGCCGTCGCCATCACCGGCTCCACCGCCAGTTCGCCATTGGCCTGAAGGGTGCCCGTCCGCATCCGCTCGGTCATGTCCGTGGCGGCGTTGCCGATGTCGATCTGGCCGCAGGCGATCCGGTACGGACGGCCGTCCAGCGACAGCGACTTCGTCAGGCCCGTCATGGCGTGCTTGGTCGTGGTGTAGGCGACCGAGTGGGGGCGTGGTGCGTGGGCGGAGATCGAACCGTTGTTGATGATCCGGCCGCCCTGCGGGTCCTGCGTCTTCATCAGCCGGTACGCCGCCTGCGCGCACAGGAACGCGCCCGTCACGTTCACGTCCACCACCGCGCGCCAGTCCTCCGGTGAGACGTCCTCGACCGGGACGGAGCGCGGGCCGAACGTGCCCGCGTTGTTGAAGAGCAGGTCGAGGCGGCCGAAGCACTCCCGTACCGAGGAGAAGAGGGCGGCCACGTCCTCGGGGCGGGAGACGTCGGCGGGGACGGTGATCACCCGGGCCTTCTCCCCGGCCAGTGCGGCGGTCTCGGCGAGGGGTTCCGGGCGTCGGCCCGCGAGCGCCACCGACCAGCCGGCGCCGGTCAGCGCGAGCGCCACCGCGCGGCCGATTCCGGAGCCCGCGCCCGTCACGACCGCCGTCTTCGAGTCGTTCAACAGTTTGTTGCTCATGGCGCCGCAGCGTACGCCCTCGCGTTCCTCGGGTCGCGTGGGGCCACATGGGGTCAAGAAGGTGTGCGGGGCGGCGGGTTCGCGCTTCGGGCGGCGCACGATGATGATCATGGTTCCCGTCCTGTATGCGCGCTTTGCCTGGTGGATCCATTCCTGCCGCGTTCCTCATCCGCGCGACGCCGGGGCGACGCGAACACGACAACAGTTCGATGTGCTGGAACGGTGGACTTTTCGAGCACACCACCAGCCAGGGGAGGGACAGATGACGTACTCATCGCACCAGCAGGAGATGCGCGCCGCCGCCAGGCACGTCGGACGCCGCCGTTTCCTCACCGTCACCGGTGCTGCCGCCGCGCTCGCCTTCTCGGTCGGTCTGCCGACCGCGGGCACCGCGAGCGCCGCCGAGCTGGACGCCCGGAGGATCGGCGACGACCCGTTCACGCTCGGCATCGCCTCCGGCGACCCGCTGCCCGGCTCCGTCCTGCTGTGGACGAGACTCGCCCCGCGACCGTACGAGCCCGGCAGCGGACTGCCCCGGGCCCGCGTCCAGGTGCGCTGGGAGCTCGCCCACGACGAGCGCTTCTCCCGCATCGTCCGGCGCGGAACGGCCACCGCCCACCCGGAGTTCGACCACAGCGTCCACGTCGAGGTCAAGGGTCTCGAAGCCGACCGCGTCTTCTACTACCGCTTCCGCGCCGGGGCATGGACCAGCCCCGTCGGCCGGACCCGCACCGCGCCCGCCCGCGGCGCCCGCAACAGCACCCTGAGCCTGGCCGCCGTCTCCTGCCAGGCCTACCACGACGGTTACTTCACCGCGTACCGGCACCTCGCCCGGGAGGACGTGGACGTCGTCTTCCACCTCGGCGACTACCTCTACGAGTACGCCGTCGACGCGACCGGCGGCGCCCGCAACGACACCGACCACACGCTCCCCGCCCACTTCGACAGGGAGACGGTCACGCTGGAGGACTACCGGCTGCGGTACGGCCTCTACAAGTCCGACCCCGATCTGCGCGCCGCGCACGCCGCGCACCCCTTCGTCGTCACCTGGGACGACCACGAGACCGAGAACAACTACGCGGGCGACACCCCCGAGAACGGCGTCCCGCCCGAGGAGTTCCTGCTGCGGCGCGCCGCCGCCTACCGGGCGTACTGGGAGAACCAGCCGCTGCGCACCCCGCAGCGGCCGACCGGTCCCGACATGAGGCTCTACCGGCGCCTGCACTTCGGCGCCCTCGCCCAGTTCGACATCCTCGACACCCGCCAGTACCGCAGCGACCAGGCGTACGGCGACGGCTGGCAGAAGCCGGGACCGGAGTCCGAGGACCCGTCGCGCACCATGACCGGCGCCGCCCAGGAGCGCTGGCTGCTCAGCGGCTGGCACACCTCGCGGGCCACCTGGAACGTCGTACCGCAGCAGGTCACCTTCGCCCAGCGACGCGATGTGCCCACCGACGCCTTCAAGTTGTCCATGGACGCGTGGGACGGCTACCCCGCCTCCCGCGACCGGGTCCTGAAGGGGGCCGAGGCCGCCGGGATCCACAACCTGATGGTGCTGACCGGCGATGTGCACGTCGGCTACGGCTTCGACCTGAAGCAGGACTTCGACGACCCGTCGTCCCGCACCGTCGGTACGGAGATCGTCGCCACGTCCATCACCAGCGGCAAGGACGGCTCGGACAGGCCCGGCAGCTGGAACAACCAGATGCGGGCCAATCCGCACATGAAGTTCTTCAACGGCCGCCGCGGTTACGCCGTCATCACGCTGGGCCGCGAGCGGGCGCGTGCCGACTACCGCACGGTGTCGGCCGTCACCACACCCGGCGCGCCCGTCGCGACGGCCGGATCGTTCGTCACAGAGGTGGGGAACCAGGGCCTCACGCCCGTGTAAGAGGTTCTGCGAGCTCCTTCGAGGCCCCGCGCCCAGAGGTCCCGGTCAGCCGAGGTCGTCAGCCGGGTAGCGGACGCCGATGCGGTCACGCACCGCGTCGAGCGTCCGCATCACGGCCAGGGAACCGTCCAGCGGCACCAGCGGCGACTCCGTCTCGCCCGCCCGCAGCGCCCGTGCCACCTCCGCCTGCTCGAACTGCATCCCGCGCAGCCCCGCGCCCGTCGCTCCCGCCGTGAACTCCTCCGGCTCCTGTCCCGGCCGGTGCAGCACGAAGCGTTCCGGATAGAAGAAACCGTGCGGGAAGTCGATCCGTCCCTTCGTCCCGGTGATCGACGCGGTGACCGGGGTGTCCCCGACGATCGAACAGTTCAGCAGAGCCGAGGCGCCCGCCCGGGACCAGCTCAGCAGCATGGCCGTGTTCAGATCGACGCCCTCCGGGGAGAGCAGCGCGTCGGCCTGCACCCGGTCCGGCTCGCCCAGCAGCAGCTGGGCGAACGACACCGGGTAGACCCCGAGGTCCAGCAGCGCGCCACCGCCCAGCGCCGGGTCGCGCAGCCGGTGTCCGGGGCCGAAGTCGCCCGCGAAGCCGAAGTCGGCCTGCACGGTGCGGATATCGCCGATGGCGCCGTCCCGGACGAGCTCCGTCATGCGCCGGACGACCGGGTTGCAGTACGTCCACATGGCCTCCATCAGGAAGAGACCGCGGTCCCGGGCGAGCTTCACCAGCTCGCCCGCCTCCCGCGCGTTGAGCGTGAACGCCTTCTCGCACAGCACGTGCTTGCCGGCCTCCAGGCAGAGGGCGGCCGCCTCCCGGTGCGCCGAGTGCGGCGTCGCGACGTACACCACGTCGACCTCGTCGTCGGCGGCGAGAGCGGCCCAGCTGCCGTACGCCCGGGGTATCCCGAACCGCTGCGCGAACGCCCGCGCCGAGGCGTCCGTACGGGATGCGACGGCCACCACCTCCGCGTCCGGCATCGCCCGCAGATCCTCGGTGAACGTCGCGGCGATGCCGCCGGTCGCCAGTACGCCCCAACGCACGGACCCGCTCATGCCTGTCATGACTGCTCCCCAAAAAGGTCTCGACCAGTGCCGCTGAGCTGAGAGCATAGAGGCGGATTCAATGACATGGAGATGAGAATGCCGGAGAGCGGCGCAAGCCGGGCCCAGCAGGAACGCACACACATATCGACCACCGGGACCGGGGCCGAGGAGCCCGCGGCCACCGGCGCACCCCCCGGGAATCCGGCCGCCACCGAAGCGGCCCGGCGCACCGGACTCCTCGTCACCCTGGTCCTCGGCGGCCTCACCGCGCTGCCGCCGCTCTCCATGGACATGTACCTCCCGGCGCTGCCCGCGGTCACCGACTCGCTGCACGCCTCCGCCGCGACCGTCCAGCTGACCCTCACCGCCTGCCTCACCGGCATGGCGCTCGGACAGGTCGTCGTCGGACCGATGAGCGACCGGTGGGGGAGACGCCGTCCGCTGATCCTCGGCATGATCATCTACGTCGTCGCGACCGCGATCTGTGTCTTCGCCCCCACCACGGAACTCCTCATCGGCTTCCGTCTCCTGCAGGGTCTGGCCGGTGCGGCGGGCATCGTCATCGCCCGCGCGGTGGTGCGCGACATGTACGACGGCGTGGAGATGGCCAGGTTCTTCTCCACCCTGATGCTGATCTCCGGCGTCGCGCCGATCGTCGCCCCGCTGATCGGCGGCCAGGTGCTGCGGTTCACCGACTGGCGGGGGATCTTCGCCGTCCTCACCGTCGTCGGCGTGGTCCTCACCCTGATCGTCTGGAAGTGGCTGCACGAGACCCTGCCGCCGCAGGACCGGCACACCGGCGGCATCGGCGACGCGCTGCGCACCATGCGCGGGCTGCTCGCCGACCGGGTCTTCACCGGCTACATGATCGCGGGCAGCCTCGCCTTCGCCGCCCTCTTCTCGTACGTGAGCGCCTCGCCGTTCGTGGTGCAGGAGATCTACGGGGCCTCGCCGCAGACGTTCAGCCTGCTCTTCGGCATCAACTCGGTCGGCCTGATCGTCGTGGGCCAGATCAACGGCAAGGTGCTGGTCGGCCGGATCAGCCTGGACAAGGCGCTCGCCTTCGGCCTCTCGGTCATCGTGCTGGCCGCGGCCGCACTGCTGCTGATGACTTCCGGGGTTCTCGGGGACGTGGGCCTGGTACCGGTGGCGGCCGGTCTCTTCGTACTGATGTCGGCGATGGGGCTCGCGATGCCGAACACGAACGCACAGGCCCTGATGCGTACGAAGAGCGCGGCCGGGTCCGCCTCCGCGCTGCTCGGCACGTCGTCGTTCCTGATCGGGGCGGTCGCCTCGCCGCTCGTCGGGATCGCGGGCGAGGACACGGCCGTCCCGATGGCTCTCGTGCAACTGGTCTGCGCGGCGGGCGCGATGGCCTGCTTCCTGGGGCTGTGCAGGCCCTGGCAGCGGGCGGCGTAGCGGGGTCAGCCCCAGGTGCTGCCGCTGATCAGGTCCGGCCCGAGGTGGCGGGAGACGACGGAGGCGAGCGCCGGTACCGCGCCCTCTCCGGACGCGTGCTTGAAGGTGTGGACGACGCAGGTCCGCACCGGGTGCGTCGGCCCGCCGGGGGCCGCGCACTCGTCGGCGGACAGCGGCCGGTGCTGCGGGCGTGCCAGGGCGAAGCAGACGAGCATCGTGCGGTGGTCCTCGTAGCGGAAGTACTCGGCGATCGCCCGGTTGCCGAAGTCCATGTGGGCGAAGGTGACGGCGACGTCCTCGGCGCCGTACGGAGCGGCCCGCAGCGCCGGCAGTACGTCGAGGACCGCGTCCCCGGCGGCGAGCAGCCGGGCCTCCTCGTGCGAGGGACCCCAGGGCGGCGGGTCGTCGTCCGGCTCGCCCACCGGGTACTCCTCGGTGCGCAGCGTCGTGCCGACGGGCGAGCGGTTCCAGCGGGCGTGCCCGCTGACACTGCCCCAGTTGAGACGTGCGTTGACGCAGAGATTCCCCGCGACGAGCGCCCACGGCGTTCGGACCAGGCGCTCGCGCGCCAGATCGACCACGAGGCGCCCGAAGGCCTCGGGCGGAAGCAGAGCCGGCTCCGCGGGCGCGATGAAGGTGTCGGTCCAGATGCCCATGCCCCGTTCCAGTGCCCCTCCCGGCAAGCTTTGCCCCGTCGCGCCGTCCAGCACGCACGCTCGCGGCGTCGGCCAAAAATCCTGGTAGCTCCGCCACGAGGACCTCCGCCTTGCGATCGCACGCACCGAACGCCGCCTGGCCCGCCCTGCGGGCGGACGACGCTACTTTCGGAACACGCCCTAACTTGATCTTTAACCTCGGGGTCCGAACGACTCCTCGTACTTGATCACTCGGAACGGTAACTGCCCTGCACGTAAGCGGCCTTCGGCTGAGCATGT